>DATKWV010000026.1:0-11769 GCA_035529405.1 Sedimentisphaerales bacterium | reverse complement strand
GCCAGCCTTAAATAAAGTTTATCGCCGTTCTTAACGGCAGCTTTTATTTTAAGGTCAGGGTTTTTGGAACAGTTGTGCTTTGCCGCGCCGCCTCTTTCCCACTCCATGGCAAAGAACTTCCTTACACTGTGTACGGCGCTGCCTTCCACTCTTATAAAGGCAGGATTCATACAGCCTGCGGTGCTTAGATTAACAAGATGGTTGACTTTGTCGGGGTCAAAACCGATTGTCAGCGAGTGTACGGTATCGACCGCAACAGCGTCTCTACCGGCCAGAATCAGCCTCATATTCATCTGGTTGTCTTCGAGGCATTTTTGTTTGGTCGTATGGGGAATATCGGGCCCGTTCTGCGAGCCCTGAAGCCCGTCGGTGACTACAAAGTCAACCGGCCTGCAAAGATAATA
This sequence comes from Sedimentisphaerales bacterium, assembly GCA_035529405.1. Lineage (GTDB taxonomy): Bacteria > Planctomycetota > Phycisphaerae > Sedimentisphaerales > Anaerobacaceae > DATKWV01. The sequence continues at coordinate 11,365 of DATKWV010000026.1, read as the reverse complement.
ATCATGTATCCAGCTGCCCAGATAATAAGGCCGATGGTCGATTTTTTTCACTCTCATAAGGTTAATCAAAGGCCCCCACTTGTCCACGATATACTGGGGCGTGGCCTGTGTTACGGTCAACTGCGATTTCGAGCCGTATATATTGGGAGGGCTTGCGCCTATGGCCACGTTTTTGATTGCCCCGGTAAGCCCTGTATAATGATGGTTTTTCAAAACAGGAATGCTGATAATCACATCGGCGTTGTAGTAATCCTTGTTGAAGTAAAACTGCGGCGACTTGTTCGGCTTCATATAATCGGGGTAAAGTCCCACGCCCTTGGGCAGTGTAACGGTTGTAAGTTGGGGAGAATCCCATTGCTCGTAACTGCCGCTTTCTTCCAGACAGAAAAAACCGTCAACTTCCGGTATTTTATCCGGTGTATAGTTCAGCGCGACCATTGTGGTTCTGGTTTGCTGAAAGGCGGAGCTTTCCATTACATAAATTTTGCCGTGGGGATTGAGCTTTCTGACAATCTGCGCCACGGCCCTTGTAACCCGCCAGTCTGTGGTAACACCATTGACATCGGGGGCCAGTTTCTGGCCTGTGGAATTTACATAAAGACACATCAGGTTGGGTTTGAGCACCACGACCTGTTTATCCCTGACGATGCCTTCGAGGCCGCCGGCAAGATTAACCGCCTGCTCGACCACGCTCATTATGTCGGTGAATGCCAGGTCCTCACATTTGCCCGCTTCACTACGGGCGATGCCGACTCTTGCCCTCGGCGTTATGATATTGTTCTGTCTGGGCACAGCCGCAAGAAGGCATTTGGGCCAAACACCCGGCAAGGCAAAAGCCGCTGCTGAACCGCCCAGACCTGCAAGAAAACGGCGGCGATTTATGTACGTTTTCTTTGATATTTTGGAACTCCTTAAAGAACCGTGCTTTTGGCTATAAATTACCAAATCCATCCCTCATTGTCAATTTATGTCAGCTATCTTCGTTAGCGGCCACTTTCGGCAACAAATCCTAAACTGACATTTCCCGGATAAACGGTTAAAAACAATAATTTTCTCCGTACGACCTCCCACAGCAAAAAGTTGAAGCAGGTGTAGAGGCGATGGGGTGAAATTGGTCCCCGGTTTGAGGATTCCAAGAAGCTCACCCGTAGGGATCTCCGCTTCGCTTCGAGTTTGATTGGGTTTGTTTTCGGGGCGGGTGCGAGGCGTACATTTTCATAATGCTTTGTTAATACTTTATTTACGTTCATTCGAGGAGCCGGCAAATTGGGTTTGTTTTGCATATTAATCGTCGCTGGTCGCTGGTCTCTCGTCGCTGGTGGCTCGTTGCTGGTCGGTGGTAATTGGTAATTGATCATTTTTCAGGCTAAACGATGAAATCCTAAGTTCTAAATCCTAAATGCTAAACCCATCCTTCGCCCTGCGGGCTACGGAGGGCAGGCAATTTCAAAATCTAAATGACCCAAATTGAAAACAACTCGTCGTCACTGGTATTGAGTATTGACCATTCACGAATAATTATATTTGGCTGGGGCGGCTGGGCCCTAAGACCGTGCCACGCTGTGGCAGACAAGTACAGAGATGCAATCTGAAATGTCTTTTAAGCTGGCGCCTACTGGCGCCTGGCGTTTACCTTCTGGTAAATATAGGGTATTATAACATAATTACAAACAAAAGTCAAGAAAAAAGGGCAAAAAAATTAGCCACAGAGCACTCAGAGGGCACAGAGAGAAAAAAGTTTATCAGGTAAACAGGTAAACAGGAAGCAGATATCAGGGGAACAGGGATAGTTCGGAGATTGTCCACGCACCAAATTTAGAAAACAAAATTGGTGCGGGATCTGCGCTCATTCTGAGCTTGAGAAACTCTGGAGAGAATACGAACCGATTCAACGGGGAAAGAGCGAGTAAAGAAAAAGAAAAAGTACCGGACACCTTTAATTACTCCGAAATCAGTTTACTTTTCCGCTAAGGCTGTATATTCTATGACAATAAAGGTTAACTAACCACGAAGTGCACGAAGGACACGAAATGGAATTTGATCAATTGTCCAATCGGGTTATTGGATGTGCTTTGGAAGTGCATCGCACTTTGGGACCAGGCCTTCTGGAATCGACTTATGAGCAATGCCTTGGGCATGAATTATCTCAGTCCGGTATTCCTTTCAGGCTCCAGTGGCCGCTTCCGGTGAGATACAAAGGCATTAAACTGGATTGTGGATATCGGGTCGACTTATTTGTAGATGACGAACTTATTGTCGAACTTAAAAGCGTTGACAAAATAACGGGAATTCACAAGGCACAGTTGCTTACGTATATGAAGCTTTCCGAGGTGAAGGTTGGGCTTTTAATCAACTTTAATGTAGAAATTCTCAAGACCGGAATCAAGCGCTTTGTTCTTTAAAAATTATTTTAAACCACGAAGTGCACGAAAAACCCGAAGGATTAGAAAGAGATATAGTATCAATTGCCTTAAACTTCGTGAACTTCGTGGTGAGCTAATTTTTCTGCTTGGTGAATATGGTTTATATCATAACAGAGGCAGATGAAGGGCAAAGAACTCGAATATCGCGTTATAGCGATAAATAAATCCGGCGAGGGGTCAGCCGAGCAATCCAGTGATGGTGGTTTTGTGAAAATAAACTCATAAAAAAAGGAAAAAGAAATGTCAACACATGGTTTTGATGATTCCGATTGGGAATCTGCGAAAAGGGAGGTTAAGAAAATACTCATCGAACGAGCCAAGATGAAAGGCACGATTTCATATTCGGAACTTGTTGAAAATATTCACTCAATCGAAGTAAAGGCTCGTAGTTCAAGGCTATTTAAACTTCTTGACGAAGTCTCATCTGAAGAAGATGCTAAAGGTCGAGGGATGATAGCCGCTATTGTTGTGCATAAAGGTGGCGATACGAAGCCCGGCTCTGGTTTTTTTAAACTTGCAGAGCGACTTGGAAGAGATACATCAGATAAGCTTAATTGCTGGAGAAAAGAATTGAAAAAGGTTCACAGTTATTGGAGTAGTCAATAATTAAGACTAAATAAAATCTGCACCTGACCGTTGTTTTGGCGGTCCTGCAGGTTGCTGCGGGGAGCTTCATTTGGTTTGCATAACTTCATCCGGGAAATCCGGGCTAAATAACTTGCCTGCCAGGTCGAACTGAGGTATAATGAGTACGTAAAAGGCAAAAAAACGGTATTTAACCTGACTACAGCAGGGGCAAATAGAAATGACCAAACGACTGAATAAAAACAAGGTAATCTGCAGTTTTTGCGGCCGGTCATCTACCCAGGCCGATACCTTCATAGAAGGCCCCAACGACGTATTTATATGTCCCGAATGCGTTGACCTTTGCCATAACATCATCCTGCAAAACCGCAAAAGATTGAAAAAACCAGCCGCTGCCCTGGCTGAAATGCCAAAACCAAAACAGATAAAAGAATACCTTGACCAGTACGTCATCGGGCAGGAACAGGCCAAAAAATACCTTTCGGTTGCCGTTCACAACCACTATAAAAGGCTTTTTCACAGCGACAGCTCGGACGGTGACGTGGAGATAGACAAATCGAATGTCCTTCTCATCGGCCCGACCGGCTCGGGTAAAACGCTGCTTGCTCGCACGCTGGCCAATATGCTCAAGGTGCCTTTCGCCATATGTGACGCAACCACCGTCACCGAGGCCGGATACGTGGGTGAGGATGTCGAGAACTTCCTGCTGAGACTGCTTCAATCGGCGGACTACGACGTGGAAGCCGCCGAGTGCGGGATTGTTTACATAGACGAAATCGACAAGATAGGCAAAACCGGTCAGAATGTTTCTATCACGCGCGATGTCTCCGGCGAGGGCGTTCAGCAGGCACTGCTGAAAATGCTCGAAGGCACCATCGCCAACGTGCCGCCGCAGGGCGGAAGAAAGCACCCCGAACAATCGTATATTCAAATCGATACCACGCAGATACTCTTTATATGCGGCGGGACATTTGTGGGGCTGGAAAACATCGTCAAGAAACGGCTCGGAAGAAAAATGATTGGCTTCGGTTCCGAACTGACGGCTGCGGGCACCGAAAAAGCCGAATACAGCAGGGACATGGAGCAGGTCATACCCGAAGACGTCATCGAGTACGGAATGATTCCCGAAATGGTCGGCAGGCTGCCGGTAATAACCGCACTGACGGCCCTGGACGAAGAGGCACTGGTGGATATTTTAACCAAGCCCAAAAACGCGCTTATAAAACAGTATCAGAAATTCTTCGAAATGGAAAATGCCGAGCTTGAATTTACCCGCGATGGGCTGCGAGCCCTGGCGCAACAGGCCTTAAAACACGATACCGGTGCACGGGCGCTGCGTTCTCTTGCCGAAAAGCTTATGGTTGACCTTATGTACCAGTTACCCGACCAGGCCAAGCCCTCAAAATACGTAATCACACGTGACATAGTCGAGGGCAAAACAGATTTATTCACTGCAAAAGAAGCCAAAAAAGAGTCCGCTTAAGAATCGCGCCGGCATTTTTTGTCCGGTTCTATTCAGAAACAGCCCGTGTATGTTTGAGCGCCGCTAATTGAATGTCCCTTGCGCTGCTGGCAGCCACGCCGGCCAAAGCATACTGGGCCTGTGCAAAATCAATGTCCCTGTCTATACGCAAAGCAACCACCCTCCGCTCTACAGGCAGATTTTTCAAGCGACTGTCTATCAACCGCCCCAGCTGCACTGCCACCTGTGCTGTTTCAATATCCTTTGCGTGGACACCGGTGGTAATTTTTTCAGAGCCGACCGCAAAAACAAGCTGCCCCTTCGCCGTTTTCATAACTGTAACAGCCGCATGTGCCGTTTCCGCGTCTGACAAATCCGCGGCAAAACGGCACCCGTCCGGAACCGTTACGGGAAAATTCTCAGCCTCTATGAAGCGGCAAACCACCAGAAAAAATATTATAAGCAAAAAAACTATATCGATTATCGGCGTCATATTAAAACCGGTTTCCGACCTGCCGGCTGTCCGCAGCGAGCATACGCTCGGCTCCCGGCCGCTGCTGATTTGACCGCCCGATTCAAAAAGCATAATGTCCCGTTCTTCCTTACCTGATGCTGTCGCCGCTTTTGATTAAAAACCAAAACGTGTCATCGCAGGGGTACAGACTCGCCGGCGGTTTTCGCCTGCTGCGCGGCGATATCCTTAACAGCCGGCTCGGGGCGTTTCTCGCCCAACACCTCGGCCGCATGCTGCTTTTTCAGACCGAGCCTCATTTCACTCATAATGTCCTCTGCCTGTACCGCGGCATCGCTGAGGATTGTCTCGATACGATTTCGAAATACCCAGTGTATTGCCAGTGCGGGTATGGCAATAAACAGGCCCCAGAAGGTGGTAACCAAAGCGACCGATATGCCGTCGGCCAGTTGAGCCGGCTGCGGCTGTCCGCCGGCCACAACTATTGCATTGAAAAGCTTTATCATGCCGAAAACCGTCCCGAACAATCCTACCATCGGCGAAACATTACCAATCAGGTTCACCCATTCTATTCTTCGACCCAGTGCAAAAGCCTGTTCCTGAAGCGATTCAAAAAGCAAGTTCCTTATCCGGAACCAGTCGCCGGCGCCGCCGGTAATTGCCCTGGCGACCGCAACACTGAGCAAATCTTCGCCGCTGAGGGTGTCGGCCTTCAGCGCCGAAAGGCCCTTGTGCCGTATAATTGAACCAATTGTGTCCTTTATATGGGGTGGAAGAAGATTCCTGCGCCGAATAATAAGACCGTGCTCGGCGGCCAGAAATACCGTTACTGCCGACATCGGCAGAAGAATAAACCACACAATCGGCCCGCCTGCGATAACGAATTGCTCAAAAAATGTCTGCGAACCGTCACCGTCGCCGCCAAAGGCTGCAGGTGGGCCCAAAAATATCACCGCAGAAACGACGCTTAATAAAACCAAAAGCAAAACAGCCTTAAACAACAAACTCTTACCCATCATCATCTCCTTCGGCTGCTGCCGGCATAAATCATAATATTCATTCCTCCAGAAAATCTGTTCCGGCTTGCCCGGGACTGTCTGTAACAAGAACAAACTGCCCTCCGCTTTGCTGTGCTATTGTCTCCAGCGGCGTGCAGTCGTGCGGCTGTGTATAAAATCCTATCGTATTTATTATCGTTTTCGGCGCAAATTGCGCCAGCAGCTCTGTGGTTTTCTGCGTAAAGCTTTGTGTACCCTGGGCAGTCAACTCGAATCCGTCTGTCAGAAAATATATTACCTCCGGCCCTGCACCGCTGGTGTCCCGCACCTGTACGGCCATTTCCAGTGCCGCCAGGGCGTTTGTTTTCCCGGCCGGCCTGGCCGTATCGATAAACCTGTATGCCTGATTTTTAACCTCATCCGACGCGCGGACCAATTGCCCGCTGCCGAACTGATGCACCCTCTGGCCGGAAAAGAAGATAATATCAAAATACTGGTCGCCCTGCAGCTGCTTAACCGATTCACAAAGCCTTTCCTGAACCAGGCCGAACAGACCCTGCATGCTCCCCGAACAATCCACCACATAGCAGATTTTACGCTGTTTACTGAAACTGCCAAAAAACTCCACGCCGCCTGCCGGCTGTAATGCTTCGGTTGATATAGTACTGCCGGCAGCACTTTGCTGATAAATCTCTGCGTGCGGTATCGATGCTGCAGGCTTGAAATTGGCGAAAATTTCTCTTGCCGACAATTCTATCCTGTCCGCGGAAATTCCCAGCGCTGGCTTTCTTATCCTGGGTTTTGGTGCTATCGTCGCTGTTTGGGCGGGTCTGTTTACCGGTTTCAGGCTGGCCGCTGGTTTACCTGCCCCTAAGGGGCCTGCCGGATTGTCGTCGGTTTTGAAGCGGGAAAATTGGACAAAGCCGAAAGCCGTAAAAATTATTATATGTACCCCGACCGTGATTAGCAGCGCCCACAACCTCACTGCCGTTGCGTGCCTGCAATGCTGCGTCCGCGCTGCCACCGGGCCGTTGACGTTCAATGCCAGGTCGGCCCCAATATCCCTTGTTCTGTCGCGGCAGCTGTCTTTAATCATCCTTTCACCCATAAGCACAGCTGAAAAATAATCCCTTATTCAAACCGCTCCAGCACCACCCGCATCTAAAAAGCAGGGACTGTCAAAACCCGGTGCCTCTAATCCACTATTTCCACCTTCGAGAAACCCGGCATCAGCAGATTATAAACCAGTATCACATCGCCGTTGTGCAGCCGAACACAGCCTTTGCTGCCCAGGGTACCGATTTGTTCGGGATTCTTGGTGCCGTGAATGGCAAAGCCGGTCCGGTCTTTGGCCTGTCCTTCAATACCCTCCAATCCAATCCATCGCGACCCCAGGGGATAATCCGGGTCCTGCGGCTGGTACGTCTTGCCGGTGTCCGGGTCTGTCCAGGCCGGCTTTATCAGTTTGCCGCCGACCTTCGCAAGCCAAAGCCCCGTTGGGGTTTCTCTGCCCGGCTGACCCAGCCCTACCGGAAAGCTGCAAACATACGTATTCTGCAGATACAAATCTATCGTGAAGACCGAACGGTGCACCCGCGCGTGGAACGGGCCGTTAATGACTTTTATAATATCGCCTGCCTGCAGACTTTCAGCCCGCACTATGCCGTTAATATCCATAAGAATCTCATGCGGGACCTTGTGCTCTCTGCCGATGCTGGAAAGTATCGCGCCGGGTTTTATGTGTAAACGTTCGCAAAGCCTGTCCTGTGGAAATATCTTCCTGCTGAAAAGCCACTGTTGTGCGAGTTTGCCAAGCTGTTCCTTGATAAACGCCCGCTGTTCGGCGCTCATGGGTATCGGCAAAAGCTCGTTGAGTCTGTCACGGGCCTCTATGATTCTCGGCGGTCTGGCGTCGGCCAAAGCAATGGCCTGGCTGATAAGCTCAGCAACTTTCGGGTCGGCTTCGGCTGTAACCTCAAGTGCAGGCGACATTACATATTCGCCTTGGGCCGGGCCTTGTAATTGAGGTGCAATTTCCTGCTGCGAAACCTGCCCGCCGGGTACAGCCTCCTGCGCTCTGTTGTGCGCTTTCATACGGTAAACACCGTACAATAAAGCAAGTACCACTAAAACAAGCAAAATGTATATCCAGTTCCTGCCGGCTAACCACCAGCTCCGCCCCCTGGGTCTGCTGCCAAAAAAATAACGGGCCATTCTGCTTTCCTCGAAAACCTGCAAATTATATCATTGCCGAACACACTACCGAAAGCTAATCACTGTTAAAATACGTTACTCCCGCATCGGTAACCAGAAAATCCACCCGTTTATCGTCTGCTGTGGCCGGTATATGGTCAACGACCTGCTCAATAAACGCAATGCCGCACCTGCCTGCTGTGAGTTTTTCATCGGCAAAAAACCTGTCGTAATATGCGCCCCCGCGGCCAAGGCGATTACCCTTGTTGTCAAATCCCAGCCCCGGCGCAACCACCAAATCGATTTCCTCAAGCCCTACGACCTTACTGTTGACCGGGTTGCGCAAACCCGATATCGCAAGTTCTATGGGACTTGCCTCCAGCGAATCTATCTGCACAGGTACCATATACTTTTCCTGCCAGAGTATCTTCGGTACAACTACCCTCTTGCCCTTCTGCCACGAATAAACTATAGCGTCGGTAACGTCCGTTTCATCCGGCACTGCCAGATACATCATAACCGTCGATGCCGCCTCGAATTCTGGCGTTTCGACAAGATAGCGGCACGCCTGCTGACTCTTTTTCCTCTTATCGGGGCCGGTAATTTGCTGTGTAAGTATCCGCTGCAGCCTGCTGCGCAGTTGCTTTTTGTCCATATCCGTCATCTCTTATTATTTATCAGGCTTGTTGGGCTGGTTATCTTTTAGCAGGGTTTGCAGCTTTTGTAAATAATGCTTAATATTTTTTTCCATCCCGATATCTTTGGGCCTGTAATAGTCACCTTTTTTGCCCGGCAGATACTCCTGCAGCACAAAACCATACTCGAAATCATGCGGATATTTATAATCGGCGCCGAACCCGAGCTTTTTGGCGCCGCTGTAGTGACTGTCCTTGAGGTGTTTGGGCACGGCTATCGTGGGCTTTTCCTTTACATCGGCCACCGCCTGCCATATTGCCGACGCCGCTGCGTTGGATTTCGGCGCACATGCCACATACAATGCCGCCTGCGCAAGCGCCAACTGTGCCTCAGGCAGACCCACAAACTCCGATATCTGTACCGCCGCCGCCGCCAGAACCGTCGCCATCGGGTCGGCATTGCCGACGTCCTCTGCTGCGCAAACTGCTATACGCCTGGCGATAAAACGCGTATCCTCACCGCCGACTATCATCCGCGCAAGCCAGTAAACTGTCGCATCGGGGTCACTGCCGCGCATGCTCTTTTGCAGCGCGCTGGCCAAATCATAATGCGTATCGCCGGTGCCGTCATACTCGAGGGTCTTTGCCTGAATAGAGTCTTTAGCTATTGCAAGGTCGAAGGTGATTTTCTTATCGCCGGCGCCTGCCGGCTGGCTCAGCACGCCGACCTCCAGCGCCGTCAGGCCTTTTCTGGCGTCCCCGTCACTGACACTGGCAACAAACTTCAACGCCTGCTCGTCGGCCTTGATATCAAGCTTGCCCAGGCCGCGTTCGCTGTCGGCAATTGCCGTCTTCAATAATTGCAGTATGTCTTCCGGCTCCAGCGGCTCAAAATAAAATACGCTGCTGCGCGATATCAAAGGCGAGTTGACGGCAAAAAAAGGGTTCTCCGTTGTTGCACCGATAAGGATTAAAACACCCGATTCCACATCATCCAAAAGCACATCCTGCTGGGCCCGGTTGAAGCGATGAATCTCATCGATAAAAAGTACGGTCCTGCCGCCCTGACCTGCGAGACGGTCCTTAGCCTCGGCGATTATCTGGCGTATATCTTTGACAGTAGCCGCAGGTGCACTCATATAACAGAATTTTGCCTTTGTATAGCTGGCGATTACCGCCGCCAGCGAGGTCTTGCCCACACCCGGCGGCCCGTAAAAAATCAGGCTGCTGAGCCGGTCGGCCTTGAGCATCCTGGTTAAAAGTTTGCCCGGCCCGAGGAAATGACGCTGCCCGACGAACTCATCGAGGTTCCTTGGCCTCATCCGAACCGCAAGCGGTGCCGCTGAGGCAATGTTGGCCTGCTCAGAGGCATTGAACAGCGTTTCTTTGCCCTTGTGATTACGCATAAAGGTATTATACGTAAACCCGCTGCACTGCTCAACTAAAACTGGCACAAATCATCCGCTTCGATTATTATGTCATCAAGTGGTCAAGATGTACAAGGGGAACCTTGTATACTGATTGAAAGGCAAAGGGAATTGACAATGACCAATAACAAACGAATAATTCTGTGGTGTGGGCTGGCATTGCTGATTGCTTTAATTCTAAACAGCTTTGATATCTACGCCAATTATGAAGCAGTTTCCTCAAATGGATCAGATGAAATATTATGGTCGGCAATGTTCTTTTTGGTTATTCCGTTATTGGCCATCGTATTTGTTGTGATACCGATTTCTTTAATTGGCGTTATCTTCAAACGTTCCAGAAGAGTTAGCGTTCTGCTGCTAATGTCGTGCGTTATATATTTGGGGGTTGCAAAAGCCTGTTTTTGGTGTAGCGGAAAAGTACGAATGGCAGCTTTTCATAAACTCGCCGAAAGAAGCAAAACCTTAGTCCAAGCCATCAAAGAATACGAATTGCGATATGGCAATCTTCCAGCTTCTTTAGAGAATCTCGTTCCGGAGTTTTTGCCGAACATACCACAAACCGGTATGGGTGCGTATCCTGAATACGAGTATAAAGTTGGAGAAGAAGCACAGGAATTTGCAAAAGATGCTTGGTGTTTAGTGGTTAACACACCATTAGGCGGTCTGAACTGGGATATTTTCATATACTTCCCAAATCAGGATTATACCGAATGCGGATGGGGCGGAGTTTTGGAAAAAGTTAAAGATTGGGCTTACGTACACGAATAGCCTATCATCATATAGCATAAGTTGCACTGTGCTACTGCCGGCCAGCCTGTTCGGCTTCAACCTGTCAGGTTTCGGATATGTCGATATTTGCTCGCTGGGCCATAAACCTGGCTGTGTCAATCATCGCTTCGGTAATTTCGCTTTGCTCAAAATCCCCCAGTGCGCTGACGGCTTTATCGGCATACCCTGCGGCCTGCCGGCCGGCATATTCCATGCTCCCCGCTGACCTGAGCATCGATACAAATGCCTGTTTGCCCTGGAGACCACCGCTTAATTCTTTTATTAAAGCTGTCTTCTGCAGGTTTTCGGCGGTCTTTAAAAAATGTATTACCGCCAGTGTCAACTTGGTTTTGGCGGCGTCGGTGCCCAGCGTTTTTCCGGTTTTGTCCTGGTCACCGATTA
>DATKWV010000025.1:0-27205 GCA_035529405.1 Sedimentisphaerales bacterium | reverse complement strand
TCTGGAGGGTATTGAGCTGATTCGCAGGACCATTCGCAGCGGCGACGGGCAAAACAGGCTGATAATTTCGCCAAAGTGCGTGCGTTTGATTGAGGCCCTGCGTTGTTATCATTACCCCGAAGACGCTGCCGGCAGCGGTGCCGAACTGCCGCTGAAAGACGGCGTTTATGACCATCCTCTCGACGCCTTGAGGTACTTTTTTGTCAATTACCACCGCCCCGGAAAAGTAATCAGCAGAAGATACTGAAACCGAATAAAGTGCGCCAAAGGTATCGCAGCGTACAGCTTGCTTTCAACCACAAAAAAACAGGACTGGGAGCGGAGGGAGAGGAGAAAGCGAGAAAATCCCAGTCCTGTAAGAAAAGCTTGAATTCAGACCCTCGTTCCGCGGTGTCGGCAAAAACATCCGCCGGGGCTAAATAATCTCCAACAAAAAAACACCTCAGCAGAAACACCCTGCTGACAGGTGTTGGTAACAAAAAGCCAATTTAACCTTTTTGGCTTGTATTACGGGACGAATTATACTAAACTATAAACAAAAAGCAAGAATAATTTACCGCCGAATACAAAAAATAAAACCGCAATTAACCGCTATTATGCATACAAGCGATATACTTGAACTAATCGGCAACACCCCTTTGCTGCAGCTCAGGGGTGAGCGTGTTTTTGCCAAGGCGGAGTTTCTTAATCCCGGCGGCAGTATCAAAGACCGTGTAGCACTGGCAATGCTGCAGGCCGCTCAGCGCGACGGCATGCTCAATACCGATTCAATCATCGTTGAGCCCACCAGCGGCAATACAGGTATAGGTTTGGCATTAGTGGGACACCTGATGGGCTACAAGGTGCGGATTGTAATGCCCGAAGGCATGAGCCAGGAACGAAAGAAATTAATCAAGGCCCTCGGCGCCGAGCTGGTGCTCACGCCCGACCAGGAAGGTATTGCAGGGGCCATAAGCGCCGTAGAGCAAATGGCCGCTGAAGATAAAAAAGTCTTCGTTCCTCAGCAGTTCCAGAACCCGGCCAACCCGAAGGTGCACTACGAACACACCGCTGTAGAGCTGTGGCGCCAAATGGACGGCGGAATCGACTGCTTTGTGGCCGGCGTCGGCAGCGGGGGGACACTGCAGGGAGTGGGAAAATTTCTCAAAGAACACAAACCGGATGTAAAAATCGTTGCAGTAGAGCCTAAAAATGTCTCGGCCCTGCTGGGACACGAACCGGGGCTGCACCAGATTCAGGGCATCGGCGACGGTTTCATACCCGATGTACTGGATGTATCGCTTGTGGATGAAGTGCTGGAAGTAAGCGACGAAGACGCTATAGAAACAACCCGGCAGCTTGGCAGAGACCACGGCCTGCTGGTGGGAATCAGCGCCGGCGCAAATGTCTGGGCCGCCAGAGAGTTGGCAAAAAAAATCAACGGTAACATCACCACGGTTCTGCCGGACCGTGCAGAGCGGTATTTCAGCACAGCTTTGTTATGAAACGCTCAAAAACCAGCCGGCTGTTCACTTGAACTTTTCCGCTGCCCACTCAAACATCACTTTCTTGACATCGGGCAGCAGCCCCAGACGCCATACGACAGGCTTGAACACGGTATAGTGCTGCGGTGAGTATAACTTTAAGCCGGTATCGGCCTTTAAGAGTTTATAAACGTCTTCTGCGCGTTGGACGCACTTTTTCACATCCTCAAACGCAGCATACCGCTCCCACGCCGGTGCGATAACAAGAACCGGTCTTGGCGCAATACAAGCCAGAATCTCGTGAAAGTCATAGGGTATATGTTCTTGCTGTCCGGCAAAAAATCCCAGCCGGGGCAGCAGGCCGTGAAGATGCGAGTAACTGTAGATACCTTCGGTGCCTTTGTCTGCGCTGTCAAGGCGCATCGGCGTAAACGCGCTTGCGCAAATCAAACCTGCGATACGCTCATCCAGCGCAGCAGCATAAAGTCCAACAGTTCCGCCCAGCGTAAAACCTGCCGCGTATATGCGGTTTTTGTCGATGACTTCCAGGTTCTGCAGCATATCAACAGCGGCGATTGTATCGGCTACCATCCGTCCCATCTTTGACCAGTGCCCGTAACGCTGATAAAAAAGCGTCCCTTCTTCTATGCGGGTACCAAAGCCGATTTGGTCAAAAATAAATACTGCAAATCCGCGTTCACCGAAATCATCGATAATATCCTGGGAATATGCACAGCCGGAGGGGTAGTCGTATCCGTGCAGATACACAACAACGGGTAGATTCTTTTTGGCAGATTTACCATCCTCATCAAGGGGATAGTACAGGTTGCCCTCCAGGTAATCACCAAAGCCGTTATAATGGCCTACAACAACCCGCCCCATACCTTTTTTGGCTTCGGGTCGGCCTATGGTGCGGGCGATATGGTCACCGTAGTAAGCGGCATCTTGATGCGGCAGCTTTGTAATGTCTTTCGGGCCGGCGTTGGAAGCACCCGCGGGTTCGTCCCCGAGTGCCCAGCGGATACGCTGCTTAATCTGCTCTTTTCTTTGCTGCCAGTCGGCAACTGTCAGGACTTTGCCGCCGTCGGATTTTTTTAAAAGCTCATCCAGCCCTTTTGGAGGATATGTCAGCGGGTCTGTTTTTTCACCGCTTAGATGAACCCATTTAGGGAAACTGTAATCGTAAAACAGCTTCTGCGGGGGCTGGATATTGCCTCGGCCGAACACGTAATCGAAAAAGTCCACGTAGGCCTCTATATCCCGCGCGGCAGTGTCATGTCTGCCCGGGTGCAAACGAATTGCCAGCTTGTCTTCTGCGCCAAGAAATCTGTAAAGCTGCTGAACCGACCGGTAGGCCTGTTCTATGCCCCACGGGTTGCCCTGGCGCTCGGTGACGGCGGTGCTGAGCATAAGGGCCCGCGGAGCCACAAGCGCCATCATAAGGTTCTGGTCAACCGGCAGTTTGTGCTCGTTGCCGACGAAAAAACGCAGCCTTGGATGCAGCCAGTAAGGGAAATTCATTGTTATTTGCGAGATTGTCTCGTTGTTGAACCTCTCGGTGGTATAGCGGTAGGGGTCTTCGGCGGCGGTTCCGCCGCTGCTGGTAACGACCGCTTTTATCCTTTCGTCGAAGGCCGCTGCCATAAGCGACTGCTTGCCGTTGCGGCTATGGCCGGTGATACCTATACGCTGCTTATCCACCACAGGCAGGGTGAAAAGATAATCAACCACCCGGGCAGCGCCCCAGGCGCGGCGCATCAGCTGGGCAAAATCATACTCCGGATACCATATATCCGCGTAAGCCTCGGTGTCGTCGTTACCATCCGACGCTGCATAAACACAGCCTATGTAACCCCTCCTGACCGCTACAAGTGCCCAGTTTCTGTGGATGGTCTGCGTCATAAAAACAGGGAAAGGCCCCAGGCCCGGCGGAATAATCAACTCAACGGTCATTTTGGCCTTCAGACCCGGACCAAACTGCAATTGGACCTGCCGTATGGTCACATCTGCGTCTTTTCTGTGGCTTAAGGTCTTATCGCGCAGGTTCTTAGGGGCGGGGGGGAAGGTTCCCGTTACCCAGTGCTTGATTTGCTCTTCTATCCATTGTCTTTTTTTCGCCCACTGCATGGGTGTCCTGACGGCAATATTCTTACCGCCTTCGTCCAGTACAAGCGGCTGAGGCAGAAAAGGCAAAGAAGGCATGGCATTGAAATTCGGCGGCAGTTCCCCGGTGCGCTCAAGCCAGGCACGCCACGTAGGGTCAAGTCGGGAAACTGCGCCGCGTTGCGGCTGCTCCGGCGGCAAAACCGAAAGAATACGCTGCAGCTCGTTTCTGCGGACGGACATATCATCCTCGGCGGCATTTAACTGAACGCAAAAAGCAAGCTGAAGGGAAAAAACCGTTAGAAAAACTGTTTTCGCACGCATGATAAGAAACCCTTAAAATTGATTTGTTGAAGGCAATATCAGTTCAGGCAGGCAAAACTACCACCGAAATCATAATCAGGCAAGAAAAAAAACGGGCTGAGGCCAGGAGGGAGGAAAAAGAAAGAAACCTCAGCCCAAAGAGACTTTTTATTATATACGGGCGCCACAGCCGGTTGTTCAGCCGTGTCTTGAAAAAAATGTCCGGGCATTTTTTAATACTACAGCGCAAACTCTATACGTAACCGCCGCCCTAACGTCTTGATAGAAATGAAGGTATATTAAAAAAGTAAAAAGCAGATTCCGGAAGGTATCCTGTGGAAATATAATCCAAAAATCAAAAATCACAACACCGTGCCGTACTGGCCGGTAAATCCACGGTCGCTGTTGGGAGCAGATCTGCCGGTTTTTCGCCTGAGGCCTTTTGGCCCCTCAGCAAAAAATGCTTCTGACCCCTTTTCCTGGGAAATTGGTTTTTTTGAGAATTTCTGTCACCATTTTTGTTCAGCGTTTTCTTTATTATTGAGGCTATAATACAGACTGGTTAAAACGATTCTTAAAATGATAAGAATGGCAAGAGAAGTCAAGCTGCTAAGAAAGTGCCTAAAAGGCGACCCAAAAGCCTTTGAAGTGATTGTCGCAAAGTATCAGGAACTTGTTTGTGCAATCACATTCAGCGGGACCGCAGATGTTCAACAAAGCGAGGAACTGGCACATCAGACGTTCATCAATGCCTGGAAAAACCTTTCTCAACTTAAGGATCTTTCGAGGTTCCGACCTTGGCTGTGCACTATAGCCCGAAACAACATTCGAAATTTTATAAACAAGAACCAACGGGATATTATTGCAAAGGCCAAACCTATGGAAGATATAAAAGATATAGCTACTAATGACTCCGGTCCGCTCGAATCCGCAATCAAAAAAGAACATGAAGCACTTGTAAGTGATGCAATTGAAAAGATTCCAGAGCAATATCGAGAGCCTCTGGTTCTATATTACCGCCAGAAAGAGTCTGTAAAGCAGGTCGCGCTATCGCTCGATTTAAGCGAAGATGTTGTAAAACAACGGTTGCAGCGTGGTCGAAAAATGATAAAAGAGCAACTCAGTTCTATCGTTGAGGAAACTCTCTCCGCTACCGGGCCTAAAAAGGCGTTTACTGCCGCTGTTATTGCGTCTGTTGCAGGGATGGCTATAAAAGGTTCTGGTGTTGCCGCAGCCGCTGGTATTGCCACAGCTTCATCCACGACTGGAACTGCCACGGGTGTAGCAGCAATAATGAGCGGAGTAACAGCCAAGATAATTACTGCAGCAGCGGTGGTAGTCATTGGTGTTGGAGCAGTATTTACTTATAAACAGATTACTAAGCCAAGTTCTAAACCGGATTTCTCCCAAGCGGGAATGACAGTTCAGAAAGAAGTAACTGAGCTGCCCAGCGATGAAACAGCTAATTTTTTTACACTCCCTGTAACAAAAAACAATTTAGATATTAAAGAATCTAGTAGTTTAACCACGGAGGTCACACAAAAGACAGATAAGAACAAATCAAATACAGTGGAAGCTAACTCTGTTCCAGCGCAATCGGATAATAACTTCATTGTTGGTGGTTTCGTACAATCGGAAGATGGCGAACCCATTCCTGATGCAGATGTTTGCCTTTTATGGGATATTAAACGGGACATGCCAATGCTTGCAACCAGAAACACTGTTACCGATGTTAACGGAAGATGGGAATGTCAGGTTACTGATGAAGCAGAAGATATTTCAATCCGTCTTGAACATTCTGACTATCTTTCGCTATTCTTTCAATACCGCCCTTCATTTGACGATCTTGTAGCACAGTCTGCAGTATTGATAATGCGAAAAGGCTTACAGGTTTCTGGATTTGTCTGTGACATAGAAGGCTACCCGGTCCCAGACGCTCTTATCATGCCGTCGGCTTCCATTACAGGCATCAGTGCTGCGTACGGCATTCAAGATAGCGCTAAAACCACTCGTACTGATGCCAACGGTTATTTTTTGCTGAGAGCTGTCGAGCTTAAGCTTCAGGACATCGCTGTTGATGCTAATGGATACGCCCCTACATTTGTTGACGTTAACATTATCCCAGAAATGTCGCCTATTGAGATCACGCTTGATTATGGTAAAAATCTTACAGGTGTCGTGGTTGATGTCAACGGTGAACCACTTCCCGGAGTTAGGATTACTGTTGACAGATGGCAGATTATACAAGGCAAAGACACAGAAGACTTTAGCCATAAAACATTCAGTATATTAAGACGCCGAGTTATAACTGATGCCGCTGGCCAATACAGTATTGATCATCTACCCTCAATAGGTGATGTTGACATGATGTTTACAAAAAAGCCACATTTTCTTTCTTCGAGCATACAAAATAACATGGCCCAAAACGAAACCAAAGCTGTTACCATGTATCCGATCCCAACAATTACTGGTACTGTAATTGATGATGATACCGAAAGACCGATTACTGAGTTTGAAGTAGTCGGTGGCTGTGAGTGGGAACCGAACGGAATTGGTCGTTGGGATTTGATTGCCGACAAAATCACATCGCCGCAAGGCAATTTCAGTAAGACCAAGAGTAATTTTGCAACAAACATATCCCCCGGCTTGGTAGCGGTCAAAATCAATGCAAAAGGTTATCTTCCAGCCCAGACCCCCTGGATGCGAATAGACCAGGAACTATCGCCTATTACTATTCGTCTTAAAAAAGCTCAAATTTTTAGCTCAACTCTGTTCTACTCGGATGGTGTTGCTGTTTCCAATACTGATGTCATACTGATACCGCCATCATCCAGAGTATATGTTGGAAATGGCAAACTTGATGAGGGTATTGTTGGCTCTAAACACAGTGTAATCAAAACAGACAACAATGGTTACTTCGAATTTTCCGCAGTGTCTTTACCAACAACAATTCTGGTTCTTGATTACTACGAATATTTGGTTGCCGATACAAATAATCTCAAGGACAAATTGACCCTGATTCCCTGGTCTTATGTAACCGGTCTTGTGGACACTGATAGCAATGTTAATTCCAACGTTACCGTTCAAATTGCATCGGTACCTGACCCGAATGCACAAATACAATGGATGTCTGAACAAACTACTAATGCCGATGGCAGGTTTGATTTTTATTATATTCCAGCTACTCCACAAAAAACATACTATGGCCCGGCCGACAGCACAAATACCCTTAACAAGGGACCCGATATCAACCCTCGTCCTGACCAGGAACTAGAACTCCGACTTGGCCCCATCCAATCAGTTGACCCCAACATCACATCCACAGAAAAAAGTTGGTCGAGTTGGCGAAATGGATAGTGTGACTTTTAGCAGAATAAATAAAACCTTCCTTTGCTGGTAACGCCGGCGAATATACGCTTTATGCCGACTACCCTGGATACAGGAAGATTCAGCAAAGAGTAAGCATTAAGTCTAAAGAGGGCCTAAGCACACAAGAAATTCTTAAGCCCGTAGTAATAACCATGTCCAAATAAAGAAACGCATTACTAAACAAACAATCTGTCTCCTTCTGAAAAAATTCCGAAGATTATTATTAACGCTCTATCCTATGCAACATAGATATCCAAAAAGTGCGAAAGTTAAGTTGTTTCGGATTTCGAATTTGGTATTAGGGTTTCTATAACAACAGATATACTTTGTTGCAAAGCAACCTTACTTTTCGGAAACGACGATTTCGGTTTTGCATTGCGGTATTGCCGCCAGGAACCTTGCACCATAGCGCTTGTTGATTATTCGGCTGTCCAAGATTGCTATAATGCCCGTATCGGCAGCGGTGCGAATAAGCCGGCCAAAGCCCTGTTTGAATTTAATAATTGCCAGAGGCAATTGATAATCAAAAAAAGCATTACCGCCCTGTTGATTTATCTGCTCGATGCGCCCGGCTGTCAGCGGTCTGTTCGGAACAGCAAACGGCAGCCGTACAATAATGACGTTGCTCAGTGACTCGCCGGGCACGTCAACGCCCTGCCAGAAGGTATCGGTGCCGAATAAAACACACCTTGCCGACGTCTTGAAACTGTTCAGCAGGGCAGTCCTGTTGACACCGGGTGTCTGCACCAGTAACTGAATATCCTGCTCATCAAGCCAGTCGGCAACAGCTTCAGCTATGCTTTCGAGCATTGTGTAACTGGTAAAAAGCACGAAGGCTCTTCCTTTGGTTTTATGTATGTATTTTTTTGCCGCCTGGGCGGCAAGGGGGACGAAACTTTCGTGGTTCGGGTCCGGCAGGTCTTTTTCGATGTACATGGTAACCTGGCCGGAATAATCAAAAGGCGAGCCGAGCTTAACAGCCTCGAAGTCCTCCAGGCCGATGCGCCCGGCAAAAAAGTCAAAGTCACTTTTTTGGCCTGTCGAGCCGCTGCTTAGAGTAGCGCTTGTCAGTACCACAAAGCCGTACTTGTCGAACAAACATCGTTTAACATCTTCTCCGACATTTATTGCCGCACTTTTCAGGCAAACCGAAGCCCCCATCCCCGACTGTTCCTCGACCCAGTAAACATATTCTTTTTTGTCCTGGCTCAAAAAGCAGTTCAGGCTTTCAATAAAGGCCCCGCAGCGGTCGGTATAACGAACCAGTTCGAGCTTTTCGTCAATATCTTCGCTGCCGGCGGCAAGCTCGTTCAGCGCCGAACGCAGATTTTTCAAATGTCCCGAAAGATTGTCGTCGATAAAATTCCTGTAACACCTGCCCGCCTGGTCTTTCGACTGCTGGTACCAATCCTGCACTTTCTTAAAGAAGACATTTGCCTGCTCGGCCGCGGCGGCGGCTGTGTCGATTGTCTTTTGCGAATCCATAGAGCTGAGCAGCCCTTTATGCGTTCGCGGATTGTACAGGCCGTCGAGCAGATGCCGTACCATCCTATTGCTGAGGTTTATCCCGAAGTGTTCCTCCGCTACATGCTCGATATTATGCGCCTCGTCAATAATAACGTGTCCGTAATCCGGCAGTACCGAAGCCTGGTTTTCCTTCAGAACCAGGTCGCTGAACATCAGGGCGTGGTTGGCGACAATAATATCGGCAGCGTCCAGCAGGCGCCTGGCGCGGAAGTAGAAGCACTTCTGAAAAAAGGGGCAGCGGGACGACCGGCAGTTACCGTGTTCGCTTTTAACCGCGTCCCAAACCCGGCTGTTGACGGTAAAGGATATGTCACTCAATGAGCCGTTTTTCGTACGGCCGGCCCAGTCGTTTATACTTTCCAGCTGCCCGCCGAAATCGTCAAACAGCCCCCTCTGCCGGCCAAGTGCAAACTCAAGCCTGCGCCGGCAAAGATAATTGCCCCTGCCTTTGGCCAGCACCGCGGTGAACTTCTGCGGCAGACAATCGGCCAGAAACGGAATGTCTTTGTTTATCAGCTGCTCCTGGAGCGTTATGGTGTAAGTGCTTATCAGGATTTTTGCCTTCGCCTGGGAAAGTGTTTCAATCGCGGGTACAAGATAGGCAAAGCTTTTTCCCACACCCGTTCCGGCCTCTACAACTAATCGGCCGCCTTTTGACAGTGTTCGGCGAACCGCCGCCGCCATTTCAAGCTGCTGGGGCCGTACCTCGAATCCGGCAAACGATTCAGCGACAAGCCCCCCGGCGCCGAGCACCCGTTCTATGCTGCTGGCTTTGTGTGTTCGCTTTGTTTTGGATTCCGAATGTATCAAAGGTAAGTTTCCTTTGCCGGCCTGAGTCAAAAAAGAAAAAGCCCTGACCATGGCTGATTATCGCAGAATCCGGCTCCTGCTGCAACATACGGTGTATTGTTTTTACGGAAGTGAACAGGCTTTGAATACCGCTATTTCTGCTGTGCCCGCTTGACGGCTTCTCTAAGAACACCGACTGCCCTCGAATCCGGCATCTTTTCATAAGCGGCCTGCAGGGCTTTTTGGGCCGCGTCCAGCCTGCCCATGCGGTAATAAACATACCCCAGAAGAAAATGCAGCTCGCCGGCATCGCTCTTTTCCAGCCACTGCTGAATTTCCAGTATGCGGTTGTCCACCACGTCCCTGTCGCCTATAAGCGCAACAAGGTCAACTTTGGTGTCAGCGTATTCGCCAAATGCCTCAAGCACGCGCGAAAGAAACAGCGCGCTGCTGATGTATTCACCTGCTGCAAAAAGCGCATGACTTTTGCCCGCACTGACAACAAGGTCATTTTGTTTGTAAATCGAAGCCAGCGTATAAGCGTCGGCGGCGCGGTAGTATCTGCCCTGTTTGAGGTACTTTTCAGCAGCCTCAATGTGCTCGTTAAACTTGAATTCCCAGAATTCACGGGCATTTTTGAACTGCCCCAAAACGACCCTCGCCTGGCTGGATAAATCGGCGCCTTTATCAGGGAAAATGCCCTCTTGTTGCGCGGAACGGTCTGTAACCGATTCCTCCCGGCCAATAAGTTCCTCATCCTGCAGCTGCTGCTCGGAACTTTCCTTGAGGAACCTTGCGCCGATTGTTTCCTGACCGCTGTCACTTTCCTCGCTGTCCTCGGCAGGGGCCTTCCGGTCCGGCTCTGCCGGCTTGACCGGCCGCCTTAGCAGGTCATAAACGCTTTCGATGGTTTCGTCCCGGCCGGTCGACCTTTGAGTTGTAACACCAAAAGAGTCCTCAAGGCCGGAAAAACCGTCCTTTACCTGCGGTGTTTCTTCGGGCAGCTGCTGTAACCGCTGCCCCGGTGCAGCGACATCGGGCCTTAATTTATATTTGACTGTCCCAAGCAGCTCCGGAGGAATCTTGTAGGTGCTCAGTTCCATTTCGTCTGTAATGACTTTTTGCAGCTGCTGCAGCGGCATCGACATAGGTCTGTATCGGATGCCGGACAAGGACATATCATAGTCAGGTAAATATTGATTTTGCTGCGTGCCTAAAGTGTCAACCAGCGGCCTTTGTGACACCGAGGACGAAATCGCTGTGGTCGGCGAAGCAAAACCGGTGAGCTGGTCCGGCCAGGCCGTCGTTACCGAGCGGGTCTGGGAATAATATGGTCTTACGTCGCCGGTATAAAGGTAATCCGAACCGGCCGAGCGCCTGAGAAAAGAATCAAGTGAAGTTGAGCCGAGTCTGCCTCCGAAATCCGTAATGGCATTATAAGGTACAATACCACGAAAGTGTTTTCCCCCCGCTACGTTGCCGGTGACAATCAGATTATAACTGGTGTCAATAGGGTTGGGACTGGTAACAAGACCGCTGCGGATACTGCTGGGCGGCACTGTCGGCGGACCTATAGCCGCCGTATCTGCACACCAGTACCCCACCAACAAAATCGCCACCGTTACATATCTGAGACAATTGTTCATAACAATAACTACTCTGTAGAACTTTGTATGTTCATAAACCGGTTTATAGGCTTTTGTATTTGGGCTTTTCTGCCCAGCCCAGCTTTGTGGCCAGCGTATCCCACTGCGTACGCATCGGATTATTGACAATCATAAAATCTGTCTTTGCCCGCTCGACCTTGACTACATCCGCCCTGGATAAGCCTATGGAAATCTGGCCGTCTATTGAAACTGTGGTGCCCTCGTTAACACGGATGCCGAACGTCTCAACCTTACTGTCGGCGTTAATAACAATGGGCCTGAAACACAGTGAATGCGGGCATATCGGGGTAACGACCATAGCCTGCGTATTCCCGGACAGTATAGGCCCGCCGGCTGAAAGGTTATAGGCCGTAGAGCCCGTCGGCGTGGAAATAATCAACCCGTCACCTACACAGCCGGCAAGCGGCTGGCCGTCCACGCAAATCTGCAGCTCAATGGTCCTGAACGGCGCACCGGCGGTGATGAACACGTCGTTTATAACAGCAGACCGGAATCTCTCCCGTCCACCGTTGAGGACCTGGCAGAAAAGCATCATACGCCTGTCCACGACGGCCCTGCCGGATACCACGTCGGCAAAAAGCTGCTTAACCTCCGTGATGCTGAATTCCGCTAAAAAACCCAGTTTTCCGAGGTTAACACCTATTATCGGCACACTGCTGCCGCTTAAATGCCTTGCTGCGGAGATAATCGTGCCGTCGCCGCCGAACACCACGGCAAAATCGCACTGCTTCAACAGTTCTTCGGTACAGTCCTCAATCCGTCCTGCGGCGGTCGTTTGGGCCTTGTTCCTGACAAAAGCCGCAAACTCGTCCATAGCTTCAGCCACAGCCTTTTTGCTGCGGTCGCCCAATATAACCAGCCTCGGCATCGACTTCATCTCAGGCACCTGACGTTAATCAAGTTCCGCATGTGAAACCTGCGGTTCAGCGGCAATCATACGCCTTCCCGTGCATACTATATTATCGGCATTTATTCCCACCCTGCTAAGCTGAGCACTGCGCAAATCATGTTTTATAACCTGCCGGCCGGCCCCAAGAATCGCTATTGCCATACCGGCTGTGCCGCCGCCGTCCCTGCCCGCTGATTGGGCCACTGCCGATTCAAGAACCGCTGAACCGAATCCACAACTGATACTGTGGTCCTCGACGGTTATCATCGCTTTGCCCTCCTGCAGCACAGAGACAATCCTGTCATCGACCGGGCATGCAAAACGCGCATTTATCACATCAGCGGCAATACCTTCCTTGTCCAGCATCTCAGCAGCTTCCATCGCATATTCGAGTACGCCGCCGTAGCTGACAATGGTAATATCCGGCTGAGCGGTGCTTTTAACAAGCACGCTTTTTCCCAACTCGAACGGCTGTGAACAGCCCTGGTATTGCTTCTGCAGCACCGCAGCTTTAGGATACCTCAAGCACACAGGCCCGTCCTGTGCCAAAGCAAACTCCAATGCCGATTTCATTTCACTGTCATTTGCCGGTGCAGCCAGTATCAGGTTCGGCATCATCCGCAGAAAACCGGTATCCATAAGTCCGTGGTGCGTCGGGCCGTCTGCGCCGACAAGCCCCGCACGGTCTATGCAGAATAGCACCGGCAGATTCTGAAGGGCCACCTCCTGAAAGATTTGGTCGAAACCTCTCTGCAGGAAAGTCGAGTATATACAGACAACCGGCCGCAAACCGCTTTTTGCCATACCCGCTGCAATGTCAACCGCAGCCTCCTCTGCAATACCCACATCGTAAAACCGGTCTCTGAATCTATCCCGGAATTCTTCCAGTCCCGTGCCCCCGCACATCGCCGACGTTATAGCCACAATACGGCTGTCATTTTCGGCAAGCTTTACCAGGTGCCTGCCGAAAACAGCGGTAAAACTGGGCCTGTCTGCCGCCGAGTCCTGCTCCACGGCGTCGCCGTTGATTTTGAACGGGCCGGTGGAATGAAGTTTTCGCTGGTCCTGCTCAGCGGCACCGAATCCTTTGCCCTTTTTCGTGTAAACATGCAGAATAGCAGGATGTCTTAAATGCACCAGCGCATGAAACAGCTTCACAAGCGAGCCGACATCATGACCGTCAACAGGGCCGAAATAGGGTATGTTCAGACTCTCGAACATCTGGCTGCCCGGCAGAACCATTCGAATGCCCTTCTTAATCTTCTCGATGGCCTCTTCGACGGTTTTGCCTATAAGCGGCGTATGCTCGAGTATGTTGGCGGTTGTTTTTCGCAAATCCTCGTAGGTCTGGCTGAGCCTGACCTTTGAGAAGTATTTTGCCACCGCCCCCTGTGTGGCGTCTATGGCCATTGAGTTGTCGTTCAGCACTATAAGTAACTGCCTCTTGACCAGTCCCAGATTGTTCAGTGCCTCGAAGGAAACGCCGTTAACGATACTGGCATCCCCAATCAATGCGACTATTTTGTCGTTTTTTTTCTGATGTACCTGGCCCAGGGCCATCCCGATTGCGGTTGCTATTGCACTGCCGGCATGGCCGACCATAAATTGGTCATAGGGACTTTCTTCGGGGCTGGGAAAGCCGCTTATACCGTCGGCCTGGCGCAAGCGGCTGAAGGTGTCTTTTCTGCCGGTAATGATTTTGTGCGCGTAGCACTGATGCCCGACGTCCCACAGCAGTTTGTCACTGCTGAAATCAAAGACGTAGTGTAATGCCAGCGTAAGTTCCACTACGCCCAGGTTGCTGCCCAGATGCCCCCCTGTTTTGCTGACCGAGCCGAGAATAAACTGACGTATCTCGTCAGCCAGGGCCTTCAGTTCAACCACCGACAGTTTCTTCAAATCGTGCGGGCTGTTTATTTTTTGCAGTAATTCACCCATTAAGCCTCTCATCTTACACCAATCCCGCCCCAATTGCAATCAAAAGCGCCGCCATCGAGGGATGTAATACCCACAGTGATAAAAACAGCCTTGTGCGGGCAATGCCCTACTTTGTTCTTTGCAGCAGGGTTTTGACAAGCTGCCGGAGTATGTCGGCCCTGGGGCCGAAGGGTTTCAGCACGGCCACGGCCTGGCGGGCAAGCTCCTTTTCCAGTTGCCTTGACTTTTCTATTCCCACAACCGCCGGGTAAGTGCACTTGGCGGCCTTTGCGTCCTTGCCGGCGGTCTTGCCCAAATGCTCACTTGTACCGCTGACGTCAAGAATGTCGTCGGCTATCTGGAAAGCAAGCCCGATTTTTGTGCCGAATTCCGACAAATGCCGCAGTTGTTTTTCATTGGCGCTGCCGCACATACCTCCCATTACCGCCGCACAGCGAAACATCTTTGCGGTCTTGTTGGTGTGAATCGCTCTTAGCAGCTGCTCTGTGCCCTGCGTGTTCTCAGCCTTCAGGTCCGCCCACTGGCCTGCAATCATACCCGCAGCACCGGCATCCTCGGCCAGCCGGCCGAGCAGGCCGGCCGCAAGCGAAGGCGGGTCAATCTCTTTGGCAAGGACCTCGAATGCCATCGTCAAAAGTGCATCCCCAGCCAGAATCGCCATCGCCTCGCCGAAGGCCTTATGGCAGGCGGGTCTTCCCCGCCGAAAATCGTCATTGTCCATTGCAGGCAGGTCGTCGTGCACCAGCGAATAGGTATGCACCATCTCCACCGCCGCAGCGGCAACCTGGGCGTTTCTATTGATACCGCCGCCGACCAGTTCACAGCACCATAGTACCAGCGCCGAGCGCAGCCGCTTGCCGGGTGATTCCAGCGTGTACCGGAGCACCCGGTTAAGTTCGCTGTCTATCTGCCGGCCAGCCAAAACCCACCGGACAGTGTCATTGACTAAGCCGGCCTTGCTGCGTAATTGAATATCGAAATCAACCTTAGGCATTTAAGACCTCGCTTTATCGAGGCATCGTTGTTTGTTTACCGAGGATTTTGTATTATAACACTTTCGGCAGTCTTTGACAGCAATTGTTGGAAACGGCAGGATAACCATGATTCTTATACTGGGACTTACGGCTTCAGGCAAGGGCCAATTGGCCTGGCAGCTTGCTAAGCAAACCGGCGCCGAAATAATCAGCATTGACTCGATGAAGGTTTACCGGCGTATGGATATCGGCACCGCCAAGCCGCCCGCCCAGGCCCGAAAGGAAGTTAACTACCACTTAATTGACGTCGTTGAGCCCAGCGATTCGTTTAATGTGGGCAAATTCCTCGATTCGGCATACGACTCTATAACGCAGATTAAAAGCCGTAGAAAGGACGTAATCGCGGTCGGCGGAACTGCTTTATATATAAAAGCACTGTTATACGGCCTTTTCGAAGGCCCGCCAGGTGACAGCCAAATCCGTGAACAGCTCGCAGACCAGGCAAAAAAACAGGGCCTGGAAAAACTTTATGACCGGCTGAAGACAACAGACCCCGCCGCCGCTGACCGCATACACCCGCACGATTCCAATCGTATAATCAGGGCGCTGGAAGTCCATCAGCTCACCGGCAAAGGCATTTCGGCACTGCAGAAGCAATTCAATGCAGAAAAAACAAGGCACAACTGGACCATAATAGGACTGGCCAGAGAAAAGACCGACATCAGCGGCAGAATCAACCGCAGGGTAAAAAAGATGTTCGATAACGGCCTGGTCGAGGAGGTCAAGGCCCTGCTGGCAGAAGAAAAACCTCTCAGCCAACAGGCACGCTGCGCGATAGGCTATGCAGAAATAATCGATTGCCTGCACGGCAGAACCGCTCTGCAGGATTGTGTTGAACTTGTAAAAAAGAACACCCGCCGGCTGGCGAAGAACCAGCGAACCTGGTTCAAGACCTTCAGGAATGTCCACTGGCTGGAGATTGAGCCGCAGGAGGGGATTGAAAAAACGCTGCTTAACACAAAAAAACTTCTGGAAAGTGCCGCAGCGGAACGCTAAGTCACACGCTTTGAAGCTGTCTGCCCGCCCGCAGCATCGCCGCCGCATCGTTAAGGACGATTTGTTTTATCAGGCTGGTCGGCACTGCCATAATCTGCATGTTAAGAATCTTCTCTTCGGCCATTGAGGCAACAGCCCGCGCGGTTTGTCTGGCCATATTATACTTGGTGACAAGGCCGGTGACTATTTCGGACTTGTCCCAGCGCGACCTTAATGTCAATTCACCGGCACCGGCGAGGCGTTCCGCGTCAGCCAGTTCCCGAATATCAGCCGACAAAACCTCTATTCTCGAGCGCTTTATTCTCCTGTGACAGTGATGTTCACTGAGCGCCACAGCGGCCTGGTCGTAACCGGTTGCCGCCAGAACCGCCTTAATCACGGAATATATCTCGCTGCTGGCTACGGTACGTGAATCGCGTTTGTGGTAAAGGAAGTATGTTACGGCCTCGGCAAGCTGCTCAGCCGCAAACATATCCGCCTGGCCGCAAGCGATTAAAGCATTGCCAACAGCGCCGATGACCTTCGTATGAAAATACTGCTCGACACTGCCGTCAGTCTTCATGACTTTCAGCTGCATCTTCATCCCCTTCTTTTGTGCCTCCATGCACACAAACGAAGACAGCTTTTCGAATCGGCCTTTCTCTGTGCCGCAGAAGACCCTTTTTATCTAAACGTCAAAAAGCGTCGGCTGTTGCGTCTTTCGACCGCCTTTGGTATTTCGTATGTTTTCTTTGACCTCGTCTATCAAATCAGCGGCGTCCTTGAAATCACGATATACGCTGGCAAAGCGGATATAAGCAACGTTGTCGACCGCCCGCAGATGCTTCATCACGCTTTCGCCTATAAACGAAGACAACACCTCCTTGTCGAACCGCCCGAATATGTCCTCTTCCGCTTTGTCGGCAATTTGCTGAATCCGTTCAGCAGAAACCTGTCTCTTGTAACAGGCTTTTTGCAGGCCTGCTATGATTTTGTCCCTGTCATAAGGGACCCGGCTTTTGTCTTTTTTCACCACATAAAGCCTAAAACCTTCACCAGCTCTTTCGTAGGTGGTAAAACGCTTCCTGCATACAAGGCACTGTCGTCTGCGTCTGATTACTCTTCCGGCATCGCTCGAACGCGAATCTATGACCCTGTCCTGCTGTTCCTTGCAAAAGGGACACCTCACAGTTTCATTCCGCCTGATAAACCGACTAAAAACCTAACCCCGCAGGTTCCGCCAAACCTCGCCAGTGAAAACATTGTAAGCCCTCCGCAACGCATGTCAAAAAAATTCCTGCCAAATGCTGCGTCCGCTTGAATGAAATAACGCTCGACTTACGGGCATGATTATATCCGTATGCGCGGATATGTATAGAAATACTTAAAAAAACCGGCCATTGCGTTTTTTAAAAAAAAGTCCCTGCGCCGTAAATGCGCAGGGACCCAACTCGGAAAGAAACTTATACAGCTATCCCCCCCACAAGGCCTCAAAATAACGTGATGCCGCTATGTGTACTGCAGGTACTTCGGGTTGCTATTCAAATTCTAATATAAAAATCCCCTTCAGGCAAATTCACACGGCACCTTTTTATCCCCCTGCACAGGCAGGTTCTCGAAAATGGCCCTTAAGGGCCGCTTATTCGGGCCTTGCTTTTCAGATCGTCCACAAAGTCATAAATCGCCTGTACTTGCATCTGATTTTTAAGCTCTTCGGCAATGGTTTCCTTGACTTCTTCAAGCTCGGCAATTACAGGCGGTTTACGGTTATAGACCCTGGCTATGTGAAAACCGAATCGCGTGCGGAAAACGTCGCTTACCTGCCCCGGCCCAAGATTGAACACGACATCGTCGAATTCCTCGACCATCTGGCCTCTTGTTATATACCCGAGGTCTCCGCCGTTTTCCGGGCAGTCGGAATATTCCGCAGCCAGCGTTTCAAATACCGCCCCGCTGTTTAACAGACCTTGCACCTTTTCCATTATGTCAACGGCGGCCCTGTCGTCGGTTTTCCAGTCTATGTGCTTTACTATGTGACCGACCCTGAGCTGCTCAGGTCTTTCAAATTGTGCCTTGTTTTGCTCGTAAAATTGCCTGATTTGCCGGGCCGAAGGCTGCGGCAGGTCTTTGCATATATCCTGCAAAAGGTGTTGAACCTTCAATTCCAGCTCTACATCGGCTCTTATCTTTTCAAGTGTCCGGGCGCTTAACTTTTCGCCCTTACCGTTAACTGTGTGCTGTTTTTCGGCTTCAGCAACGGCACTATCAAGTTCAGCCGCCGGCACACTATAATCACTTTTTCTTGCCTGCTGATTGATTAAAACCCTCTCGATGACGTTTTCTTCGGACCATTGAAGTAACTGTTTCTGCTGCTGTGCGGGACTTTGGTCCTTGAAAAAACGCTCATAATCCGGTCTCAGCCGCTGGGCCTCCTGCTGGACAACCGAATCATCGATTTGTTCACCGTTTACAATTAACGCCATTTCTTTTCATCAAAAAGTGTTTGTTAAAACGCCTTGCGACGGTTATATGCAGCAGCCGCAGCGGTGTCACTTTACTGTCAGGGACTAACCGCCCTTTGCATAGCAGTCGGGGTCCTGTTTCAGTTTTTCCCTGGCCTCTGCTGTGAGCATCTCGAACGCCGGGTGTGTACTTTCCCACGCCCGCTCGGTGAAAGCTGTGGCGCGCATCTTCGCTACCTCCACAGCCGCCTGCTCGAAATAGCTGCCGTAGATATGCAGCGAGTCGGTTATATCGACATACCTGCCTGTTTTTACAGGCCTGCCGAGCTTTTCGGATATAGCCTGGGCTATTATCCTTTGCAAATCGGTAAAGGCATAGACGTTCATAAACCACGCTTTATAGAGGTCTCTGCTTCGCCAGTGCGTATTCATATTAAGCGACAATTCACCGCCGGTGCCGGTGACAAGACGACACCATATTCTCTGAAGACAGGGCGGGTCATCGGTATCGGGGTCGGCTGTGGGCATCCAGGTTATGGCCTGGGCCCTGCGGGTATGGCTTACTTCGGCAAGGGAGTCGATAATATACTGAATCTGGTCAACCTTCCTGAACGGTCTTGGCGACCCGCTGTTCCTTATATCCTCGACGGGACAATACGCCCTCAACCTTTCGTGATAGGTATAAGTCCACTTGCCCGCCGCGGGGTCAATCCAATGGTCATGGATACCGCTGACGACCTCCAGGCGGTAGGCTTCGAGTTCCGCCGGGCCGCTGGGGAAATTCTTGTGAATCCTCGGCTCTGCAAAAGGGTCCGTGACGGTAATTATCGCCGTTGCGTCTTTGCTGGGCGGGTCGGCGGGCTTGTCATATTCGGTCCTGATTTCAAGTCCGTGGTCCCAGACCGCAAGCACCGCTTTCTCCCACGCCTGCGGCAGGCAATCGGCGCTAATGCTTATTACCGGTATATCTGTCGATGAACACAGCGTAATCATTAACGGCTCCCTCGGAATCGGCATTCATCAGCCCGGCCCGAAACCACATATTCAGAAGCTTAGCTCTTCCTCGGTAATATTATATCTGCCGCGTTCGTGTTGCGGCACTTCAGCCAGCATCTGCTTTGCCAGTTGTGCCTGTGAGCTGCCGGGAAACCTCTGGATTATCTCACGACA
Source organism: Sedimentisphaerales bacterium (assembly GCA_035529405.1). Taxonomy (GTDB): domain Bacteria; phylum Planctomycetota; class Phycisphaerae; order Sedimentisphaerales; family Anaerobacaceae; genus DATKWV01. The sequence goes on along the minus strand of DATKWV010000025.1, from coordinate 7,516 downwards.
ATACCGCACCATCCCGCCGTAGTTCATGCCGGGCAGCCGCGCCCTTTTCCTCTCGAACATAGCCATTTCAAAAAGTTTCTCGGCCTGAACCTGCTCTTCGGGCGTAAGTTCCTTGAACTGCTGCTGTTGCTGCTGCATGGCTTGTCCCTGGGCCCTTGTTATTCTTCTGGGTCGAGTCGGCGGTGATGTCGGCTCAGCGGCTTCGGGCAGCGTGCGCAATCTCCGGTCATCGGATTCTATAACATCATAAAACGTTTTGGGTTTTTCCGCCGGTTTGGATTCCGAACGCCGGTAAATTTTCACTGCCGCCACGATGCCGGCGACCACAACCGCAAGTAACACTATTTTTAGCAACAATCTGCTCATAATTATTCCCGTCATTACCGTTGAAAAAGACGTTTGTTAGTAAAACAAACCATACCGAAACTTCTGCTTCTTTTAATAAATGCAAATCTGTTTGTAAGCAACCACAAAATGCCCCGTACAACAAATATTTGACTTTTACAGTCTATAAGTGTAGCATATACGTTACGATACGTAAAGTCAAATAAGGGAAACGATAATGTTCACGGGGCTTATAGAAGCGGTTTGCACGGTTACATCGGCCCGGCATTTCACCGATACGATGCAGCTTTGTGTGGATTTAGGTCAAATCGCCGGCGGTATAAAAACAGGCGATAGCATAGCCGTTAACGGCGCCTGTTTGACCGTTGCGGATATTGCTGATAGTGTCGCAGCCTTTGACGTCAGCGCCGAGACGATGACAAAATCGACTCTTGCGATGCTTGATAACGGCTCACGCGTCAATGTCGAGCAGGCCCTGCGGGCCGACGGTCGATTCGGCGGACATATCGTTACAGGCCACGTCGATGCAACGGCAACAATCAGCTCTATCGACAGGCAGGGTGAATTCGCGAATATAACATTCACCGGCGACGATGAACTGCTGGGCCAGATGGTAGTCAAAGGCTCGGTGGCCGTTGACGGTATCTCTCTTACCATCGCTGCAATCGACAACGGCACCTTCACAACAGCAATAATACCGCAGACACTGAGCAAAACCACGCTCGGCGCTGCGGAAATCGGTGAACGCGTCAACATAGAAATTGATATAATTACAAAGACAGTAAAAAAACAGCTCGAAAACATGTTCGGCAAAGAAAAGGAACTAACGGTCGAAAAACTAAAACAAATGGGCTTTTGATTGTTTAAAGGCTAAGAGGTGCCGCTCGTTTTTGAATTAAGAATAAAACGCGCAAAAGCACCATAAAAATTACAGGAACCTGTAAAATCGAAAACAGCATAATCCAGCAACCAGTTATAGGTCTGACGATGGGCGATGCGGCCGGCATCGGGCCGGAAGTTATTGTAAAGGCCCTTGCCGAGCCGCAGATAAGGCGGACCGCAAGGTTTATTGTCTTTGGTATGAACGAACAGCTCTGCTATGCCGCCGACAAGGCCGAGATTGAACCCTACTGGGGCCGGTGTCAGCATGAAAAAATCAGCAGAGACTACCCTCACAAGGTCATCGTGGCCGACTACGACGAGTACTCGGTGCCGCCGTGGGTAAAAGGGCCCAGCAGGGCCGCCGGTGAGGCTTCGCTAAAATTTTGTTTTGACGCTATCGATGCAGCCAAAGCCGGCATCATAGACGCGGTTGTAACTGCCCCCATAAGCAAGGTAAGCTGGAAGCTGGCAGGTGCCCGCTGGCCGGGGCATACCGAACTTTTCGCCGATCGCTGCAAGAGCAAGCGAAAGGTGATGATGTTCGTGGCCGGGCCGCTGAAAGTGGCCCTGGCTACTATCCACGAGGCGCTTTTCGAGGTACGCCATAAATTTACCATAGGGCGCGTTTTTGAGCCTATCGACCTGCTGGATGCGGCCTTGAAACAGTACTTTAACCTTGCAGCTCCGAGCATAGGTGTTGCGGCGCTGAATCCCCATGCCGGTGAAGAGGGCCAGTTCGGCGATGAGGAACAGCGCATCATATCACCGGCCATTCTGCTGGCTCAGGAACACGGCATAAACTGCAGCGGCCCCTACCCTGCTGATACTCTCTTTTTGCGGGCCGCAAACGGCGAATTTGACGGCGTGGTGGCCATGTATCACGACCAGGGCATGATACCCGTGAAGCTGCTGGCGTTCGAGACAGCCGTCAACATCACCCTCGGCATACCCATAATAAGAACGTCCCCTGCCCACGGCACGGCCTTCGACATAGCCGACCGCAACGTCGCCAGCCCGACCGGCATGAAATCGGCAATTGCCGCCGCCATTGGGATGGCTGTGGTAAAAAAAAATTCGGTGTTGAAAACAGCCGGTTTTAATCTCTGAACCGGCAGGTTCGGTGTCCCTGTCTTAATGCAGACCAAACAGCAAATACAACAGTTGCTCGCATCGGCCGGCGCAAGGCCGAAAAAAAGCATCGGGCAGCACTTCCTGATTGACCTCAATCTGATGAGGAAACTTGTGGATTGGGCCGATGTGTGCGATACGGATGTTGTCCTCGAGGTCGGCTGCGGTACAGGTTCACTTACCGAAGCCCTGGCCGAATGCGGCGCTGAGGTTGTCGCTGTAGAGCTGGATAATTCTTTAGCTGCGGTTGCAAAAACACAACTGGCCCGAAAGAAAAACGTCACCGTTATAAATGCGGATGTGCTCGAGAACAAAAAGACCATCAACCCTGCTGTGGTAAAGGCCCTTGAGTGTGCGCGCAGAAAATGTGTGGGCCGGCTGCTGCTTGTTGCAAACCTGCCCTATAACACGGCTTCTCCTGTAATATTGAACCTGGCGACCGGTGCGACCGTGGCTGATGCAATGTATGTTACGGTTCAGAAGGAAGTGGCCCGGCGTATGACCGCCCGGCCGGGTGGCAAAGATTACGGCATATTAAGTATTTTTTTAGCCGTAACCGGAGAGGTAAAAATCCTGCGATTGTTAAAACCGGCCGTGTTCTGGCCTGCGCCCAGGGTCGATTCGGCCATGGTTAGTTTCATCCGCAGACCCGAAAAAGCCTGTCCTATCCAGAATATGGAGTTATTTAGCCGGGTTACGAATTTGTTTATGTCTCATCGCAGGAAGATGGTCAAGTCCTGCACGAAATTTGCCGTGGGCCAGCTTGAGGAGATTGAAGACTGGCCGGCTGTTTTTGAATATTGCTCTATCGACCCTGCAAAACGCCCCGAACAGCTTGCCCCGGAAGATTACATAGCCATCGCAAACCGCTGCTGGCGGCTCTTGCACGTGAAGCCTGATTAGAGAATTACTGACTTGTGGCGGTGGCTGTGACATTCGATATTTACCGCCGCCGGAAGAGATGCTATGTGACAGGGCGCATACTCGACCAAGCACGCCAACACCGTAGTATCGCCGCCAAGGCCCTGCGGGCCGATACCAAGTGCGTTCACGGCAGAAAATATGTCCCGCTCCAGCTCTGCGTAAAAATCATCTGCGTTGCTGCTTTTCAAATCCCGCAAAAGGGCCTTTTTGCTCAGCAGTGCACTCTGTTCAAAATCGCCGCCGACCCCAACCCCGACTATAAAAGGCGGACACGCATCGGCGCCGGCCTGCCCGACAACCTCAACAACCCAGTCGATTATCTGCTGCCTGTCGGCCGTGGGCGCAAACATCCTGAATTGACTCTTGTTCTCACACCCGCCGCCCTTTGCCATAACGGTAAGCTTTAATTGATTGCCGGGTACAACAAAGTGATGGATTATCGCAGGTGCGTTCGAGCCGGTATTGCAGCGCCGGTTCAAAGGCTCAGCGGCGACGCTTTTTCGCAGATACCCCTTTTCATAACCTGCGGCAACACCCGCGTTAATTGCATCGACCAGTGTCTGCCCGCCTTCGGCTTTTATTGCAACGTCCGAACCCAGCTCGACAAATACAACCGCCAGGCCCGTGTCCTGGCACAGAGGGATTTTTTCTTCTGCTGCGATATGCGCATTTTCAATTAGTTTTTTTAGTATCTCGGCAGCTTTGGGATTCGATTCGCGCTTAGCTGCCTGCTGCAGAGCTGCCAAAACGTCATCGGGCAGGTTATATGCCGCCTCTATGCAAAGTGACTCTACCGCCTGAGAGATTTTTTCAAATTCAATATACCGCATGGGACTGGTCGTTGGTCTTTAATCGTCAGGGCCAGGCTGCTTTTGCCTTCCTGTGCAAAAGCGTATCTGCTACCGGCCGTTTACAGTAACCTGAAAAGTTTTATACACCACATTGCCCGGGTCGTCGGCAACCTTAAGTGCAATGACGTTTTCGCCGGCCTTCAACTCTTCCACAACCACGGTAAAATCTTCCTGTAAAGTATCATATACCAGGTCGTCAGGCACAATGGCTCTCCATTCGTCGTTGCTGTTGACGGTAAAATGCGCCTCGGCAATCGCGCTAAGCTCATCGGCCGCGGTGAAAGTGATTTTCGCCCGTCCGCCTTTGGACTGCTTTATATGACTGCCTGTTATCTCAGGCGGCGTATTGTCCACTATTACGGGGTCGCTGATTCTTGCGTCGGTTAATTTCGTTGCGGGCGTATTGCTTCTTTCATCGCTTGCGGTCACCCTTACCTCGTATCGTCCGTCTTCAACGGTCCTGCCGTCCCATTCGAAAGTTTCGGTTTCAATGCGGTCTTTCAGCTCAATCCAGTTTGTCCTCGAAATTTTTCTAAAATCTATTTTATAGATAAGCTGGTCCTTGTTGTCGTCGCCGGCCTTGTAATCTATCTTAAATCTGCCGGCCTTATCAGCAGCCGGGATTCGAGTAACACTGACCGATTCCACCTTCGGCGCCAGATTCGGTACTGTGCTGGCAACGGCCACCTCTCTTATAACAGGACTTTTAAGGGCCGAGTCGGTCTGCAGAATAAGTTTATACTGACAGAACCTGCCGACGGGACACTGCAGCTGTACCGGGCCTGTTACCTCCACCGGCTGTGACCACGCTGAAAAAGTCGGGTCATTTACGTCTTTGACGTTTCCGCTGCGGCTGGCCGCCAGCACCCTGCAGCCGTTCGGAACATCGGCTTCCAGTTGCAGCTTTCCCCATCGGGCCGGCTGACCGGCATCGACAAGGTCGGAAGTATAGGTGCCCTCGGAGGCGAAACCGGCCGATAGTTTTACCAGTTTGGCCGGATTGGCCATACCGATATAGATTTGCCCGTCGACAGAGGCAGCCGCCGTTATCTGCGAGGCCTGCCGGTCGCTGTAGATTACCTGCTCGCGCTCACCGGCAGGGTCTATACGAAAAAGCTGCCCGCTGTTGCCGGTGCCCACAAGAAGTTTTTGCTGCTGGCCTGCCATACAAAAGAAAACTGCTGTCTGGCTGAATATGTCCGTCACGTAGCCGTCACCGGTTATTTTATACACGTAACTGGCCTTTTCCGGCTTTGGGGGTTTCGGCGCCGCAGGCCGCTCGGCGCGGTCCTTATCGGCAGGTGTTTTTTCTTTATTTGCTATCTGCAGCGTGACATGGCCCTCGGTTTTCTCCGGTTCTTTGTCCTGCGGTGATTCCGCCTCCGGGCGGCCCGGCAGATTCTGCCGTGATGCAAACGCCGTCTGGGCCTTTACAACCTCTGCTGATGTTCCTGCTGCGTACAGAAGTCCCTGCCTGAACAACAGCGCCGTTATCTCCGCCTGGTCGCTGTCGTACAAAACCGTTGCTGCCGCATTTACAGGGTTTATTTTATATATTAGGGCCCTGCTGTCACTTCCAGCATAAACAAAGCCGTCCGTGCCGCACGCTACTGCCAGTATGTTTTTGTCGAGACTGTCGTAAATCACCTTTGCTTTCCTGCCGAAGGCATCGAGCTCATATACCTTGCCTTCCGGCCCCGTCCCTAAATAAATGTTGCCGCCCTGACCCACCGCTATCGAAAAAATATATTTGGCGTCGTTGGGTTCAAAGATGCTTTTCATCCGGCCGGCTTCGAAACGATACAGTGCACACTCGTCGCCGCTTATACCCGCCAAAAGCCTGCCGGAAACGTCCGTGGCCATCGCAAAAATATGCTTGTTCGCAAGATACTGTTCCGTCGTGACCGTCTGGCCGGCAGGCTCGTTTACACCGGCGGGCCCTGCCGGGCCGGTGACTGTAGGGCCTTGTTCCTTCGGCGGATAAATCTTTTCAAGTTTGCCCATAATGTACCGGTAAACCGCCCCGTTGGGGCTGGTGCCGAAAAATATCGCCTCAGGGCCGGCAACAACGGCATTGACCGACCACACATCTTCCTGGCCCTCAAACAGCACCTCCGCCGCCAGGCCCAGCTCAATGGTGCCGTCCGAGCCTATGACGACATCTTCGGTACGGCCCTTGAGCATCTGCTGGCTTGTGGAGTCGCGGCTGACCTTACTGCTTACCGCCCAACCGGCCAAACCAAATAAAACCGAAAGCAACAGGCTGAATACGTAAAAACAAAACTTGAATTGCCAGAGCCGCAGATGCTGAATCTTTGTCGGCCGTTCGGTGTCTTTCATTCGTGTCTCCTATTGTTCTTCAACGGTTATGTACATAATCTTTTTGTCGGCAACAAAAGTACCGGTATCGAAACTTTTCTCCAGCCAATGCTGATACGGCCATGTCTGCAGGCCCCTCTTGGCATCGGCAAGTACCAGCGCTTTTGTGGCGGGCAAATCGGGAAGCTCGGCCTTCTCAACCGCAACACCGCCCGGCGGCAAAACCAGCAGACAATAAAGCCTGTCCCGCGCAATGTTCAAAGAAAAATTCAGCACATCGATAAGTTCGGGTAAACTGTCGGCAGTAAATCTGTAAGGTATCGCCTTTTTCAGAAAATTTTCATAATCATCTGCTCCGCACACAATCAGCTCATACCTGCCCGGCTTAAGCTGCGCGGGAATCGTATAACTGCAGCCGTATTTTTTCTTCTCCGCCAAAACCGATTGCAGAGTTATCTCAACGTCAACCTTTTCGCCCGGCTTTACTTCCGTATCCGACAGGCTGACCGACCATATCCTGGAAAGGGCCTTTTCGGCCGATATGCGAATGTCAAAATCGACCGATTTGACAGTGACCTTTTCAAACGGGTTATTCATCAGCATCGCAATCGTGCCGGTGCCCTCGTTTGCAACCTGGTCCGGACCTGTACCCGTGGATATATTGTTGAATTCAATCTTTCTTTCACCTTCCAGCTCGATACTGCCTCTGTACTCAACGGTATGGTCTGGCGGCAGATTGCCCTTGTTTAGAATCGCCCCTGTTACCGAAGTGCGAAGCAAAAACGGCGAAAGCACCCGGTTGTCCGCGACCCTGCAGTTATATACCCGTTTGCGAACGTCGTTATAACGACTAACGGTCATTGTCAACGGGAACATCTTCGCCTGCGCGCCGATTCGGCCGTACACCGCCGCCGACTCATCCAGCGTCAGCGCCCCGACTATGTTCACGGCACTGGCGACCTTGAAGGAACGTGCGGTGTTCGATACCACCGTGTGCACCGTGCCTGTGGCTATCGGCAGATTTACCGGCCCGTAGCCGAGAAAACTGTGCCCAAAACCGTAAACCT
>DATKWV010000024.1:0-4263 GCA_035529405.1 Sedimentisphaerales bacterium | reverse complement strand
TCAGCGCCCCGACTATGTTCACGGCACTGGCGACCTTGAAGGAACGTGCGGTGTTCGATACCACCGTGTGCACCGTGCCTGTGGCTATCGGCAGATTTACCGGCCCGTAGCCGAGAAAACTGTGCCCAAAACCGTAAACCTTATCCCCAACAACCTCCGTTACCGTACCAACCACGGTCATTTCAATATCGCCCGTGACTAACGGCACCGCAAGAACCCCGCCGGGCACAAGTTTTAACTGTTCGCTGCCGGCGGTTTCTGCGCCCCTGCCGGCAATACCGGAAACCGCCATCAGACCAAAACCCTGCACAGATTCGTTTAACTGCCGACAGACTGTTTCGGGTAAACCCGATGTCACCAAAGGACACGGCAAAAATCCGGCGCCCGGTGTTCCGCAACGTCCCGGCAGCATCACAGAAGCCGCGGCACTTAAGCGCTGATTGACCTCGGCAAAATCGACCGGCCTTGAAAAATCAAATACATACCCGCCTTCGCCGCCAGGGCCCGTTCCGTCACCGGCCCGGCTGGCCTGCTGCGCTTCGGCCATGTCGCCAACCTCGAGCATCTCCTCGATAGGCGTAACACCATAAAGCGGGTCCTTGCTGAAAGTCCACCCGAAAGCCAAAGCCCCCGCCAGCCGACCCTTTATATATACCGGCGAACCGCTGCAGCCGGCTACCGGGCCGGTATGGATGAAACGTTCATCGGTACCTTCGACCAGAATCGCGTCCCTGCCGGCGGTCATATTCCTGATGACGCTCAAAACACGCACATTGAACTTTTCAACCTCGGTGCCTTCATATACCGTCAGGCAATATCCGTCCATGCCGGGGGCGATTTCGTCAAGACCGATGTAATTTACCTTCGGTATGCCCTGTCCGGGCTGCTTGTCTTTATAACTGGCCAAACAAAGCGGCACTTCGCTGACCGCCAGCACGCCCAACAAAACCAAATCGAACCAGACGCTCATCGTAGAAAAACAAAGCCCGCCGGTCCGCTGTCTGCCGGAAAATCCGAACATCCTCCAGTCCTTAAACGCCAAATAATAAACCTTAAAAACCAAAAAGCCGCCTTCAACTGCACAAATGTCCGCCCGCAGCGTCAATAACAGGTCTAAAAATGAAATTTTAGTCCCGGCTTATGAGCATTGCAAGGTAAAAGAAATTTTGCTATAATCCGCTAAATAGTGAATCGTGTTCCTAAAAAAGTAACGTATTGAAAAAAACAGAAAAGGCGTAACAGATGAAATCCGAACATCGCCACGAGCTCAAAACTAACGAATTGGCACAATGGATAGCCAGCTTTCCTCAATGGACCAGACAGAATCTGAAGACGATTATCTATGTCTCTGTGGTTGTCGTACTGGTCGCCGGTGCCTACATCTATAAGCGGTATCAGAAAAACGTGGTAGCCGTGAAGAAAGAGGTTGACTTTACGAGTCTTATCCTGCAGCTTCCCCAGAGGAAATTACAGATACTGCAGTCACAAGCCCAGGGTCTCGATACTTCCTACAATCTCCTGCAGATTGCCGATTACCTCCAGGCCTCCGGCCAGAACACAAACAATGACGCGATGGCTGCTTTGGCTTTTATCAAGGAAGGCGATGTGCTGCGCATGGAGCTGCATTACCGGCTGGAAACCGTCAGCCAGCAGGATTTACAGAAACAAATAGAAAAAGCAAAAAGCTGTTACGAACAGGCCGTTGAAAAGGCCTCGGAAAGTCCGTCTTTATCAGCCAGGGCCAAGTACGGCCTGGCGCTGTGCGCCGAAGAACTTGGAGACTTCGACCAGGCACGCCAAATCTACAGCGATATTGCCGGCAATCCCCAATTCGAAGGTACTGTTGTAATGGCAGCAGCAGGGCACCGCCTCAATGCAATGACCGATTACGAGGAAAAAGTAACCTTCAAGCAGTCCCAGACACCTGAGGAACAGGCCCAGATTTTGCAGCCGGAGATTGTAGTTACGCCCGATGATGCCTTGCCCAGCCTTTGGCGCGAATCGAACATCGAAACAGAACCGTCCGAAAGTGCCCCGGCCCCAAATCTACCGGGGCGGTAATTGCTCAAGTCAGATGCAAGACACCGGACACAGACCAGAAAAAGAACACCAGAGCGCCGGATCTGATTGCCGAAACCGCCCAAGCAGCAACCACTGCGAAACCCAAACGCGCGCCGGCGCCTCGACCGAACTGCTTATGCGAGTGGGAAACTCTGTAAAAGAACGAAGGCTTGACAAGTACCTGCACGGCAGACTCAGTGAATTCAGCAGGGTCATGCTCCAGAAGTACATTGCCGGCGGCGCCGTCAGGGTCAACGGCCAAAAAGTGGTAAAACCCGGTTTCAGGCTAAGCCCCGGAGACCAAATCGAACTGTCGCTGCCGCAGCCGCCTCCGAAAGAAATAACGCCTCAGCAACTGCCGCTGCAGATTATTTACGAGGACGACTCTATTATTGTCCTTAACAAACAAGCGGATATTATAGTTCATCCGGCCCGCGGCAATTTGCTCGGCACTATTGCAAATGCCCTGGCCTTCTATGCCGACAAGCTGTCTTCCGGGCTTGGCGAATTCAGGCCGGGCATCATCCACAGGCTCGATAAAAACACCACCGGCGTTATGGTAGTGACAAAAAACGAAACCGCCCAGTGGAAAATTGCCGGACAATTCCAGCGCCGCCAGGTAAAAAAAACTTACCTGGCCATCGTTCACGGTACGCCGCAGTTGAACTGCGATGTAATAGACGCACCCATAGGTGTGGACCCGCGAAAAAGAGAACGTTGTGCCGTAAGAACCGATACCGGCAGACAGGCAGCCACATTATACGAGGTGCTCGAAAGTTTTCGCGGCTTTTCCCTGCTGAAGCTGACTCCGAAGACAGGCCGCACCCACCAAATCAGGGTTCACCTTTCTTATATAAAACACCCAATCGTAGCCGATGACATGTACGGCGGCAAACTCGTTTATCAATGGCAGTTGGCCGACGAACAACCCGCCGTGCAGCAGCCGGTGATGTACCGATGTGCTTTGCACGCACATACGCTCGAATTCAGACACCCTTCAAGCGGCGAACTTGTCAGGTTTGAAGCCGAATTACCGCCGGATATGCAGAACCTGCTCGATATGCTGCGAAAATACCGAAAGACGTAACAGTTTATATAGCACTATTTTCGCGAAATTTTTTTTCTAAATCTGCGTTTTTCGGCAAAAAATGAGATGTGAAAGCTTCGTAATCATTCAAAAACAACGCTGGGTAGACTTGACACCTTGACGAAGGCAAATTGAAGGCCAAATTTAGCGAAGATGTTCTGGTCATTCAGCAGCTATAAGTGTATAATTAGAGTAATCTTACTGTTTTGTGCAGGGATATTAGCGTTGGGGATGGAATCTCGGAGGAGGCGTATGTCTTTCTTGGCATAAACGAAAGGGTTATAGCGATGAACAAAGAATTTATTATTTTTACTGTGTTGTTGGTGCTTTGGATTTTGTGTGGTTCTGTATCTGCGGGCTGGGAACCTTTAGCTGAACTAAAAGCACCTGATCCCTGCCAGGATGCATGGTTTGGCTATTCTGTTTCCACAGACGGTGGTTTTGTAGCAATATCAGCTCCTTGGGAAGATAGCTACCAGGGAGCGGTGTATGTTTACGAAGTTAATGATTTAGAGTTGGATTACGTAACAACATTGCTGCCTCCCGATCTTAATGATACAGATAAGTTTGGCTATTCCGTTTGCATAGACTCAAATAAAATTGTAGTTGGCACTTATACCGCAGAAGAAGTTTATGTATTTGATTATAACGGTACTGAATGGAGCAGCAATCCTGAAATTCTCAGTGTGGGAGGAAGCCAGGATTATTTCGGTACTACAGTTGCCATAGATAGCAATACAATAGTTGTTGGAGCAAGGGGCAGCAGTATTCAAACAGGTGCTGCCTATGTATTTGATTACAATGGAGTAACGTGGAACTATACACAGACCCTTAATTACTCAGGTCATAGCTATTTATGTGGTGGGGATCAGTTTGGATATTCAGTTGCAATTGACAGCAATGTGACTGTTGTTGGAGCCAGATGGGATACTGTTTTCGATCCCCTTCAAGAAAATGGGTTTAGAGAAGGATCGGTATTTGTATTCAGGTTTAGCGAAGGAACATGGAGTTTTGAGCAAAAAATAGAAGGCGAGAATAGATTAGATGCAATGGGTTACAGTGTAGCGATATCAGGAGATACTTTTGTTGCTGGAGTTTATAATTATGCTTATGGT
>DATKWV010000023.1:0-4433 GCA_035529405.1 Sedimentisphaerales bacterium | reverse complement strand
TAATCGGCAGAAAACAGCATACGGACCGGGATTATTTTCTGGGCGGCCGAAAGCTGAAATGGTGGATGGTCGGCATATCAATGGTCGTTTCGGATATCGGGGCCCTCGAACTTGTGGGTGTTGCAGGTCTGAGTTACACCGTCGGTATGTCGGTTGCCAATTTTGACTGGATTGGCTGTATACCCGCTATGATATTAGCCGCGTTTGTATTCATTCCCTTTTACTGGAGGTCGGGCGTATTCACCGTCCCGGAGTACCTGGGCCGACGATACAACGACGGTGTTCGTGCCTTGGTGGCGGTGCTGTGGGGGCTTTTCATGGTGGCCAATCTCGGCATATTCCTCTATACATCCGGCAAAACTCTCGAATTGCTCATCGGCTGGCCGTTCTATACCTCAATGCTGATCACCGCCTTTGTAATCGGCTTCTATACCTTCAGCGGCGGCTTATCCGCGGTTGTATTTACCGATACCATCCAGTACTTCATCCTTGTGCTCGGCAGTGTTCTTATTATCATTATCGGCTTTGAGAAGGTCGGTGGTATTGGCGCATTAGTCTCAAAGGTCGCTGAAATCGGCGGCCCCCAGCGGCAGAATTTCTTTGACCTTGTACTGCCTGCTGATACTGCTGGCCCGTTTTCCTGGTCAGCGGTGCTGTTCGGGCTTGCGTTCGTGCTTTCACCTGCCTACTGGATTGGCAACCAGGCCATTGTGCAGCGCAACCTCGGCACTGCCAGCGAGCGCGACGCGAAAAAGTCCGTTCTGTTCGGGGCGTTTCTCAAGCTCAGCATTCCATTTCTGATTGTCGTTCCCGGCCTGATTGGTTTTGTCATATTTCCCAACCTGCAAAAAGGCGATGATGTATATCCGACCATGCTCCAGCATCTGCTGCCGCCCGGCGTTGCCGGCCTGGTCTTTGCCGGTTTTCTGGCAGCTCTTATGTCCAGCGTCGATTCGTACCTGAATTCCGCCTCCACACTCTGGACTATGGATGTTTACAGAAAATATATATACAGAAGTGCCGACCCGAGACACCTGTACAGGGTCGGCAGGTTCCTGACTATCGTTTTCATCATCCTGGCGGTGGTTCTGGCGCCTCTTACCGCAAAATTCCAGGGCATCTTCAGCGCGATGCAGACGCTGCTTTCAATCTTCCAGGGCCCGACATTTGCCATTCTGCTTTTAGGGATGGTCTGGAAAAGGGCCAACAGCGCCGGTGCAATTGCCGGCCTGATAGCAGGCGTGACAACAAGCAGCACTCTTTTCTGGATAAAGGACGGCATCTTCCAGGCCGCCGACCCGTTCTTGTATATTGCCTGGTGGTCTTTTGTGGCCGGTATAACAGCTTGTATTTTCGTCAGTCTCCTGACTGTGCCAAAATCTGCAGAAACACTTAAGGACCTTATGTACTCAGCAAAAGGTTAATGGCTATGAAAGAAATTATTATTGATTTGCTAAAGCCGTTCGCTGAACTTTGTTATAAATTCGTCGTCGCCGTACCGGTGCGCACCGCTTTGGTAATTTACATACTGGTTCTGGCTGCGCTGGCCGTATGGGTATTGACCTTAAAGCAGGAAAATCCGCGCAAAGCGCCAGATTGCAGTAAGCTGCTTTTCTTTCGTGACCTGCGGCTTTGGGCCGTTTTAATACTTTTTCTGCAGATTGTTATCTATGTAGTCTTTCGATAATTGCCGGCAAATACCGGAAAGGAGCATGCTTTATGGCTGAAGTTCTTAATGTTGTTATAGTCGGCGCACATCCCGATGATTGTGAATACGCCGCCGGCGCCGTTACCATCTGCTATCGCAGGTTAGGCCACAGGGTAACCTTCGTATCAATGACTAACGGCGATGCGGGACATCATACGATGACAAAGGAGCAGCTTGGGCGCAGACGGTACGAAGAAACCAGAAACGTAGCCCGCTGTCTCGATGTGGAATACGAGGTTATGGACATCCCTGACGGCGGCCTTGAACCGACTCTGGAGAATCGCTGCAAGCTTATCCGTATTCTCAGAAAATATCAGCCGGACATTATTATGTCGCATCCGACCGACGATTATCATCCCGACCATCGTTATACCGCGCAATTAGTCTCGGATACCGCCTTTATGCTCAATGTGCCGCTGTGTGTTCCCGATGCGCCCGTGGCCAGGAAAGACACCGTTTATTGCTGTTTCAGCACCAGACCCCAGGACACCGCAGCCGCCACAATACTGGTTCCTGCGGACGACTACGCGGACAAAAAATTTCAGGCCTTCGGTGAGAACACCTCGCAGGTCTATGAATGGCTTCCCTGGATAGAGAACATAAAAGATGCCGTGCCTGCAGATGAAGAATCCCGGCTGGATTTTCTTAAAAAGTGGTGGGGTCCGATATGGCGGCAGCCTGCGGAGAATTACCGCACGAAACTGAATCTTTACTTAGGTCCCAAAGCCGCCGGCCGAATCGAATACATCGAGGCCTTCACAGCCTCACCATACGGCTGTCCCCTGACACCCGCTAATGCCCGGCGCTACTTCCCGTTTGCGAACGCAGTGATTTACTGAGAGTTTAGCCCCCAGGTTTATCCTGGGGGGTTGTTCAGCCGCTGGTCTTATTCAGGGTAAACTGTCAGCTTATAATACCGCATCAGGGCCTCGATAAAATAGTAATCGCCGTAAATGAAACCCCTGGTCTGGGCGTTGCTTTGGCGCAGGATACAGGCATCGCTGTCATCTGCCAGGCAGCCGCCGGTTGAATAAGGTCGTGCAAGTGAAATCAGGATTTCTTTCGCGGCATTGTAATACCTTTCCTGCTCGTTGGGGTCGCTGACCAGCAGGCATAATTCGAGCAGACCGCTGGCCGCGATTGCTGCTGCGCTGCTGTCCTTGGCCTCGGCTGTATTAAAATGGCTCGGCGGAACGTTATCTGCCGGCAGATTGTCAATAAAATAATCGGCACACGCCTGGGCTGTCGCCAGGAAATTCGGGTCGCCGGTTTCCCTGTAAGTCATGGCAAAACCGTACACCGCCCAGGCCTGTCCCCTCGACCACGGCTGACAAGGGTCACAGTCATAATCGTTAGGCTCTCCCGTGTTCGGGTCAAAAGTAATTATATTGCAGGCACCTCCGTCGGGCCAAACAAAATAGTCCCTGGTCTTATAAGCATGAGTGACGGCAATGTCGTACAGGTTCGGATCGCCTGAGTGTTTTGCGCCGTAAAAGAGTATCTCCAGGTTCATCATCGTATCGATTATTACCGTAAACTTATCTATATATTCGCCCCAGTCCCATGAATCGATGCAGGCGACATTGGGGTCGTATCTGCTGGCCAGCGAGTACGCCCCCTGGATCGCCACGTCCCGGTAATTCGGGTCGCCGGTCAGGCGATGACCCTGCCCGAAGCTGCAAAGCAGCGCAAAGCCCTGGTCGGCGAAAACGGTATTGTATTTCTGGTTTTCCAGCCTTTCGGTCCACAACCGGGCTTGGTCTTTAATGAAAGTCTCACCGGTCAGTTCGTACATATACCACAAACATCCGGGGAAAAAGCCCACCGTCCAGCCTTCAACGTAATCCGGGTTGTTCCTGTAGTGGTTGGTGTCCCAGAGCTGATAACCCGGTGTGGAAGGCCAGACCGAACAATTGTCACAGGTCTGGTAGGGGTATTTCTCCGTAACCCAGGTACCGTAAAAGTATGCCTCGGTCTGCAGTGTCTGTTTATAGCAGAAATCCAGCGTGTTCGATGAAAGCAGCCAGCTTTGATTTTTCCAGTTCTGAGCCAGCAGCGCAAGGTCCCTGCCGTTAATAATTCCGTCGCCGTCGGCCATACTGACGGAGCCGTCGCCTACTATCGGGGCAATATCGGCTATCAGGTCATTTTTCAGCCAGGCAGCTGCCATGGCAGCAAGGTCGTTAATATCCACGAAACCGTCGCGCGTCAGGTCGCCTTTGTTTACATAAACAACATCCAGCAGCGTAACATCCAGAAGCGTGCTGGCATCGGACCATTTTGGCATAGCGGCGTTTCCCGCCAGCAAAGATACGTCGTAACCGTCAGACGTGTACATTGATACGTCCAGGCCTACCGTCTGCCCAGGCGCAAGTATATAGGCGATTGAGCCGGCCGGATTTGAAAGGTTCAGGTCAAGATACGGCCGCACCGCGCACTCGTAAGTAATAATGTCACCGTTTACCGCTACGGCGTATCCGCCGGGCGGTAAGATGTTGTCCGCCGACTGGTTGGGTATATAAGACCATGCGCCGTCGTTGCCGTCGGCGCCTATAAAGTAATTCTGTACCCATCGCTGCGTGCCGCTGTAATAGGCGGCGTTTTTGGTATCGGTATTACCGGCATCAACATAGACTTCGAGGTCGTCGTGCCGGTTCCAGTTTATGAAGTTACTGCTGAAATTATGGTTTGTGTCCCTGCCGGTAACCGCAACATACAGCAGGTT
>DATKWV010000022.1:0-7798 GCA_035529405.1 Sedimentisphaerales bacterium | reverse complement strand
GTCCCCAGTTTTAATTAACTATCACCTTCCTCCTTGCTTAACCAATGTACAATTATACTGCCGCAATTTATCTAAGTCAATTAAAAATTTATAATATATCACTACTGCCCCTTATAAGTTGAATAATAACAATTGGTTATGAAATTGGGAAATTTCGATTAAGCAACTTTTTTTTGTAAATCCTTTTTTCTTTTGAATCAGCAGATTCGTCTTCGTTCTCCATTTCCACGTTCATATCCAAATATCTTTTGCCGGCAATCCGACTGATACAAGCAGTTCGACTTCGCTGCTTTATGCAGGCGAACATTTTGACACTGATGCACAGAATTATTATTTGCGTGCCCGCTGGTACGACCAAAACACCGGCCGATTCAACAGAATGGACCCCTTCGCCGGAAATATGCAAGACCCGCAATCGCTGCACAAGTATCTCTACGTGCACAATAATCCGGTTATGAATATTGATCCGAGTGGTAATATGACTTTGGCTGGTGGACTTGCGGTGACTGGTATTATTGCCTTAACGATTTCCATTATGTTACCAGCCATGCATGGGGCCGGTTTCGCCAACTTGCCTTTCTTGGGCCATCGGCCCAAAGTAGTTCGGCCAATCTGCAATTTCTCAGCCGCTTGGGTTCCGGTGTAGTAAACCAGCGGTTATCGGTTCGAATCCGACCGTTGGCTTTTAAATCCGCACTCTTGCCCCCTCCAGCACGTGTTGTCTTCATTACCATCCATCAAAAGGCATTGTTTCCCGCCGGATGACACATCAATTCAAGACCAATCTATGGCCAAATTGTATCATTTTAGCTTTCAGTACCAGCAGCCCTATCGCCAGCTGCGCATCTGCATCTATGATGGCCTGGTTGGAATAATGGTTTACCCTGCCGGAATCGGCGCCGCCGGCAGCTGCCGCCCCCAGTTCATTCCCGCTTCGTACACCGGCGATCCTTTCCAACTCATCGCTTGTGACTTTTACATAAACATCCGGCAAAATACCCCCATGGTCCGTACGTGGTTCCAGCGATGGACATTCACTTTCTACCGTATCACCAGACGGCAAATAATAATAGGACGCAGTATATTTCAATTGTGCCCCGCCCCCAAGAGCACTGGTTAGTGATTGAACACTGCCCTTGCCGTAAGTTGTTTCTCCCACCGTAGTTGCCCTGTTATACTTCGGGTCCTGCAACGCCCCCGCTACAATTTCAGCAGCGCTTGCTGTAAAACCATTTACAAGTACTACCAGCGGCTGGTCTGGGTGCGTGTTTTCCTTGTGCGCCGATACATAAGCAGCTATACCCAACCGCGGTTGTGTCCGCACGATCAAACCTTCCGGTATAAACATGTCTGCTATTTCAACAGCACCGCTCAAAAGCCCGCCGGGATTGTCACGCAAGTCCAAAATCAATGCCTTTAATCCCTCTCGCTGCAGTTGTTCAAACACTTTACCGAAATCTTCTGCTGTTGTAGGGTTAAAACAGCCAATACGAACATAGCCAATGCCGTTACGGTCATCGAGCATGTACCGCCATCGGCCTGTAGAGGTTTTTCGCCAGCCCCGGACCGATGAAACAATAATCTTGGCCCGTTGTATTGAAATATCAGCCGAGGTATTCTCAGTTGGACATTTTATCCTCAAAGTTACCCTGGTTCCCTCAGGTCCCCTGATTTTGCCGGCCAAACAGTCCTGGGACATATCCGCTGTTTCAATACCATCGACCGACTCTATAATATCTCCCGGGCGAAGTCCGGCCTCGTATGCCGGCGTATCCGCCAAAACTCCCATCACCCTTACCAACCCTGCCTGGCTGGAAAACCTTATACCAATACCAGGGAACTGGTTTGTTATGATTTCTTCGAAATTATGTCTCTGTCCGGGCCAACAAATTGCCGTATACGGGTCAAGTTCAGATAACGCCCCTTCGCCAAACTGCACAATCAAAAAACCCTCCGGCAACCTTAGTCCTGCAGAGTTCGATGCGTTAATGGATAACACCTTTTCAAAAACTTTTACAAATCCGTTTTTGTCCAGACTCCCGGGTGCTTGCCCAACCTTCTCTAAAACCATTCTCAATGCACCGGACCAGGCTGACAATTGTCTTTCTTTCATGTGCCGCCTTTTATCTGTACTCAGACTGTTTATTACTTCTGCCAGTAACAGGCACCGACGGACAGCCCCGGTCGCCATCTGATAATAATCGACACGTTTGACATAACCTGAATCCAAAATGTCAACGGCCTTAATGAACATATTCTTTTTTACGTCAGAATAACAGTCTTCACTGTGCTGACAAAGACCATGCTCGAAAGAAGCTTTGATATTTGCCTTTTGTAAAAGATTTTCAGCGTGGTCCGAATACGCGTTGTTGTCCGGATAGATTTTCTCAAGCCAGCTGTAGCAAAATGTGTGCGCCTTCAGCCATTCACCGCCGGATTCGAACCTGTCAGCCTCTTCCTGAGCCTTCCGTACTGTTCGTTTTACGAAATCCATCGCCAGTATGGCTTTCTTGTGCCGGTCATCGGCACATTCCAGAGCCAGTACTATTGCAGAAAACACTTTGGTAATGTCTTCAGGTTTCTCCGGTATATTTTTGCTGCCAAGTTCTTCGAGTTCATTGGTCCGTGTCAGGAAAATTTCATCTCTGAATTTTGCGCGTCGAGTCTTAATTGGCCCATACTCGTCAATTACCATTCGGAGCTGTTTGAGGTCGCTGCTGCCAGATACGGGTAACCTGAGAAAAATTTCTGCGGCCGTTTCGAAATTGCCTTTGAGAATTTGACTACAGAGTATTGCGGTCAACTGCGGTGCTGTGGCTGTTTCTATGTCGACCGCGGATACATATTGCGGTGTTAATTGGCTTGCGGCTTTGGCGTATTCACAGCCAGGGCCTGACAAAGCGCTGGCCGCCGCCCAAGCAAAAACCAACACTCGGTATTGACGACAGTAAACGGCAAACACAATGCTGCCCTCAAAATAAACCTATCGTCTATTTTATCGGCATATACCAAAAGTCAAAACGCCTCTTTTGGCGGGGGTGTTTTCAGACCCCTTTTTTTGCGCTGATACTGTCCCTGCTTACAGGAAAATATGGTCCGAATTAATTTTACGTCCGAAAACAGTTCAATCAGCATCAGGCAATCACGGGTTCCCCCGGGCTCGAAAATTTCCACGCAAACATCCTTGCCGGCTTTGTCTTGTAAAGTATTGATTCTTATACTTTAGATAGTCCGCCGTGACGCTATTTCGGCCAAGGAGGGCGCTGCTGCAAAATGGGGGTTGCAAGATGGCCGAAACACACAAAGCAAAAAAGCCAATAAAGGACAGTTTCTCCGTTCTTGTTATCTTGATGGTCGGTCTGGTACTGCTGGACACAAGCGTAACCCAGGCAGCGGCAACCAGGAATACCTCAAGCAGAACTTTGCGAGCCATGGCAAGAGTTTACCTGGCCTACGGCGAATATGCAAAGGCCCAGCCTCTTGTCGAGCAGGCGCTGAATGTGGCAAAAGAAAACAACGCCTCCGAGTCTGAACTGGCTATGTGTCTTATCGACCTGTCGGTGGCTTATAAACAACAGGGCAGACTAACAGAAGCCGAAAAGGCCTGCACTATGGGGCTTTCGCTGCAGCAGAAAGTGCTTTATGAAAACCATCCTTATCTCGCGTATACCTTGAGAATCCTCAGTTCGATTTACCTTGCTGAACAAAAGTATCAGCATGCCGACGACGCCTTGAAAAAGGCGATGACCATTATGCTGGACAGTCACCAGGAAAACGACAAGGGGCTTGTACCTTTCTGGGTGGATATAGCAGAGCTTCTTGTTGCCACACAACGGTACCAGGAGGCTGAATACTATTATAATAAAGCCATTGCTATGCTCAATGACAGTTATGGTCCGGACCATCTTTACACATCAAATGTACTTGCCGGCATTGCCAAACTGTACACGCTGCAGGGAAAATACACTCAGGCAGAGCAAATAATTAATCGTGCAATAGCTAATCAGGAAAGAATTTATGGTCCTGACCATCATCTTATAGCATCGAGTTTGTTGACTAAAGCAAGAATTTGCCAGGCTCTGGGAAATAGTGCCGAAGCGGAAACACTGATAAAAAAGGCCCTTTCTCTTGTCAAAGGTACGCAGAACACGGTGACATTAGCACAATTGACACAACAGGCAGATGAGATTCGTTCCGCCAGCAGGGTTACTTACGGGCCTGTTGCAAAAGCTGCCAGATAAATGGCCGGCTATAGAAAACAGGCCCGCCTCCATCGCTGCAGGCAGGCCTGTCTCAAAACAGCCGATTTATACCTTGTTCAGTTCAGCCCAATTAATAACCCAGAGCTTCCATACTTTCCATACGCATTGCCACGAAAGCGAGAATATTGTCATTTTCGCCTTCTGCCAAAGTCGTACCGTACTTGTCCATAACGAATGCTATCGGATCACCTACCGGTGAACCCATCTGACTGCCCAGAACGGCGACATATTCAATAAATGCATCAATATACTCTATTGCTGTAGCATATTGCGTACCATCATTGACGTGCCCTGCGAACGCTGTAACAATCGAAGTGGCCATTTCCGGAGTGAACGGAGCCTCCGCAGGCGCCAACTCATTAAATACCTGGTTCATTGCAGCCATTCGTGAACCGTCTTCATCTCTTAAAATCGCTGCAGCGTTTAACACTCTCGCACAGGTCTCACACGGCTGTATATCGGTATCGAGTGCAAAAGAATTCGCTAAAGAAACCTGAATGTCTTCTTCCGGGATACCAAGCTCTGCGGCAGCAGCAGCAATCAGCGCCGGGCAGCCATCTGTTCCCAATGTCTGTCGCTCAGTCGTCTCACCGGCTTCTCTGTAAAGAGGTGCCGGCTGTGTCGGGTCCTCAAGCACCCAGGCCCTGCCGTCTGTGATACCGGCGTTCTCAAGCCCTGCACCGCGGAGTACGTAAGTATAACCAGCCGGGAATGGTCCGCCACCCCCAACATAGGGCAGCCGGCCGACAGCCTGGTACAGCCATTCGGTTATACGAGAGGCAACTTCCAATCTGTTACCTACATAGCTGCCGTAGTACTCGTCGCCTTCCAAAGAGTCCTGGAAGAACGTGTCGCCATCGCCCTGGAGCCTTCCTCCGTCAAAGGTTACCGTGTCATACGCATCGATGACCATAGCTCCCTTGGGCTCACCAATTGGTTGCGTGTCGCCGTTAGGAACCTGTGCGGGCTCAGACACAATGCTGACCGGCGAACTGACATCAACATCGCCTGCCGTACTGGCAAGATAAATTGCGGCGTCAAATGGGTCGCCTGCTTTTCTGGGAACTGCACCGATGACAGTGTCTTCAACATCCAGAAACTTAACGCCCTGCCGGTCATCGACAATGCCGGTGGTGTCGTAGATGCCATTGGCCCTCAGTTCGGCTTGCGGCCCCAATTTAAGGTCTTCGGCACTCATAATCACGATAGCCGCTTTGCCGGGGCCGTATGGAAGGTCAACGCCCGTGCCAGCTTCGTCGTCAGACCTGCCTGTTATGCTAACGTTAAGCGTATCAGTCGGATCGCCAAACTCATCAGGTGTGAATATCTTGCCGTTCTCGGCAATAATTGATACCCCGCCGGAATCGGCCGCCACGGAACCAGCAAGACTAATGTCTTCGGCGGCTTTTACGTACAGGCTGCTGTCGCCTTTATGCAGCCAGCCATTGGCGGTAATCGAACCCGTCTGGGCGGTTACTCTCTGGTCGTCAGTGCTGGTGAATTCTGTGTTGTTATTCAGCAGAACATCGACAAAGGCAGTAACATCGCTGCCAAGATATGTGGTGTCGTCAGAAGAATAAATACTGATACTACCACCTGTCGAGGTGAGATTACCCATAGCTGTCACATCGCCTTCAGGAAGCGGGTCTTCAAAATCACTACTTGTATCAGCAGTCAGTGTCATATCACCGCCCGATGTGACATCATTTTCGAGCGTAATGTTATTACCAAACATATCTATAGTGCCAACAGCATCAACGGTGCCCGCAACTTCAACATCGCCGCCATAGACATGTGGGTCAGGATAGCCGTAATCACCGTGTCTGTCAGCATTGAGTACGAGGTTACCAGCTGAATCCACATTGCCGCCGAGTAAGATGTCATGATGTGCTTCAATAACCATATCACCACTGGTAGTTTGCAGCGAGCCGTCAACCCGGACATGACTGTCACTGTAGTCAGGCGGCCCTGCTGTACCAGCTTCAAGCTGCATACTGGCGGCGATAGCATCTCCGGCAATATACAAATTTCCACCAAAGATACCAATTCCGGAAGTGTTCGAGGACATTGTCAGTGCTCCATCAGCTTCTACACTTTCATACGGGTCGTCCCCGGTGCCATAAATGTAGATGTCATCACCTGCCCGGACATCTATATCACCGCTGTTGGTCGTGGTAAGTTTACCGTAAACTATAACATCATCATTCCAGCCATCGCCGGCCCATATTTCCATATTGCCATTAGCGGTTACATCGCCCTCATCGGTATAAGCCGCTCCAATTGTGATGTCACCGCCGGCAATTAATGCAATTGTGCTTTCGGACGAGGTGTTTCCGGAATCTTCATTCAGCGTAATGTTATCGCCGGCATCCATCGTCATCTCTGCCACAGAAGATACATTGCTCTTGAGACTGATGTTCTCGTCAGCGTCAACATCCAGCGTGCCAAAAGAAGTTACAGTTCCGTCAACGTAAACATTAGTACCGGAAAGCGTCATGTTGCCTTCAAGACTTCCGGCAACATCGACATTCCCTGTTCCATTCAGAGAATCAAGGTCGGCTTCTATTTGCATTAGTCCTGCCGATTGTGCACTTTCCGGCGTCGCATTCAGGTAAATATCGTCACCAGCCTTAAGAGTCATGTTGCCGCTGCTGACAACATTGTTTGAAGTAAGTTTGCCGTTGGCAGTAATATCATCGCCGGCATTTATAACAAGATCGCCATCTACCGTAACCCACTTATCCAGTAAGACATTGGCCCAAGCGCCAGCACTTCCGTCTCCGATAACTCCTGCTTCGATAGTCAAGTCGCCTGCACCGGTTACAGTACCCAAAGCCGTGACATCATCACCGGCTTTGACTATCACGCCAGCTTCCGTCCAAGCGTTATTATGAAGCACGACATCGCCGCCAGCTTCAACATCGGCTGTGGCCAGTGGGTCTGCTGATTTATGAATGTTTATAGTCGTATCAGATGCTAAAATATCAATGTTGTCGCCTGCAAGAAGACCATGAACATCTACTGAACCACCCTCGACGCCATCGTAGTCAGCTTCCAGCCAAATATCGCCCGCTGCTTTCGCCGTTTTGACTAAGGTGATGCTGTCGTCGGCATACATATCAATCCTTCCTGCGATGTCAACAGGCCCGTCTATCTCGATATTCTCGCCTTCAACGTACAAGTCGCTGTTGGTCGTCGTTATAGAACTCTTTGCCCACATAAGACCATAACCCTGGCCATAATCCTCCTCATCGGCATACAGCGAAATATCGCCGTCTGCGATTACCGAGCCGCCTAACGTGATGCTGTCATCGGCATACATGTAAATCGAGTCGGCAGTATTAATGGGCCCGTCAACTTGAATATCCTCGCCATAAATATCTAAAGTGCTGTCAGTCGTCGTTATCGAGCTCTTGGCCCACACAAGGCCATGGTCCTGGTCATAATCATACTCATCACCGGACAGGTAAATATCGCCGGCTGCCAGTACCGTATCGCCCAAGGTGATGCTGTCATCGGCATACATATCAATCCTT
>DATKWV010000021.1:0-6661 GCA_035529405.1 Sedimentisphaerales bacterium | reverse complement strand
GCCAGTTTTGGTCTCATTTCACTCCCTTTTTTCTTGCCTGAGATTAGTTGAAAAAGTATAACCGCCTGAACCCTAATCCACAAGCATAAACAACCGCCGGTTTAACAGAAAAAACACCAAAGAATCCCCCAGTACCCCTGGTTTTCAAAGAACTTTGTATGGCGACAGGGGATTAAAGAATAATAAACCTTCGAGCAAAAGATAATGAGAAAACGGCAGGTATAGTATGATTAAAACTGTGGTAACGATTCTGACTATTCTTGCGTTCAGCGCGGCTTTGCTTTTTGGGGGCGGTTGTCAGAACCAGGCGCAAAGCGGTGCGGCGGTTGGGGCATTAGCCGGTGCGGGCGTCGGCCAGCTTGCCGGCCGCGACACGAAATCGACATTAATCGGTGCAGGTGTCGGTGCTGGTGCCGGCTACATCATAGGCACGGAAATGGAAAAGCAAAAGACGCCGAACCCCCAGGAACCGCAAGAGCCGCAAAAGTAAGCTTAACCTTCCGGCAGCGCTGCAGTACTAAAGAAGGCTGGTTTTAATAACCCTTGACTTTGGCAGGGTCGTAGTCAAGGGGATTATAATCCGGATTCTGCTGCGGCTGATTGGGCCACTGCATTTTTTCAAACAGGAAATCGCCGGCCTGCCGTACAAGCACGTCCGGCATAGAGGGGCGTACCTCAAGCGAACCGATTACCTCGTTGTCATATTTGCTCAAAGTCTGCAGCAGGTAGTCCCAGTTTTCGCGGGCTATGCCGCCTTCAAGGCCCGGCGGCTGGTGGTCGTCCGTACAGCCGTAATTATCACACAGGTGCAGGTGCGCCGCCCTCGGGGCCAAATCGTCAACATACTGTTTGAACGAGTGCTCACTGTCAAGATTTGCGTAGCCCACGTCCAGGCAGTACCGGATTGACTGGAATTTCTCACCGAGCTGTTTGAGTGTCGGCAGCGGGCCTGTCTCAAGACACAATGTAGTTTTATTTGCCTGCGCCAGCTTTACAACCTCCTCGGCAAATCCCTGCCCGTTGGCACCATTGCCGTTACACAGGCCCAGGCTGCGCAGGTCCGTAACAATATGCGCATCAAGCAGCTTTGCACACTGGATTTGCTCATCCCACTGTTCCAGTGTCGGCGCATCATTGCGGGAGCGCATTGTTACAAGCATATCGCCGGTAGCGGCACTAAGCCTGGCCCAGTTGTGCTTATCGTACCGACATTCGGTCAGCCCCCCCATATTGGGCCAGAGCTCTATACCGTACCCGAGCGACTTCAAGAACTGGCATTCCCACTCAAAGCTGAGGCGGTTTTGCCGCCACCAGAACACCATCGTGGACACTACATATTTGATTCGCATTGAAAAACCTCACATCCAGGCCCGGAAAACGCCTCTTCCTCGGAACTATTATCGATTGATAACAAACACAGCTTCATATCTTTGTATAAAATAAGGCCTTTTCGGGCTAAAAAGCGGATTTTGAGCCTGAATTTACCGACTGTCGGTGTTGCTTTGTCCAATAATTATTATCCGGCGGGCCGGATTTGGCTTGAAGCGGGTTTTGTGGAAAACGGCCTGAAAAATCAAAAGTTTCAAAAATTGCTGTTGCCAAACCTGCCGATATGATTAAAATATGATAGATAGTTTAGTAGCTGGGAACCGGATATTATGAAAAAAGACATACATCCTGAATATCACAAAGTGGTGGTGCGCTGCGGCTGCGGCAATACTTTCGAAACCAACAGCACCGCCAAGGAAATACACGCAGAAATCTGCTCTATGTGCCACCCCTTCTATACCGGCAAACAGAAATATGTCGATACCGCAGGCCGGATAGAAAGATTCCAGAAGAAATACGGCACAGATTACTTTAAGAAAAGCCCCCAAAAACCACATCAATAGCTGCTTTTTCAGCGTACAATTCCAACTCCGCGAGCATAATGAATCCGCTTCGGAGTTTTTTATTGATGACTGGACTGCGTAAATGCAATACTAAGTAGTGGATAATACCAATGAGCGAGGAAAAAGACACATTATTAACAAAGCTCGAAGAAATTCAGCATAACTACAGCCAGATGGAAAAACAGATTTCCGACCCTGAAATCGCAGCCGATATCGCAAAAGTCACCCAATTGAGCAGGGAAAAGGGCAGACTGCGCGGCATTGTCGCCTGCTATGCCGAATATAAAAAAATACAGGCGGAAATAGACAACACAAAAGAAATACTCGAAGACGCCACCGCTGAGGCGGATGTTAAAACGCTGGCAACAGAGGAAATTGCGCAGCTGGACAGCAAAAGCGCCGCCCTGCTTGAGCAGCTCGGGAATAGTTTACTGGCTGCCGACGAAGTGCACAGCGATGCAGTAATAATGGAAATACGTGCCGGTACCGGCGGGGAGGAAGCGGCCTTGTTTGCCCGTGATTTATACAATATGTATGTCAGATTTGCACAGGCGCGCAGATGGAAGGTCGAGCCGCTGGGGTTGCACAGCACTGAAAAGGGCGGGTTTCGCGAGGCTATCTTCAGTATAAAAGGCCCGGGTGTATGGTCCGAACTGCGCTATGAGGGCGGAGGCCACAGGGTCCAGAGAGTGCCCGAGACCGAATCCCAGGGCCGAATTCATACCTCCGCTGCAACCGTTGCGGTACTTGCCGAGCCCGAGGAAATAGATATAGAAATTAACGCCAGCGATGTCCTTGAGCATGTCAGCAGGTCCGGCGGGCCCGGGGGGCAAAGCGTCAACAAGCTCAACAGCGCAATTAAACTCGAGCACATCCCCACCGGTATTACCGTCAGCATGAGAGAGGAAAAAAGCCAGCATAAAAACCGTGCAAAGGCCTGGCGCATTTTAAGAAGCAGAATTTACGAATACCACCAAAGCCGCAAACGGACCCAGCGGGACCTGGAGCGAAAAATAATGATTGGTTCGGGCGACAGGTCCGACAAGATACGTACGTATAATTTCCCGCAAAACCGGCTTACCGACCATAGAATTAACTTGTCGATTTACAACCTGGACAAGATAATGGCCGGCGATATCGGTGAAATTATTGCCGCACTGCAGCAATATCACCGTCAGCAGAAGCTCAAGAACCTTTAACTGCAAATACTGAACTATCTTCGTTACAAAGCACGGCCAATATCATGATAGTAGTTGTCACCGGAATGGTGGGGCTGGACAAGAAGGGCTATCTCGAAAACCTGCGTCGGTTAGCCGCTGCCAGGGGCAAAGACCTGTTTTTATGCAATGTCGGCGAGCAAATGTACGCCGAAGCCACTGATATCGGTGCCGGAAAAATCCTCGACGTACCCATCAAAAGATTAAATTCTCTGCGCCGCAGTGTCTTCAAAGACATCATCGCAAAAGCCCGCACAGCAGCCAACCTCATAGTCAATACCCATGCCACTTTCCGGTGGCGGCACGGCCTTTTTCCTGCAGTTGATTTCGACCAGATGCGCAAGCTCAACGCCGATATGTACGTATGCCTGATTGACGGCGTGGCCGCTTTGCACGCAAGACTGACAAACCAGCACTGCATGGAACACAGCCTCAAGGACTTGATTGTCTGGCGCGAGGAAGAGCTTATCTGTACCGAAATGCTGCGCAACGGCGTTAAGGAAAATGCAAAGCTTTACTGCCTTGCGCGCGGAGGCTTTGAAAAGGACACCACCGAAACATTCTACAGGCTTATGTTTGAAAAACACTGCAAAAAGGCTTATTTAAGTTTTCCGATGACGCACGTGGCGGACCTTAAAAAGGTGCAGGAAAAAATAAACGGATTTCGCCGGTCAATAAAAAACTGCCTGACCTGTTTCGACCCCGCTGATTTGGAGGAGTCCTGCCTGCCGCAGTACGCACAGCAGGCGCTGGACAACGGCAGGGATTTTGTTGAAGTAACGGCGCTGGGACATACTGTTCGGCTGGCTTTGAACGAGGTTCGGCAAATCGAACGGGACATTAACAGCCAGATATACGCCCGTGATTTTATGCTCATCGACCAGTCGGACATGATAATAAGCTTTATACCCGTGCTCGATGACGGTCGAGCAGCCATATCCAGCGGTGTCGAAAGAGAACTGCAGCATGCTCACGAAGCGGCCAAAGAGGTTTATGTCATCTGGAGCGCAAAACAGCCGCCTTCGGTTTTTGTTACGCAGACCGCTACAAAGGTCTTTGCTGACATTGACGGGGCGGTGGAATTCTTCAGGCAGAAAGGATACGTAAAAAAACCGCCCCCCTCAGCCGGCTCGACACGCAAGTCGGAATTCTGAGCCGTCACTTGACAAAGACGTCAGTTTTGATTTATATTGTTGCTTAAAAATGAAGGATTTGTTATGAAACAGTTCAAAATCGTCGTTGAAAAGCACCCCGACGGTTATGTAGCGTATCCGCTAGGGCTTAAGGGCGTGGTTGTGGGGCAGGGTAACAGCTATGAAGAAGCGCTTTCCGATGTAAAGTCCGCCATTCTTTTTCACGTTCAGACCTTCGGGAAAGATGTATTAGACGTTGAACCACGAATTATCGAAGCCTTTGTTGCCGAAACAGGAGTCGAAGTTTGAGTGCAAAGTTTCCCATCGACGCACCTAAACGCAAGGTGGTAAAGGCGCTGGAACAGCTGGGCTTTCGAATCGTAAGGCAACAACAGCACATCTCGATGCTGCGTGAAAACTCCGATGGAAGTAAAACTCCTTTGACTATGCCGAATCACCCGAAGATAAAAGCCTCTACTTTAAGAACAATCTGCACCCAGTCTGGAATTACAAAGAATGATTTCCTGCAGGCTTACAAAAAGGCATAAAGCTCACTATCAGTAAAGCAGCCGCTATAAGTGAAATACGATGTCCGAAATGGGTGTACAGTTATCCGCCGGCGAATTAGCCGGTCTAATCGACCATACGCTGCTTGACGGCCTTGCAACCAAACAACAAATTACCCGCCTCTGTCAGGAGGCGCTGGCCTGGAAATTTCACACGGTCTGCGCCAACGGCAGATGGACAGGTTTCATAGCCGAACAATTGCACCGCTCAAATGTAAAAGTCGGCAGCGTGATAAGCCTGCCGCTGGGTGCCGACGCCACAAGCGTTAAAGTTGCCGCGGCCCGGCAGGCTGTATTCGACGGTGCCGACGAGATTGATATGGTCGCCGACCTGGCCGCCATAATCGAGCCGGACAGACACTACCTGTTAAACCAGTTAAAGGCCGTGCTGAAGGTCTGCAGGTCGATGAGACCCCCTGTCATATTGAAGGTAATAATCGAATCTGCTGCTCTTACAAGAGAGCAGAAAATCTTCGCCTGCGAAATTGCGCAGCAGTGCGGAGTCGATTTTCTAAAAACAAGCACCGGCCTGAATCCGGCCGGTGGAGCAACTGTCGAGGACGTTATGTTGATGAAACAAAGCGCGCCCGGCTGTAAAATAAAAGCAGCAGGCGGCATCAAAACCGCCGCCGATGTGCTCGAAATGTTAAACGCCGGCGCCGAGCGAATCGGTACAAGCTCCGCGGTCGAAATAATGAACCAGTTCAAAGCAGGCCAACTTCAATGAACACGCATACCCTCGTTGAAACCGGAAACCGTACCTTCTGCAAATTGCACTACAGAAAAATCCCCGGCCCGGTAAACCTGCCGGCTCTAAGCCACTTATTTTCCCGCCAGGGGTTCTGCGCAATTCTCGGCGGAAATGCCGCTGTCGCTGATGCAGGCAGATTTACCTGCTGGACGGCCTGGCCTGTAGAGGTATTCGAATTTGGTCCGGGCCAAAAAGACCCCTTCACAAAATTACAGCAGGCCATCGAAAAATACCGCCTGCACAGCCGGTGCAAAGATGGGCTGCCCAAAGGTATTTTCACGGGCGGCTGGGCCGGGTATTTCAGCTACGAACTTGGCAGGTATATCGAACAGCTTCCTCAAACAGCGATAGACGACCTGGGTTTGCCGCTGATACGGTTGTGTTTTTATGACCGCGTTATCGCCTACGACCATCTCGAGAAAACAGTTTGGCTAATCGCCCTGCAGATGCCCAACGATACCGAAAAGCCCCTTGAGAAACTGACATCCCTGGAAAAACTGCTCAAACAGGCGAACAACATCAATCTCCCGAAGCCGCCGGCCTGCGACCTCAACGATGTTGACCTTTCACAGCCGCGATGCAATATGAATACCGAGTACTACCTGCGGATGGCCGAAAAGATAAAACGATATATTTACGACGGCGATGTCTATCAGGTCAATTTCTCCCAGCGATTCGAATGCGATTACGCCGCAAATCCCATAGACCTGTTCCACTGGCAGAATTACTACAATCCCAGTCCTTACGCGGCGTATATCGATGCCGGCGATTTTTGTATTGTCAGCGCCTCGCCTGAAATGTTTGTAACAATAGCCGACGGCACAATAAGCACAAAACCCATCAAAGGTACGCGCCCGCGAGTAGGCAATACCGCACAGAATAACGCTTATGCCGGCCGGGTCAACGCGGAAAACTTCAACCAGCTTGCCCAAAGTCAAAAAGAACAGGCGGAACTGAATATGATAATCGACCTCGAGCGCAACGACATTGCCAGAATCTGCAAACCCGGAACCAGAAGGGTCGTTCAGCCGAGAACGATAGAAAGCTATCCGACCGTTTTTCACGCCGTGGCAACGGTGGCCGGAAAATTGCGAGAAGAAAT
>DATKWV010000020.1:0-8074 GCA_035529405.1 Sedimentisphaerales bacterium | reverse complement strand
CCTGCCGCCTGCCTGAAGGTACTGGATTGACCCCCTCGGTTCCAGCACCGCCACAAGGTCCATCGCACAGGGCCCCCCATCGGCAAGGGCCAGCCCAATTCCCGTACTCGCAGGCATTGAGCGTTTCCCGGCCTTTCCAATCGCGCCGCGTTCGGTGAAGAACCGGTTTCTGGCAGCATTGAATTCATCATACCAGCACAGGATATCGCCCAGCCACATCCACGTCCGTGCGATGGAAAACAGGTCCGCACCAAACTGGCTGAGTATCGATTCTGACGCTTCCAATGTAGCCCGGGCCTGTTCCGAGGCGTTGTTAAAGCCGGATGCCGATATGGCTGAGGCGGTAAGAAAGGTCTGCTGCGGTAAACGAAGAATTCGACCGCAGGCCAAGCCCTTGAAAGTAATCACTTCTGGAGCCGGCTGCGATATCACCGCATGTACCTGTGCACCCAGGACCGGTCCCAATATGCCTTCCTTGCCCAGCAGTATACTGGCATTTACGCCATCGTCTATGTCGCCGTAAATCTCTAAGCGAACCTTTCGGACAAGGTCCGTAATGTTTTCAGCCGCGAATATCCGTTCCTCGAGAATGTGGGCTTTCCTGGAGCGGATTATGTCCGCAATACCGGCAAACATTTCACGCAGATGTACCTCCGGCGGGGCCTTTTTCTCTGGTGTCGCTGATATATAGACCTCTGCAGCGGCACCGGATTCAATAGTGCGTATATCAAAATTTACTGTCATTTCGGTATTACAAAACTCTTTCCGACCGTACTCCGGCAAAATTAGCCAGGTTACGCATTTTGCCCATATTTACTATCGTTGATAAGGATGGCCGGCTTAACACCAACAGGTGGTTTTTTCCACGAAAAACCGTACCGCTCAAACCAGATAATAGCCTTCACAGGCGATTTTATCAAGAGATTATTCCGCGTTATCTGTCGCGCAAGGGCCTATATCTGGTTTTGAAGGGGCTTAAATCAGGCGCTTGAGCGTATTATTCCCTTTCACCGGCGCCAGGAACGTAACCAGGCTGGGTTTTGGTTATCGGAGTGGCCATTGTCACCGGCATATCAACACTGATTCCGCCAGGCCTGCGGGCCATTCGGGCGAGCTTTTCTCCAGAATGATGAACGGGTTCGATTGCGAATTCAGGGGTGTTATAGGTCTGCAGACAGTGGTCGTACAGCGCAGGGTCTTTTTGGGGCAGCACAATGGGCTTATAAACCCTCCCTGCATGGTCGATATAGCTAATATAAGGCCTCGTAAATACACCATAATCGCGTTTACTGCTGAAGACTATCCATCGGCTGTTGCTTGACCACGTATGCCAGGCTTCGCTTTGGTCGCTGTTGATATTCAGGCGTCGCCACTTATATTGACCGGTTTCGCCGGCAGCCTGAAGGTCAACTATGTACAAATCGCTGCTTTGCTGCCAGGCCGGAAAATAACCGTAGTCGAACATACAAAACAACAACCATCGCCCATCAGGACTAATCGCCGGTACACCGGCGCTTAGCTGGGTATCCTGTGCGGAAACTACGGTCTCCAGTTCGCCCCACTGGTCACTATCAAGGTCATAACGTATACGGACTATGTCATACTTTGCCTGGTTGTAGAGACTGGGCGGCAATTCATCCTCCTGGCCCGGCCACAACTTGGGTGCACTGCAAAAATACAGGTAACGCCCGTCCGGAGACCACGCAGGCCATGTTTCCAGACGGTCCTTTTGGGAAAACTTCGCGCACGTACTGACCTTGCCGGAGCCCAGTACATGGTAAGCAAGCAGCGAATCGATGTGGACAGTGTCACGAACCTCATTTCGAGCCGTATGATAGAACATCGGCAATTCGTCAATTGAATAGACCACCAGCCGGCCGCTCGGGTGCCAACTGCTGTATCCGAATTTTGCAGCTATCTTGCTGACCTGTCCGCCTTCAATCAGCAGGGTGCTGTTACCGTAAACGCCGCTGCGGACGCCGATTAACATTTTATCGGTACGGTTATTGCAGAATGTGTGACAGTTAAGACAACTGCCCTGCTGTAAATACTTTTTGCCCAGAACCAGCCGTTCATCGTAATTCCGTAAATCCCGTTGATAAATGCCGATGTCTCCGCTGAACAGCCGGTGTGTCGGGTGCAGCTTCCTGTAAAATATGTAAGGGTCGATGTTCTCGGCTGCTATGGTGTTCTCAACGGTTTCGAATCGCAGCCATCCGCCATCACGCCCTTGTACGAACACATCGAAGTACAACGGTTGGCCCCTGTTGGCATTCAACAGCCTGTGCCAGGAATTTTCGGGAATGACAATTTTGCCTTTTCGGCTGAAAATTTCTATCGGCGCGCCCTGTTTCGAGTGTATTTTCACGTGATAGTACGTTCCCTGTTCCTGCACGAGGAAGTTCAGAGGCGCGATGTTGGGCGCAATAACGGTTCCGGTATAATCAGGTCGTATTACGGCGGAACGGTCGGCCTGTTGCCAGTTGCTGATTTCGGGCTTGCGTTCGAACGCCAGTATAAAAGCCGCTGCGCCGCCTGTCAAAAGTACGAACACACAAATCACCATCAAATATCGACGGGCCTTATTCATTTTTTCCTTCCGGAAAACTCATAGGTATGATAGAAAAAGTAACTGTCACCGTAATCTGTCGCCAGTTCATTCATAGCAGCAGCTTTGTTAAACCGGTAACGGCGGTAAGCGCGCACGAAGTTTGCATATTGCTGGCGGGACTTGAGACTAATCTGCCGGCCATACAGATTGACACGTTTTGCAGTGCCGAAAGAATTATATATAAGGATTGCCTGTTCCCACAGGGGCGGAATTTGCGGGTAGTTGAAGTCGTTCAGGGCATCGAGGTTTTCAACGAGTTTGTCCAACTGCTTGGTAAGCAGATAAAAAGCCATCTGGTATTCGAACAGCATACGGTTTTTTGTATTTCTTTCCAGCAGGCAGGCGAGCACGTCGAGACTGTCGAGGTCGGCGAAACCGTAATCATTTTTAAACATTATGGTTCGCAGGTGCTGAACCTGCTGGTCGGCGTCAAGATTGGGGTCTGCATCTATCCGGCGCAGATAGTCATTGGCCCAGCGAGCATGAAAAAGTGTTTTACTCAGCGCACCCAGATAAACACGGGCCCCTCCGATATTGCCCTTTACCATATTTACCAGCCCAAGACGTTCCAGAATTACAGGCCGCTCGCCGAGCATTTCCATAGATTCGTTCAAGTCGTGCTCGGCTATGTTTATGAATCCCAGTTCAATATAAGTGTCAATCTTCTTGAAATCTCCAACAGGCTCGCCGGGAATCAAAAATAATGCGGCGGGATGCTGCGGGTGACGGAACATCTCCGAATTCAGCCTGCCGGTATGATACAGGGCACGGTTGACTGCATGGGCTATAAACTCGGTATTCGGGCCGGAGGCTGCGCCAGCGAGCACACCCGACCAGTCCTTCTGCCAATTGTGGTAGTCAACCGCAAACATCGTCTTTGTTTTTTCGTCATCAAAAAGGTACATAGTACCCCATCCGACCGCAACGAGCACGCAGGCCTCAGCCGCCCATTTCAGCTTTTTAAGATATGCTGACATTATTGTCGGCACCGTTATCGAGGGTTTTTTGCTGCGTTTTTCATGCTTTTTGCCGCTCTTGATTGAATCAACTGTTCCCCACGATGCAGACGTTTGCCCTGGCAGCCCAGGGCCTCCGGTACACAATCGCCAAAGACCCACGCCCAGCGCTGCGGCACACGGCAATAAGTAAATTATGTAAACGGCTGTTAATACTATCCGGAAAGGTATATCAAAAATCTTCTCTGAGAAAGGCAATAGTTCGGTGAAGGCATTGACAACTGCTATGCCGAAAATGTGTACGCCCACAATGTATGGAATAACCGCCGCTATCAGCAGATAAACCGCGGTTCTCAGCCAATTACGGGCGAAAAGCATCTCGTAAATCGCACACAGCAGGGCGAAAAACAGGTACGCCCCCCCGGCAATCGTATAAACAGCCACCGACAGCGCAAGAAAAACAAAGCACGCCCGCAGGCTCCGCTTCGGAGCTATTCTAAGGTACAGGCATACGGCGGTTATGGTAGCCAGAAAAGCCATTGCCGAAAGCAGGTGATACGTATACAGGTTATAGGTAACCAGCATAACAATCGGCGGTATAAACCGCAGCAAAGCAAGCCGCGGTGCCTGTATTAATTTAATGAAATCACCTGTGCACAGGCACAGCAGGTATGCCTGCAGTGTCGCCACGCCTGCGCCGGCCCAGGAATAATAGAAAAACTGCGCTGCCAAAGCCGACACGTATTCGGTCAAGCCGCCGGGGTGTGATATAGACTCCAGAAAAAACGCCCAGCTTCGGTAAAAAACCGGAAAGGTGTTTATCAATCCGCCCCCGTGATAAATCAATCGTGTGTCAACTTCCAGCCACACATATAAATAGAAACAGGTAAAGAAGATAACCTCCGGCAGCAGCCTGGCTGCGCGCGAATCGGACAATGTCTGCGGGAAGTTACCGCCTTGGGGTGTTAAGTTGTCTTTTTCTGATTTCATAGCCGGCCATACATGCCGAAAAGTTGTAAGAACCGCAAATTACAAGACCTGCATCATACCATAACCGTGCTGAAAATGCACGTTTTTTTAACCATCTGGTCCGCTATGAAAATCCATCAGGTAGTGCAGCAGAACCGAAATCACTTGCCGCAAAGCAAACAAGTGGTTAATATACTTGTTTTGCACCGGGAAACGGGAAAAAAGTATGCTGGCAAGACTGAATAGCGTCACTCTTTCAGGAATTGACGGCCTTATCTGTGAGGTCGAGGTGGACGTTGCGCGCGGAGGCTTCGAAAAAGCTGTAATTGTCGGTCTGCCCGATGCCGCTGTAAAGGAAAGCAGCGAAAGGGTCAAAAGTGCGATTGTCAATTCCGGCTACAAGTATCCGAAGACACAGTCCCTTGTGAACCTTGCTCCTGCAGATGTCAAGAAGGCCGGCCCGGCTTTTGACTTGCCCATCGCTTTGGGTATGCTCATGGGCCAGGGCATTCTGGCAGGCGGAGATTGTAAAAATTTCGTTATTGTCGGTGAGCTGGCACTGGACGGCCGGGTCAGAGGTGTTAACGGCGTCCTGAGCATGGCGATGACCGCTGCTGAAAACGGGTTCAGAAGGATGATTGTGCCTCTGGAAAATGCCCGGGAAGCGGCAGTTGTCGAAGATATTGAGGTTTACGGTGTCGGCTCGCTGGCGCAGGCTGCCGCCTTTCTTCAGGGGCAGTTGCTTCTTGAAACAACAACAGTTGACATCGAACAGCTTTTTAACGTTGCGGGCAATTACGAAGTCGATTTTGCGGATGTCAAAGGCCAGGAAAGCGTAAAACGCGCGCTGACCGTTGCTGCTGCCGGCGGGCACAACATTATGATGATTGGACCCCCCGGAGCAGGAAAAACCATGCTCTCCCAGCGAATGGCAACCATTCTTCCGCCGCTTGCACTGAAGGAGTCGCTGGAAACCACACGCGTTTATTCGTCGGTGGGTCTTCTCGAAAAGGGTACGGCACTTATTGCGACCCGCCCCGTAAGGGCCCCGCACCATACCGCCAGCGGCCCTGCCCTGGTCGGCGGCGGTACGAACCCCCGATGCGGCGAGCTGAGTCTTGCCCATCACGGCATTTTGTTTCTTGACGAATTTGCCGAGTTCCCCCGGCATGTGCTCGAGATGATTCGCCAGCCGCTCGAGGACGGTGTAGTGACTGTCTCCAGGGCCAGGGCCGCTATGACGTTTCCGGCGCAGTTTATGCTTGTTGCGGCCATGAACCCCTGTCCGTGCGGCTATTTCGGTATAGACGCCAGAAGGTGCAGATGCACACCAGGCCAAATCGAACGGTATCTGTCAAAGGTATCCGGCCCGCTGGTGGACAGAATTGATATTCATGTCGATGTGCCGCCGATAACTTTCACAAGGCTGCGCTCAAAGGCGAGCCAGACCGGTTCTGCCGCGATGAGAAACGATGTTGTACGCGCAAGAGAAGTTCAGAGACAGCGCTTCGGCGACGGCAAAGTAACCGCAAATTCAAGGATGAGTCATAAACAGGTCCGCAAATTCTGCGAGCTTGATTCTGCCTGCGAGATGATGCTCAAACAGGCAATGACCGAATTTGCCTTAAGTGCCCGTGCCCATGATAAAATCTGCAAGGTCGCCCGTACCATTGCAGATATGGACGGCTCAAACGCTATCGGCCCCGAACACATCGCCGAAGCCATAAGCTACCGCAAACTCGACAGGAAATTATGAGATGTCGGGATTTATTGCCTGGCAGGCGCAAGGCACAGAACAGACGGATATACTGCATTTTCTCAAGTCAGCCGCTACGATACAGCATATTGAACGTTAAGAAGGGGTGAATTCAAAGGGCAGCGGTGATTCGTTCGGCCTTTTTTCGTGGCGCTTTCGGCAAAAATATTGAAGATGTCTTTCGGTACAATGAGGATTCTACCAAGTAGAGCGGTTTGGTAATTAGCCATTTTTGCGGGTTTTTTGGGCAAAAAAGCAAAATAACGGATTTTCCAGGACACCATTTTGAACCTTTTAAGCGGCTGATGCGACTACAGGGACGGATAGTTTCAGGAGAGTTTATAATTGGGACCACAAAAACAGGTCATTTATTACGAGCTTTTGGTTTTACGCTGCCAACGTGAAGATAAAGAAGCGCTGGAAGAGATGATACGTCTTTTTGAAAGACAGATATTATATTATATCAGGCGGCTTGTCGAAAACGAAACCGATGCCTGGAATATTTTGCAGGAAACATGGATAAAGGTAATTCGCTCAATAAAACAAATCCGGGAGCCGAAAAAACTGCCCGCCTGGCTCTACAGTATCGCTCGTAAAACTGCGATAAGCCATCTAAGAGCAGAGTATTCCAAAGAAGCCGTGTTCGATTGCACCAGGGATATCGCAGGTATCCAGGATAATGCCGAAGAAAACTTATCTTTCGAAAATGCCGAGCAGGTTCATTATGGCTTGAGCAAGATATCTTTGCCTCACAGGGAAGTATTGACGCTTTTTTTCCTGCAGGACCTGACTCTGGAACAAATCGCAGATGTGTTGAACATTTCTATCGGAACGGTGAAATCAAGGCTCTATTATGCCAGACAGGCTTTGAAAGAAGTTTTGGCAAAGGAGGGCAATATAAATGAATAAATCCAATAAAACATTTCGCGATAAGCTGCTGGATATTGAAAAACCCAATTCAGCTCTTAAAGAAAAATATGAAAGAGAGGTGCAAGCCATGGTTGAGAAAAAATTAACGGGTTTGAGAAAATTGGGCACTGTTGTAAGCTTAGTTATGGGATTAGGCTTTTTTGTCCTTTTTGGTACACTGGCAGTTATTGTGCCAAAGGAATTTCCATTGTGGGGTCGCGCTATCTGGGCAGTAGGTTCTGTTTTCGGTTTAACCTTTGCTGGACTGGCAGTATTGGTACTTAAAAAAGGAACTGTCAATTTGAAAACAGATGAGAGGGCAATGGCAGGGCTTGGTTGGGGTTTTATAGTAATAGTCACTACAATTGTTCTGGTTTTCTCAGGAACGCTTCCAGATCCACTTATAGGTGTCCGGATGATTGTCTATCTGCTTGTCTTCGAAGTGGCAGCAGCCGTAGGGCTGATTAAGGCTTTCATAAACCGATCCGATCTCAAAATGCGTGAGAAACTTCTTGAAATGGAACATCACCTTGCTGAGATGTCTGAGAAAATGGAGAAAAGCCGGCAAAAGTGAAAAGGCAAAGCATTAGCTTACAGACAAGTTACGGCTAAGGGCTGGGTGTGACTTACACGGTCATTTTTACCCGTTTTGGGGCCAAAAACGCAAGTCTAAAAAATTTTTCAAAAAATTTTTATTTTTTTGTTGCAAGCTTCTACAAGTGTAGTAGAATAGCTTTTACAAGTGTAGAAGGAGTTCAAATATGAAACTAACCGAAGCGGAATGGCAAATAATGAATGCGTTATGGCAAAACCAGCCGGCAACGACCCGGCAGATAGTCAACAGACTGCCCGGAGATGTCAACTGGGCATACA
>DATKWV010000019.1:0-4851 GCA_035529405.1 Sedimentisphaerales bacterium | reverse complement strand
CATTGACGGGGCGTTAAGCTTCGACGGAACCACCAGCTACCGAGCGGAAATACCGGGCGGGCCATTGTCAGCGTCAGCGGGTACCATTACCCTGTGGGCACGTCCTTCAGGTACGCAGTTCGGCGCCAGATATTTCTTTGGGCATACCTCAAGCTCGACAGGCTGGGCAGACAGAATCCAGCTTTATATGGACAACAGTGATACGCAGCTTGACCTGGGGCTTGGTGACACTCACACAAAGGCAAGCAACATCATGACATTGAGCACCGATACATGGTACCACATAGCATTGACCTGGGACAGTGGTGACTATGTTGTTTATGTCGATGGCCAGCAGCAGAATTCCAGTACGTATACGGGTCTGAGTACTATCGGTACACTGGCCGACATCGGCAATAACGGAGGCAGAGGCACCACTCCCGACGAGGGATTTGCCGGTATAATCGACGAGGTGCGCATTTACGACGAGGCTCTCGATGGCGGTGAAGTCAACGACATCTATGAGGGTGTTATTGAGGTCGCAAGCTCACCGAATCCAGCAGACGAGGCGACCAATGTGGGTACAACGGTGGTACTTAGCTGGACGCCGGGCGAGTATGCAGGCAGCCACGATGTGTATCTGGGCACCAGTTACAATTCGGTAGCGGATGCCAATTATTCGTCCAGCGAGTATAAAGGCAACTTCGATACCAACAGTTACGACCCGAATGGTCTGGGTTATAGTACAACCTACTACTGGGCTGTCGATGAGGTCAACGATACAAGCCTGTGGGTTGGAGACGTCTGGAGCTTCACTACCGAGGCTGCGCCCGATACAACCGCTCCGAGTCCCGACCCGATGACATTTGCTACTGAGCCTTATGCAACTGGTTCGACTTCAATTTCAATGACCGGCACAACCGCTACGGATGCAAGCGGAGTGGAGTACTACTTCGAGTGCACCGCCGGCGGCGGTAACAGCAGCGGCTGGCAGGACAGCACCACATATGTAGATACGGGTTTGTCGCCCAGTACTCAGTACACCTACCGCGTAAAGGCCCGCGACAAGAGCAGCAACCAGAATGAAACCACGTACTCCACCACAAAATCAGCCACGACCCAAAGCGGAACTGACCCGAACCTTGAAGCGTGGTGGAAATTCGACGAAACCAGCGGCACCAGCGCATCTGATTCGTCCGGCAACAGTCATACCGGCACGTTACAGAACGGCGCCAGTTTTACCAGCGGTTACCTTAACAATGCTGTCAATTTCGACGGCAGTAATGACCGTGTTGCCTGCGGCACGTGGAATGTAACCGGAAGCGCTATTACAATCTGTTGCTGGTTCAAGGCCGACACATTCACAGGCACCTACTATGATGGCCGTCTCGTAGCCAAGGCTACCAGCACTGCCGAGGCGGACCATACCTGGATGCTCAGCGGCATAAAAGAGGGTACCAGCAACAAGAGACTTCGTTTCAGGCTCAAGACCGGCGGAACAACCAGTACCTTGATAGCCACCTCCGGTAATATGTCCACAGGAACCTGGTATCACGGTGCGGCCGTTTACAACGGCAGCACAATGAAGCTGTACCTTAACGGCAGTGAAGTAGGCTCCAGCAGCAAGAGCGGTTCTATAACCACAAGCAGCGCAGGTATAGCCATCGGCCAGAATCCTGATGGCGCCGGAACCGTACCGTGGGACGGCCTGATTGACGATGTTCGGATTTACGACCGTGCATTGAGCCAATCGGAGCTTGAGGACCTGGCTGGTGAATAGACAGCGGTAATAGTGACGAATAGTTGATATTTGGGGCCTGTGGTAATCAGCCACAGGCCCCTTTAGTTTGTGGCGAGCATGTTTGATAACCTGGAGGTGAAAGTCCTCCACAGGACTTTATGGCGAAATACGCAAACTCAGTATTCGGACCAGCCCGGCCCGTGTCTGGCAGCAGCGGTAAGGTGATTATTGTTTTTCGTTTATTTCGTGCTTAATGCGGTTCAGGAGGTTTATGGCCTCAATGGGGGTGAGGTTGTCCAGGTCGGTTGCGGCTAATTTGTCAAGTACCGACTTGTGCTTTTCGACAAACAGCATGTCCTTAGTGTCTTTTGTCTTGTGTTTTGCCAGATGAGCACCCGAGGCCTCCTTTGTGAAGGTACTCTCCAAGTCCGCGAGGATTTCGGCACTGCGTTCGAGAATCGATTTGGGAACACCGGCCAGCTTGGCTACGTGAATGCCGTAACTTTTGTCGGTGCCGCCGGGCAGAATCCTGTGCAGAAAAATTACCTCGCCGGCCCATTCACGGACGGCTACATTGCAGTTGCTTATGTTGGTGAACAGCTCTGCAAGCTCGGTCAATTCGTGATAATGGGTGGCGAAGAGCGTGCGGCACCTGATTTTTGTGGCGATATGCTCGGTGACAGCCCAGGCAAGTGCAAGGCCGTCATAAGTGCTTGTTCCGCGGCCGACCTCGTCGAGTATAACAAGTGAGTTTTGGCCGGCGTTATTGATGATGTTTGCGGTTTCGGTCATCTCGACCATAAAGGTGGACCGGCCCCTGACAAGCTCGTCGCTTGCGCCGACACGCGTAAAAATCCTATCGGCCAGGCCTATCTCGGCGGCTTTTGCGGGTATAAATGAGCCGGTCTGTGCCATTAAGACCAGCAGGGCGGTTTGACGTATGTAGGTGCTTTTTCCGCTCATGTTGGGGCCGGTTATGATTAGACAGTCACCGTTCTGTCCGCCAAGGTCTATATCGTTGGGGACAAATTCGGCGCCGAGCGTCTGGGCAAGTACGGGATGCCTGCCTTCGGTTATCAAAAGCCGGGTGTCGGTGGTCAGCAGGGGCCGCACATAGCCTCGCTGTCTGGCCAAATAACCAAGCGATGCAAGGCAGTCGCACTGGGCGACGGTGTCAGCGAGGTTCTGGATTCGGGCGACATACTGTGCGGTCTGGCGGCGGAGCTGCTCAAAGATTTCCACCTCCATCACCAGCGCTTTTTCCTGGGCATCGAGGGCCTTTGTTTCGTACTGCTTCAATTGCTCGGTGATATAGCGCTCGGCGTTTTTGATGGTCTGCTTGCGGACATAATCTTCGGGGACCTTATCGGCCTGCGAGTGGTTTATCTCGATATAATAGCCGAAGACCTGATTATAGCCGATTCTGAGGTTGGTGATGCCGGTTCTTTGTGCCTGCTGTTTCTGGTAGTCCTTGAGCCAGGTTTGGCCGTGCCTGGATATTGAGCGCAAAGAGTCGAGCTGTTCGTCGAAGCCGGTTTTTATGACACCGCCGTCACGCAGGTGGGGCGGGCTGGATGGTTCGACAGCGCTTTCGAGCAAGTCAGCCAGTGTGTCCATACTGTCGCATTTTCCGGCTAACTGCAAAGCCAGGTCGGCGGTGAAGGTTTGCAGGTTGTCCCGCAGGTGCGGTATTTTGCGCAGCGTCGATGAAAGCGCCAGCAGGTCCCTCGGTGTTGTTCTGAAAGTGCTTACCCGTGCTGCTATTCGCTCCAAGTCCGATATGTCCGAAAGCATGTCGCGCAATTGGGCTGACCTTTTGTCGTCATTGCTTATCTGCTCGATAAAATCCTGTCGAAGCTCTATGGCGCCGAGGTCGCACAAGGGCATACACAGCCAGTTTCTGAACATCCTTGCGCCCATACCGGTAAGGGTGTGGTCGAGACAGTCCAGCAGCGAATCCTTTCTGCTTTCGGTGCGGATGGTGCGCAGGATTTCAAGGCTGCGCAGCGTGCCTGCGTCGATTTGCAGGAAGCTGGTGCGGCTGATTTTTTTTAAGCTGCGGATATGGCCCAGCGTGGTCTTCTGCGTTTCGTTGAGATACTCGATTACGGCGCCGGCAGGGGGGATAAGGGCATCATCTCCGTCGCTGATGCCGAAACCTTCGAGAGTGACAGTGCCGAAATGTTTAAGCAGGCGCTGCCGGGCCTGGTATGGGTCGAAGTACCACAGGGGCCGTTCGGTGACGGTTGCCGAGGTCAGTTGCTGGATATTGGCAGCGAGCTTTCGTGTTTCAGCCTCGAAGAGTTCGCCGCGTCTGTCGGGCAGCAGACACTCAGCGGGCGACAGTCGCAGCAGCTCGTCGAGGAGGTTTTTTTCCGGTATGTGCTGAACGAAGAAATGGCCGGTAGAAATATCGACCCAGCTGACAGCGGCGGTGTCACCGCTGCCGAGACCGACGGCACAGAGGAAATTGTCCTCTTTTGCGTTCAACAGGATTTCATCTGTGAGAGTGCCGGGCGTGACAAGGCGGGTAACATCGCGTTTGACAATACCAATTGCGGTTTTGGGGTCCTCGACCTGGTCGCAGACGGCGACCTTGTAGCCGGCCTGCAGCATTTTTTTCAGGTAGCCGTCAACGGCGTGGTAGGGAACGCCGGCCAAAGGAATGGGATTGGGGCCTTTGTTCCTGCTGGTAAGCGTCAGGCCGCAGACGCGTGAGCAGGTTTTCGCATCATCGTAAAAGGTCTCGTAGAAGTCACCCATCCGGAAAAACAGTATGCAGTCGGGGTATTTCTGCTTGTAATGGTGGAACTGCTTCATCGCGGGCGTTAATTTCATGTTAGTGTTGTGCATCGTTAATACGGCGTCCGGGTTATTAGGTTTTTTTATACTGTGCTGGGCCTTGATTGGCGATACCCATACGGCGAAAATTATAC
This sequence comes from Sedimentisphaerales bacterium, assembly GCA_035529405.1. Taxonomy (GTDB): domain Bacteria; phylum Planctomycetota; class Phycisphaerae; order Sedimentisphaerales; family Anaerobacaceae; genus DATKWV01. Next base: position 195 of record DATKWV010000019.1, on the reverse strand, counting down.
ATGAACTTTGCTGTTGAGCAACCTTAATCGCAGCAAGATTAGGGACAGACTGCCCGGATGACAAACGTAAGTGCCGAATAAGCCGGCAGGCGGCCGCCGTTTGTGGCCTGGGGCAAAAAAAGCTTGAATTTCAGGACAAACCTGATATTCTGTCGTCAATGCGGCTCAGCAGTGTAGCTGACCAAATACATACAG
>DATKWV010000018.1:0-20754 GCA_035529405.1 Sedimentisphaerales bacterium | reverse complement strand
CTGCCGAAATTGCCGTGGCTGTAAACGGTCTTTATCCGCTGCGGCAAAAGATAGTATCGGCCTTTGTACACAGTAACAATACCGGCTGTCTTGAATCGCAGCCGCTCAAACTCTCTTGATTGTTCCTGCTGCGATTTTTCCAGCACCAGACACGGCAGCAACTCAAGTGAACTTCCCTGCATACCCCGACCGAGCGCATCGAGAACAAATACCGCCCCTCCGTCGGCACCTTCGACAAGGAAACCGCTCCTGTCGGACAGGATGTAATCGGTTTTGGGTTCCGCGCCCTTTTCCGGTTGCCGCTGCCGGATGATTTTCCTTGCTGCAAGTCGGGCGGTTATGTCTTCAGGGATGGCCAATATGTCGTTTGGTTCGTTGATGGCCGGCTCTTTGATGTCGGATTTGGGCGGCGCCGATGGCTGTGGCTGAACAATGTTGCCAAGAGGCACAAAATAAGTACCGAATATGAAATTCCTGCCGCCGTATTTTGTGACCCTGCCCCAGAGCCTGTAACTTTGCCCGGCACGGTTTCTGGCATCTGTTGTCATCTTCTCCAGCAGCGACGACGGCAGCATCTCTATACTTTCGCCTGAACAAATCAAACCGCCGGTATTGTCACTGACATCCGAATCGAACCGAAAGAACCAACGTTTTTCGCTTGCCTGGTCACATTTGTCCGAACTTTCCCCGCTGTCGTTGCTGTCCGTGAGCATACCGTCAACGCCGGCAACGATAAAACCGTCCGCCACCGGCCTGCACTTTTTCGAAGGCTCTTTTTCCGTCGCTGCCGACATCGCCTGCAGCCACCCACACAGTACAATCAAAAATATAGCGCTCTTAACCATCAGCCAGTCCTGCGCAAAAAAAAAGTATTCCGTAAACAGCCTTGCCTTAGACAATGCTCATAAGCAGCTCTCTGACCTTTTCGGGTTGCACGACCGGTTTAATATATTTTTTACTTCTCGGCTGCGCAGCCCATATCACCTTCGCCACCGGCATCCAGAATTCCCCCACCAGTATAATAGGTTTGCCGTGGTCAAGGAATCCCTTGTTTTGCAATTCCCACACCATAGCAAGTTCCAGCAGCGTACCTGTGCCGCCGGGAAGTATGACATAACCCAGTCCCAGTTCTATAAGGGTCGCAAGCCTTTGCTGCAGCGAATCGGTGGTGATTTCCCTGCTGATATATTTGTTCGCTTTGGCACAGTAAGCTGAACATGTAACACCGATGCTTTCGCCGCCGACCTCTGCCGCTGCTTTTGCCGCCGCTGTCATTGTGCCGCCGTACCCGCCGTTGGCGATGGCGAAACCCGCCTGGGCCAGAATTTTTCCAGTCTCGTAGGCCAGCCGATAAGCGTCGTCGCCCGGCTTTGCATTGCCCGTGCCGAAAAAAGTTACTATTCTTTCACTCATTGAGCTTTTTACGCGTAAAGTTCAAAAGTCCCCCCGAAAGCAGAATCTGCCTTTCCCTGGCCGACAGGGCCAGGTTGCACGTGAATTCGTAACCGCCGTTTTTTTCAACAATTCTTACTTTATCGCTGTTTTTTATCGCATCCTCCAGATTGTCTATTTGCAGCCGGTCATCGGTTTTAATCCTGTCATAATCCGCGGATTGTTCGAATTCAAGCGGCAGTATGCAGAAGTTTATCAGGTTTGCCTTGTGGATGCGCTCGATGCTTTTTGCAATCACCAGCCTTACGCCTAAGTACATCGGGCAAAGCGCAGCGTGTTCTCTTGACGAACCCTGCCCGTAGCTTTCGCCGGCAACTATCACCGCGCCGATGCCCTTTTGCTTTAGTGAAATGCACCGCTGGGCGAACGTAGGCCGGTCCTGTTCGTTGAAACAATTGAAAACAAATTTTGCATATTCGGGCACGTTCGAACGCAGTTTAAGAAACCTGCCTGCAGGCATAATATGGTCGGTGGTTATTTTATCACCGCACTTGATAACAACACTGCCGTCCAGTTGCTGCGGTAACCGCTGCGGCAGCGGCGGCACAACTATCGTCGGCCCTCGCAAAACCTCTATCTTTGCGGCTTCAGTTTCAGTTAAGGGTTTTTCTATCAGGTTGTCGTCAATGACAAAATCGGTCGGCTGCTTGATTTTCGGGTACTTCAACCGGTAAATCTCCGGCAGCTCGCGCGGGTCGGTAATCCTGCCCGTAAGTGCGCCGGCCACAGCCGTTTCGCAGCTTACCAGATAGACCCTGTCGTTTTCTGTGCCGCTTCTGTCGCTGAAATTGCGGTTGAATGTCCGCAGACTCACAACCCCGTCTGCCGGCGAAAGACCCTGTCCGATGCACGGCCCGCACGTAGATTCCAGAATCCTTGCGCCTGCTGAAATCATGTCTGCTAATGCGCCGTTTTCCGCAAGCATAGTTAACACCTCTCGGCTGCCCGGTGCAATTGCCAATTCAACCAGCCGGTCGATGTGCCTGCCTTTCAATACCTTTGCAACCATCATCAAATCGGTAAAGCTCGAGTTCGTACAGCTGCCTATTATTACCTGCCTTATTTCAGTGCCGGCAATCTCTGTAACAGGCCTGACATTGTCCGGCGAAGACGGGCACGCTGCCAGCGGCTCAAGCCGGCTTAAGTCTATTTCTATGATACGGTCGTATTCCGCGTCGATGTCAGCCGCAAGAGGTTTGTAGTCCTTTTGACGCCTGTGCGCAGCCAGAAATTTCCTGGTCTGCTCGTCGCTGGCGAAAATACTGGTTGTTACGCCCAGCTCGGCACCCATATTGGCTATTGTTGCCCGCTGCGGCACCGACAACGTTGCCGCACCGTCCCCGAAATACTCCGCCGCCACGTTGACATTGCCTTTTGTGGTAAGTATGCTCAGCAGCTTAAGTATAACGTCCTTGGCCGCTGTCCAATCGCGCAGTTTTCCGGTGAGCCTGACGCCGAGAATTTTCGGACATGTCAGGTAAAATGGCCCGCCCGCCATTGCCGCCGCCACGTCCAGACCCCCGGCTCCGATAGCAACGCTGCCTATTGCACCGGCAGTGGGTGTATGGGAATCACTGCCCAAAAGTGTTGCACCGGGCTTTGCAAACCGCTCCAGATGGACCTGGTGGCAGATGCCGTTGCCGGCCCGCGACAGATAAACACCGTATTTGCCCGCCGCCGTTTGCAGATACAAATGGTCGTTGGCGTTCTCGGGGCCGAATCCCGCGGTATTGTGGTCGATATAACTGGCCGAAAGTTCGGTCTTGACCATACCCGCACCCATGGATTCGTAGAGCAGAAAACAGGTTGTGCCCGTAGCGTCCTGTGTGAGTGTTTGGTCTATTCCGATGCCGATTTGCTCACCGGCTCTGATTTTGCCTTCGACCAGATGTGTCGAAACTATCTTTTCTAAAACCGTTTGACCCATATTTTGCCAGCCGCATCTGAATTTATAACGAAAAGCCCGCCTGGCCGCCGCATGATTGTCCGATTTTACTTGCCCCTGTAAAAAATCACAAACAAATTAAAACCGCAGTTTGCCCCTCTTAGGCCGGCTGGTATTTATAAACAAAAAAAAACGGTCTTACGCGTGAGTGCGTAAGACCGTTTGATGGATAACCACAATTAATTAGTCTACTGCATTTCGTTGATCAGGTAAGCATCCTCCCAGTGGCAGGGCCCACCCTGACCAACGTTGGCGGGTTTACAATCTGCCTCGCAGCATACTTGTCTGTTCTCCGGCGAGGGCTTTGGATTTACCTGGTAAAGATCATAGGCTCCGGGCCAGTGACACCAGATATTGTCCTGGTTGATACCGACATTGGGGGTCCGCTCGAACTTTACGTGTATATCGTTGTAAAGAACGTTTTGTCCCTCGCGCTCATGTGTGGCGCTATTGCCGCACTTGGGGTCGGTGTCCGTGTATTGATTGTCCCACTCCGGAATGTTATCACCCGGCGAGGGGTCACCATTGTTCCAGGTGGCATTTATGTCCAGATAAGGGTTCCTGTCGGCACAAACCGGAGAAGCCGGATTGCTTATGCTGCTGACAGCAAAAACTGACTCTACAACGCCCTCCATCGAATAAGGGCTATGGTAGGAGTAACTGCAATATCTGCCCGGGTTAAGGTGGCCAAAGTCCCATAGCTGTGTCAGATCATCTACAGGTGTTGGTTCCGTTGTAATTTCAAAAACTTTACTCTGGACGTCACCTTTGCATATAAAGTTTTTGGGCTGTAACTCAGCGTACTTAATCAACAGGTAAAAACTTGCCGTTACGGTTACCTCGTTCATTATATAACGGGTGTGGGCGCTGAATGCGGAATCCCAGCCGCCAAGCCCTAGTGTTCCGTTTGTGCTCCACCAACTGTAGGGGGGGTCGCCGTAACCGTCGTATGCGCACGGATAATCGTCGTCGTTGTCCGCTGCGTAAAGCAGCATGGCCTTGCCGATAGCGGACAGATTTGTCCCGCAGGCCATACGGTTGGCAAGGCTGCGAACCTTTGCCAGTGCCGGCATCAATATGCCCATCAACAGAGCTATGATGGCAATCACCACCAGCAGCTCGACTAATGTAAACCCTTTCCTTTTCATTGTTTCTCCTTTCTTTCTTAATTTCTTCGAGATTCGCACAACCAGCAGTTTTTAAGCCCGCTTTTATACCCTTTAACGGATAAATCCAGGTCTATCCAAAAGGCCCTATGACAGGGTAGTTACGAACCTCGTTTTTAATGTATTGTTTTCGCTTAAAAACCGCCGGTAAATATTCATAAAGCCCTGTTTCTACCGAATAAAAGGCATTAACTTACTCTAAGACACGTACAGAAATCCTTATCATCAGCACCGTTAAATGCCGTCAAAGCACTTCTTTGCGGCAGGTGGGTGGGGGGTATGAAAAAAAAAGCAGTTATGATAACAACTACAGCTATAATAATTTTTTGGCACCCATCTACCTTTAGTCCTATATTAACACAAACGGCTTTACCTGTCAAATAAATTTTCGACATATTTTTCAATATACTTGAAAATTTGTTCAATTTGGTTAATTTTTAGGCTTTAAACCGGTGGAATCGCTTCTTATGGTCGAAAAAAACGTCTTTGAAAACACAAAAAAACTCCTGCAAGCGCACAATCAGGACCATCTTCTGGCGTTTTGGCACCAGCTTACCCCTGCTCAAAGGCACGCTCTGACAGCACAAATTGCCGCCCTCGATTTTGCCCGGATAGACCATTGGCTGGCTGACGTAGTCGCAAAACCTCCTCTAAACTTCATGGAAGGCGAATTGAAGCCTGCTGACTTCTTTCCACACCTGACCACTGCACCACACCACCGCCGAAAATACCTCCAGGCCCGCGAATTCGGCTCAAAACTCATATCCGCCGGCAAAGTTGCCGCATTCGTGGTTGCTGGCGGCCAGGCTACCAGGCTCGGCGCCGAAGGCCCAAAGGGTGATTTGCCTGTATCGCCGCTTAAAAAGAAAACACTTTTTCAGTTATTCGCTGAAACCATCTCCGCCGCATCCCAAACCTATCACACCATCTGTCCCTGGTATGTCATGACAAGCCCCTTTAACTACGACCAGACCCTCGAAATCTTCCACGAAAATCACTATTACGGCCTGGACCGCTCAAATGTATTCATCTTTCGGCAGGGCACACTGCCCAATTTCGACCTCGAAGGAAAAATCCTTTTGGCTGACAAGGCCACCCTGTCATCTTCCCCAGACGGTCACGGCGGAAGCCTGAAGGCCATTTCTCAAAGCGGCGCTCTCAATGATATGACAAAACGCGGCATTGAGTTTATCAGTTATTTCCAGGTTGATAATCCGCTGGTGAACATTTTTGACCCCCTCTTTATCGGTCTGCACGCCCTTGAAAACGCTGAAATGTCCTCGAAAGCCGTCCAGAAGACCCGCCCGCACGAAAAAGTCGGCGTCTTTTCTTTGGTACAGGGCAGCGTACGGGTCATCGAATACAGTGATTTACCCCGCGAACTGGCCGAAAAACGCAATCCTGACGGCTCTTTGTCGTTTGGCCTGGGCAGTATTGCCATACACATCATCAGCGTCTCTTTCGTCAAAAGGCTTGCCACCGCCGGTTTGGCCCTGCCGCTGCACAGGGCCGTAAAAAAAATCCCCCATATAAATCAAAACGGAAAACTCGTCGAGCCTGCGGCACCAAACGGCATAAAGCTCGAAACCTTTGTCTTTGATGCCCTGAACCTGGCAAAAAAATCCGTTATCCTCGAAACACTCAGAAACCAGGAATTTGCGCCCGTTAAGAACGCTGCCGGCCCTGACAGCCCCCGGACTGCAAAGGTCATGCAGGTAGCACGGGCTGTTGATTGGCTCAAGGCCGCCGGCGTAGCGCTGCCCCTCAAGCCAGACGGCTCACCTGACTGTCTGGTCGAAATAGCTCCGTCCTTTGCCTTGCAGAAAGAGGATATAAAGCTCAAACTTGACCGCATACCGCAAATAAAACCCGGCGATAATATCTATCTTGCCTGAATTCGTACATCTGACTTGAAAACCGTCCTGTCGGTACGACTGATTAATTTTCTTTTTCTTATATGACCGGGTATGCCCTTATAATGAATTTATGGTTTATTTCTGGTCCGCGATACTTGTAGCGGTAAATTCTTTGTTCCTGCTGCTGGTTTTTTTCGGCCTGCCGGGCAACTGGCTGATGGTCATATCCACGTGCCTGTTTGCATGGTGGCAGGTCGGGCACGGCGTATTCTCCACCTACACCCTGGCCGTAATTACTGCCCTGGCCGTATTGGGTGAGCTGATAGAGTTTCTTGCCGGCCTGACCGGCGCAAGGGCTGCCGGTGCCGGCTGGTTTGCTTCGATGGCCGCGCTGCTCGGAGCTGTTACAGGCGCCGTACTTGGCACGATACTTATTCCCGTTGTTTTTATCGGTACGATACTGGGTGCCTGTGCCGGCGCTGCGGTAATGACTGCCGGCACTGAGCTTATCGCCGGTAAAAAAATAAAAACCGCTGTCTGCTCCGGTACCGGTGCGGGCGTTGGGGCTTTGGCGGGCCTGACCGCCAAAATTGCCGTCGGCGGTTTGATATGGTTGATTGTCGCCGTAACCGCCTTTTGGCCCTGATAGAGCTTGTATTTTTTGCAAATGTTGATGAAAATTAGAGCACTGACCAGACAGGTTTTACCGGTTATTACCGTATGCCTTTTCTGCCGGGCCGATGTCCTGGGCGAATCCGCAACAAACAAGACAGTACCTCAAGTACGCAGCGCCGAGTCTTTTAAGGATTTGACCGCTGATGGCGCCTGGTGCTGGTTTGCCGACCCCAGGGCCGTACACTACGAAGGCAATTATAAAAGAACCTACGTTGGCTGGGTCAATAAGGCAGGAGATATAATGATAGCCTCCTGCGATTGTCAAACACAAACAACAGCATCTGTGACCATAAAAGCAAAACTGCAGTATGACGACCACGCCAATCCTGCCATACTCATACGTGGTGACGGCCGATTGATGGTCTTTTACTCCAGGCACGGTGACAAGCAGGCGATGTTCTACCGTATCTCCAGCCGACCCGAGGATATTTCTTCCTGGGGCCCCGAGATGAGAATAGAAACCAACACCGACGGCAAATACGGATTTACCTACCCAAATCCTGTCCTGCTCAGTGCCGAGGACAACACGATATATTTATTCTTCAGAGGCGGCAGCTTCAAACCCGCCTTCTCCACATCCAAAGACGGTATTAACTGGAGCCGGGCCCGAACACTCATAGAAGGCCCTGGAGCAAGGCCCTATATGAAACTCGAGTCCAACGGTATCGACAAAATTCATTTCGCATTTACCGACGGCCATCCCCGAAATGAACCGGCAAACTGCATTTACTATGCCTGTTATTATAACGGCGCCATATACAAAGCAGACGCAACCAAAATCATGGATATGGCCCGGCTGCCCATCCAGCCGGCACAGGCCGACAAGGTCTATGATGCCGCTGTTGCTGGCGCGCGGGCTTGGATATGGGACATTGCTGTTGACAGCTCAGGCTGTCCCGTGATTGTCTATGCCGCTTTTATCAACGAAACCGACCATCGTTATAGATACGCAAGATGGACCGGCGGCAATTGGCGGGATTTTGAGATTGTCGCTGCAGGACGCTGGTTTCCGCAGACCCCCGCCGACGGCATAGAAAAAGAAACCTATTATTCCGGCGGTATCACCCTCGACCACGACAATCCCTCGATTGTGTATCTTGCCAGGCAGGTCAACGGCGTGTTTGAAATTGACAGGTACGTCACAGCCAATGGCGGCGCTGACTGGAGTTCTGAGCCGATTACACGCGGCTCAAAGAAGAACAACGTTCGGCCGGTTGTGCCTAGAAATCACAAACCCCCCGGCCCCGGCCTTATCTGGATGCACGGCGATTACGTCTTTTACACCGATTACGATACCGCACTTAAGTTCCGGTAATCACCGCCTCTTACTTTTGACCTTTGCCTGCCCGCACCATCCGGTACAGCGTCATTGCCAAGCAGCGACTTGTCACGCCGTAGTCCCGCAGGGACGAAGGCGGAAGCCCCCGCCTCTGCCGGGCCGGCCATGCCGCCGACTGGCGTCGAATTGAAGTTTCATAGACCGTTCTGTGATTTATCCTGTGTGGTATCAAGCGGTTCTGCTTTGGTTAGCAGTTTCTTTTCTTCAGAGGCGAGTTTTCTTTCCAGCTTTTTTACATCTTCTGCCGGCGGCAGCTCTTCAGGTTTGATATTTCGCTTGATAAGAAGTTTTCGAACTTCCTGGTTGTTTTTTACATGTTCTTTTGTAATACGTGCTTCCGTTCTCAGGTCGTTTCGTTTGATATTGAAATTGGTTATCTCATTGGCGAGTAAGGGCAATAGCGTCTATTTGCCGTTTTGCATCGGAGCCGATGTCAACCATTTTGCGCGTCTGCGCAAAATGGTCGTTGGGGTCATGGCCTGAATTCTTACAAGCGGTTTTTGCTTTTTCTATAACTGCCTCAAAACTTCGCCATTGCGCATAACCAAGCAAATGCTGCAATTGCCTTGCAAGCCAGAATTCCAGGCCGGTTTCCTGGTCCCTGTAAACGCTTTGCTCCAAATCTTTATGCAGCAGGATGATTATATCCTTTTCCATTTTATCCCTTCCCCGCCATAAAATCTTCTCCCCGTGCCCCTTGGGGGCTGGTCGCAGCAAATCGAAGTTTTATAATAATTAAATTGTAAGCACACCTCTTTCCTCATATACACTTTTAGGTTCACTGCCGTATATGCTCCATAAATCTTTGTTGTGTGCGTGTTCAAATATCTTTTTGTGTCGAGAACAGGTTTTTCTAACCTGATCCTCGTCAATATTTAATCGTTTTGATATTTCTGTCGTGCTTTTGAATTGTTCACCGGCTTTATCCTTCGTGTTATCTTTAAGCCATAAAAATAGTGTTCTTCGGTTTCTACAATTATAAATTTTTCTCCCTATGGCATAAAGCAGTGCCAATATCAAGGCCCCACCTATCTTAACCACCCATGCGTTACTAAAACATTCTTTTATTTCAACCCTCATAGCGCCTTATACTCCTTCTTTTCTGCCATAAGTTCTTCTCGCCGAACTTAAGCTCTATCTTTTCCGCCTGCATCTTTTTTTCATTGTGAAATCTTAAATCTGAGATTCTTTCTTCTCATATTACCTTAAACTCAATCTTCGCAGATTCCATTGTTTCTGCCATACATTACCCCAAAATCGGCTTTTTTGCAACCAAATAATCCCCTGAATAATCTGTATTTTCTCCTTACCCATTTACCCAATTAACAATTATTCCCTCTGTGTTCTCTGCCCGGCTACGGCACGACCGGCCGTGACGAGTGTTCTCCCCGGTTAAATTCCTGTCAATCCTGTTATCCTGTCTAAAAATTTTCCCTTTTTTTCTTGCATTCCGATACAGTATCCCTTAATATACAGTCTGGCCGGGGAGTAAACCGGCCAAAAAAGTGAATCACTGAGTTTTCAGGCGTTTCAGTCAAAGCCGGAAGTTTTGATTTTGGGAAACGTGTGAAAGGCTCGGTGCTCTTATTCTTTTGGGGCCTGGTGGGATATAGAAACAAATAAAAGCCGAGTACCCGGGTTATTTCTCGGCGTGGCGGCTTCCGGGGCCTGACGGTTCGGGTACCCTTGAGAACTGGAGTTTTAACTCTTGAGGGTGGAGAAGCCATTAATTGATTGACGATTTTCGCGGGAAAACGGCCTGTGGTGCAGGGGGTAAAGAACCCCCCCGGCAGAGCCGGGGGCTAAATATGTTTAGCTTCCGGCATAACCCCGCCCCCAGGTGGCGGGGCTAATCATTTTTGAGATTGACGATTTTCGATCCATTCTCCGTAGTAGCCTACTACGAAGGATGAATTGTTTTCTGTGTTGTGACTTTTGTCTTCTGTTCGTGAACTACGAACTCTGAACAACGAACTTTCGCTTGGAGGTTTGAAAATTTATGGCAAAAGGAACTAACATTTTGACAACGGGCGATGTGGCCAATATTTGTAATGTTGCCCCGCGCACCGTTTCGCAGTGGTTCGACAAGGGCCTTCTCAACGGCTATCGCATCCCCGGCAGCAGGGACCGGCGTATCCCGATAGATGAACTGGCGCGCTTTATGGCTGCGCACAGGATTCCGATTCCGGAAAGCTGGCCTGTCCTTAAAAAGGCTGTGCCTGCACCCGAACGCCCAAAACGCCGCCGCCGGCCCTCCAAGCGGTAAATACTGTTGTTGATAAGGAGTGCAAAGACATGGCCGAACGCAAACCCAGAAGCTCTTTTGCCGGCAGGCCGAAAAAGGCAAAACCGGATTATATGACCGACCCTGCACAGATAATAGACCAACTGCAGACCCTCCACGGCTGGTAGTGCCGGATGTTGGAGCTGTTGCGCAAAGCCTTGCCGGCGAAACCGCAAAAGTCCCGCGATGAACCCTGCTCTGACGGTACTTAGCCCGCAGATGTACCGCCGCGGCCTTCAAAAAGCAGCAACCTGCGAGCGACGAGTCACCAGCCCCGAGTCACGGTTTGCGTCAATCAATTCCGGTGATAGCGCGAAAAAATTGGCATAAAATTGCGTTTTTTTGTCGTTTTGGCTCAAAATCCGCGCGTTTTTGTCATTTTGGCATCATTTTTCGCGTGTTTTTTTGCGTTTTTTTGAGGGTGGACGGTTTTGATTGAGGCCAAATCCGCGTTTTTGGGCCAAAAACGCAGTGTGCCCCCCAAATACGGTCGATTTTTGCCCCAAATTTTGCTCGATTTTTCTCTTTTTCTTCTCGGTCGTCTGCCGGCCAGCCGCTAAACCGCGCAATTGAGGTTACTGCCGTGATAAATAATAACCCCCAAGCCTGTAAATACTGTCTCGAATGTTTTTTTGACCGGATTGTTGTGGACTGAACTGTTTCCATGATGGTATTATATGACCGGGGCCGATGTGACAAATCATTTTATTCGCACAGTTTGAAAACTGCTGTAAAGGGAGATTGGGTAATTTTGTGGCTGTTTGTTTGCACCCAACCTGGGTAAAATGAGGGTCTGCAAATATGGTCGAGAGAATCGGTTTATTGGTTGTTTTAATGGTTTTGTTGATTTTTCTGGCAGGCTGTCAGACCGTGCAGGGGCTGGGCGGGGACATTAAGTGGACCGGTGAAAAAGGCGCAGAAATTCTCGAACAAAAGTGAAAACACCGGTGTACTCGAGCTCGTCTTGTTTTGACCTGCGCTTATATGGTGGAAGTCTTAGCTTTGGACGCCCTTGTGCAGTTGCTTTGTCTTTGCCGTGCTGGTCGGTACAGCCTTTGTGGCATAAGCCGGCGTACTTACGTTCTTTTCCGGTGCCGATGCCAGAAGGTAGCTGTCGGATTCCATGTTGTCGGCAGCGGTGATTTTATCCACCAGCGCGTCGCTTTCAGCTATAGCTAACAGGCTTACAAGAAAACTCAGGATACTTTCGGCTCCCTGGTTCGTGTTGACACCGTTTGCAGTTAAGCCGTCATTGCAGCCTTTGGTTCTGAAGTCATACAGGCACACCTGTAAATCGTTAGCGCCGAGGAACCAGTCAAATGCCTTTCTTTGCAGGGTCAGGAATTCGTCGTTTTGTGTTGCTTCGTACGCGGCACCGAGCATGAGAATGGTACTTGCGGCTTCGAGGGGCTGCTGGTCGAAAGTAGCCTTACGCCCGGCGCGTTCGTACCAGCCCTTACAACCTACGAAGCTGAAGTGATTGCCGTCAAAAGTATTTTTCAGCAGGAACCGGCAGGTCTTTTCGGCCACTTCCAGGTATTTTTTGTTGCCGAGAGTCGAAACAGCCACAAACAATGCGTGCGGCATAACGGCATTGTCATAAGTTAAGATATCCTCGAACCATTGCCAGTCGGGCTGTGTGTTCTCGTTGTACTGGTCAACCAGGCCGTCTGCGGCCATCTCAAGCTCGCGTTTTATTTCACTGGCGCCGCCGAACTGCTTGAGGTAGTCACTCATACCCAGAATAGAATAGGCCATGCCGCGAGGATACTGCTGCTGTACGTGTTTTACGGACCTGTCAAAGCGGTCTTTTATCGTGGAAATATATGCAGCCGAAGGCGGCTGTGCCATTACCGTGCCCAGCGCCCACAATGTCCTGCCGAGTGCGTCACTGGCAGGCTCGTTACTCTGCCAGTTCCTGTCATAAGTCATAATGTTCCTGACCGTGCCGTCGGCGTTTTGTGCGTGCAGAATAAAGGACAGATATTTGTCAAAAAGCGAGAAAGCCTCCTGCTCGGGGTACTGCGTGTAATACTTTGTCATTGCAATTACAGCCCGTGCGTTATCATCGGTGGTGTAGCCGTATTTGCGACTGGGGGTCGTGAAAATTCCGTGCTGAAATAATCCCGTGTCATCCGATAGTCTTTTCAGATGCAGCAGAGACGGTTCGGGTATTTGAACCGGAGAAATGGTTTTGGCAGGCAGGATTATGGTTTTCGCCACAGCCTGAATGTTGAGCAGTTTTGAGTTGAACAGTTTCCAGTATGCCTGCCCTGTCTTTGGCCAGGTCCTGCTCCTGCCGTAATCGTAGGCCTTTCTTCTCAGCGAATAAAACAGCGAGTTATTTTTCAGAATCTCCACCACTGTCTCGGCAAGTTTTCCACTGTCGCCGAACGGCACCAGTTTTCCCTGGCCTTTGTCCAGCAGCTCCAGGGCCGCCCAGTAAGGGGTAGAGACCACGGCCCTGCCGGTGCCCACCGCAAACGACAGCGTTCCGCTGGTCAGCTGTTCCTCGTTCAGATAGGGCGTGACATAAATATCGGCTGCACACAGGAAATTGTTGAGCTCCTCGTTACTTACGAATCTGTCGTGAAAAATCACATGATTCTGCAGCTGTAATTCTTTTACCATTCCCTGCAGGCTGAACCTGTAAGATTCACCGTCGTGCTTTAACACGGACGGATGTGTCATTCCCAGAATTATGTACAGCGCAGACGGTTCAGCCCGCACCACGGCGGGCATGGCCTTAAGCATCATCTCGATTCCCTTGTTCTTGCTGAGCAGCCCGAACGTTAAAATCGTTCTGCGCCCCTCCATCCCGAACTTGTGTTTGTAGTAGTTGTTGTCCACGAACGGCAGGTCGGGTATGCCGTGCGGAATCAGCTCTACTTTCCTGCCGGATATACCATAAATATCGGCCAGCATGTCCACACCGCGTTCATTCATAGTGATAACCTTGCAGCAATGGCTGCATAACTCTATAAGCGCATCGCGGTAAGCACTGTCAGGCTCGTTCAGTACTGTGTGCAGCGTGGTTATGATGGGTGCGTTCAATCTTTTCAGCAGCGAGGTCAGGTATGAACCCGCCGGACCGCCGAAAAGTCCGAATTCATGCTGAACAGACACTACATCGACATGGCTGAAATTAATATAATCGGCGGCACAGATATAGTCGTTTTTTACGTTTTCCCGTATCTCGAATTTTACGGGGTGGTCGTACTTCTGGGCCTTATCCGAGCGCATTGCCACCACCAGGGGCTCAAAATCCCCATTAGCGGCCAAAGCAACGTTTTCGATAAGCGACGATGTAAACGTGGCTATCCCGCATTTTCGTGGCAGAAAGGACGAAACAAACGCCACTTTTTTTCGGGCAGTTTTTGCCATCCGTAACACCCCTTTTCCAGCAAATGCGGGTGCATTTTAGGCTGCAAATGCCGGCTTGTCAAGAAAATTAACCATTTATCCGCACCCGCCAGGCGGGCTTTATTACCGTATAAAACGGTTTCTAAGCCTATATAAGGCCGATGGCAGAAATAAGGGGTTTGAAATAATTTTTGAGATTTTTCACGAACAACTTGTTTTGTGTTAAGTATGGAAGTATAATACCCTACTGATATAATAGGAATAATAGGAGACTTGTCATAAGGCTTTCAACGCGAACCAGATACGGCGTACGGGCGATATTGGAACTGGCGACAAGCGGCAGCGACAGACCCCTGCACATAAAGACCATCGCACAGCGGCAAGGTATATCAGTAAAGTACCTTGAACAATTAATGGCGATGCTTAAGACAGCAGGATTTGTCAGAAGCGTTCGAGGCTCCAGGGGCGGATATATCCTTGCCAAAGCCGCCGACCAGATTAAACTCAGTGATTGCTTCAGAGTGCTTGAAGGGCCGGTGGCTACCGTCGAATGCGTGGAAGATAACAGCTTTTGCCAGCGAACGGCTGATTGCGTGGTAAGGGACATCTGGGTACGTGTTCAAGAGGCAATAGAGACGGTACTGGAATCAGTAACTTTACAGGACTTAGCGGACAAAGCGCAAAGCAGCAGTATGGCAAACTATCAAATATAGCTTTAAGAAAGAAAGGCGATGAGTGCAATATTCAAGGATATTACAGATACCGTAGGCTTTACGCCGCTGGTCCAAATCAATAAACTGGGCAGCGGCAAGGCCAGGATACTTGCCAAACTGGAATACTTTAATCCGTGCGGCAGCGTCAAAGACAGAATTGCGTTGTCGATGATAGAGGATGCTGAGAAGAAAGGCAAAATAGGGCCGGAAACGGTCATCATCGAACCTACCAGCGGCAATACGGGTATAGGATTGGCATTTGTTTGCGCAGCCAAGGGATATAAATTATTGCTCACGATGCCGGAATCGATGAGTATTGAGAGACGAAAGCTGCTGCGTCTTTTTGGCGCCGAGATAGTGCTTACGCCGGCACAGCGCGGGATGCTGGGGGCGGTGGAAAAGGCAGAGGAACTGGTCAGCGAGAATCCTAATGCTTATATGCCACAGCAGTTCAACAACCCTGCCAACCCGCAAATACACAGGGAAACTACAGGGCCGGAAATATGGATAGACAGCGGCGGCAGCGTTGATATCCTGGTTTCGGGCGTGGGTACAGGCGGTACGCTGACCGGCTGCGGGCAGGTATTGAAGGAATACAACAGGGAACTTAAGGTTGTGGCAGTTGAGCCGAAAGATTCGCCGGTACTGTCCGGCGGCAAGGCAGCCAGTCACAAGATACAGGGAATAGGAGCAGGGTTTATCCCGGAAGTACTGGATATGGGTGTAATAGATGAGATTGTACAGGTCTCAAACGAAGATGCCACCGTTACTGCCAGACAGCTGGGCGAAAAAGAAGGAATAATGGCGGGTATAAGCAGCGGTGCGGCGATGTGGGCGGCGGTGCAGCTTTCGCTGCGAGCGGAAAACGAGGGCAAAACAATAGTGGCCGTGCTGCCGGACACGGCAGAAAGATATATTTCCACAGAGATGTTCGA
Organism: Sedimentisphaerales bacterium; assembly: GCA_035529405.1. Classification (GTDB taxonomy): domain Bacteria; phylum Planctomycetota; class Phycisphaerae; order Sedimentisphaerales; family Anaerobacaceae; genus DATKWV01. The sequence goes on along the minus strand of DATKWV010000018.1, from coordinate 5,026 downwards.
TATATGATTTTTTGGTGTTTGGAAAGGTGAGAAGATGCAACAGCACAGGTTGACAGACAGGCAGGCAGAAAATCTTGTAAATGAGCTTGTTCGTACCTATGCCGGTGATTCGGGAATAAATTTTATCGACACTACCAATCTGCCGGTGCGGGATAAGATTCTGGAGATACTTGATTTGCTGTTTGAACTGCTTTTCCCGGGGTATACGGGCAAACGTCCGGTTTCAAAATCGAATGTAAACTATGTTGTGGGTGACATTTTGTGCCAGGTTTACAGCGAACTGTGCGAGCAGATAGAAAGGGCGTGCCGGTACCGCTGCAGGATGGAGAATTGTGATGCCGGCGGCTGCCGGGCGATGGCAGAAGACGCGGCCGGGCACCTGTTGTCTGCATTGGGCCGCATCAGGGAACTGCTTAAAGGCGACGTTGAGGCGGCATTCGACGGGGACCCGGCAGCAAAATCGTACGAGGAAATCGTGATAAGCTATCCGTGTATAACAGCGATAGCGACATATCGTCTTGCGCACGAGTTGTACGTAAAGCAGATACCGCTGATTCCGAGAATAATGTCTGAGTGCGCTCACTCAAGGACGGGTATAGATATACATCCGGGTGCAACGATAGGCAGGAATTTCTTTATAGACCACGGTACCGGTGTAGTAATAGGTGAAACTACGGTCATAGGCGATAATGTAAAGATTTATCAGGGTACAACGCTTGGGGCGTTGAGTTTCCCCAAAGACGAAAGAGGCAGGGTAATAAAAGGCGGCAAAAGGCACCCGACGATTGAGGATAATGTTATAATTTACGCCGAGGCGACGATACTGGGCAACGTGGTAATCGGCACAAACTCTGTAATAGGCGGCAATGTGTGGATAAAGGAATCGGTACCGGCTGATGTTACCGTTACGGCATCCGGCGGCGAGCTTGTTTATACAAAGCATAAGGGTTGAATGAGGAAACCAGGGAGGCTGTTTTGCAGCAGAGGCTGTTAGAGAAAATACAGCAGCTCAAAAAGAAGCGCAAAGCTGTGATACTTGCGCATAATTATCAGCCGGGCCAGATACAGGACCTGGCGGATTTCTGCGGTGATTCCCTGGGTCTTAGTATAAAGGCATCGCAAACGGATGCGGAAGTGATAGTATTCTGCGGCGTGCGGTTCATGGCAGAGACCGCGGCGATACTTTCGCCGGAAAAGACGGTGCTTCTGCCGGAAAAATATGCGGGCTGTCCGATGGCTGATATGATAACCGCTGAGCAGCTGCGGCAGCTTAAGGCCCAGCATCCGGGTGCGGTTGTTGTCTGTTATGTCAACAGTACCGCGGAGGTCAAGGCAGAAAGCGATTACTGCTGCACCAGCGCCAACGCCGTGGAAGTGGTCAAATCACTGCCTGCGAACGGTGAGATTATTTTTGTTCCCGACCGGCATCTTGGGCGGTTTGCGGCTGACAGGACCGGCAGAAATATAATACTCTGGCCTGGTTACTGCGCAAGCCACGTGGTTATAACAGAAGAAGATATTAAAACGGCAAAAGCGAAATATCCCGACGCGGTTATTATGGCGCATCCGGAGTGTACCGAGCCGGTAAAAGCGCTTTGCGATAAGTTACTGAGTACGGGACAGATGCTGCGTTATGCCGGTCAAAATAAGCACGGGCGTTTTATCGTTGCCACGGAAACGGGCATAATCCACGCCTTGCAAAAACAGAACCCGCAGGCGGAGTTTATCGCGGCCAGTGAGCGGGCGATTTGCCCGAATATGAAAAAAATCACGCTGGAGAAGATTTTCTGGTCTCTGGAAGATATGCAGCATAAAGTTACGGTTGACGAGCCAATACGGACAAAAGCCAGAAAAGCGATTGACAGGATGGTGGAAATATTACCTACAGAATAAAGGCGGGAATTTAACAGAATGGACAAAGCAAGCAAATATCATTTGGACACATTAGCTGTGCACGCCGGGCAGGAGGTAGATACGGATACTTTCAGCAGGGCGGTGCCCATTTATCAGACCAGCAGCTATTGTTTCAAGGACAGCGCGCATGCGGCAAGGCTTTTCGCTCTCGAAGAGACAGGCAATATCTACAGCCGGCTGACGAACCCTACGGTGGCGGTTTTGGAAAAGCGTCTGGCGGCACTGGACGGCGGTGCAGGTGCGGTGTGTTTCAGCTCGGGTATGGCGGCAATAACGGCGGCTGTACTTACGATTTGCAGAAGCGGTGAGCATATTGTCGCTTCAAGCTCTCTTTACGGCGGGACAGTGACGCTATTTGGTCACACTTTGTCGCGGCTGGGCATCGAGGTCACTTTTGTCGAGCCGGGAAAACCGGATAATTTTGCCAGGGCGATAAAAGACAACAGCAGGCTTGTTTTCATAGAGACAATCGGTAATCCCAGGAATGATATTTTAGAGTATGAGCAGATAGCGAAGGTTGCGCATGATAACGGTATACCGGCAGTATGCGATAATACGGCGGCCACACCCGTACTTTTTCGGCCGATGGAGTATGGCAGCGATATCGTTGTTTACAGTTGTACGAAATTCATAGGCGGTCACGGCACCAGTATCGGCGGGGCGGTTGTCGATTCAGGCAGATTCGACTGGGACAACGGCAGATTCCCGGAATTGACAGAGCCGGACACCAGTTATCACGGGGTGAGGTTTGTCGAGCAATTCAAAGAACTGGCTTACGTTATGAAAGTCAGGTGTCAACTGCTCAGAGATATGGGAGGGTGCATGTCGGCCTTCAATGCGTTTCTGTTTTTACAGGGACTTGAAACGCTGCATCTTCGTATGCCAAGACACAGCGAAAACGCGATGAAGCTTGCGGACTGGCTGCAGGGACAGGATTCTGTAAGCTGGGTGAATTACCCCGGCCTGAAGTCCCATCCCGATTACAAACTTGCAAAGAGGTATCTTCCCGACGGCCAGGGGGCGATTCTGGGCTTCGGCATAAAGGGCGGCAAGCAGGCAGGTATAAGATTCATAGATAACGTTAAACTTGCCAGTCACCTGGCCAATATCGGCGACAGCAAGACCCTTGTCATACACCCGGCCAGCACCACGCACCAGCAGCTAAGCGATGCCGAAAAGCTTGCAGCGGGAGTTACAGACGATTATATTCGTGTATCGGTCGGGACTGAACATATCGACGATATAATAAGCGATTTCGAACAGGCATTAGAAAAAAGTGGATAGTATTTGGCAGCCTGATTAACCGAAGACAACGAGATACGAATTTATGTGGGAATACACGGAAAAATTAAAAGACCATTTTTTCAATCCCCGCAACGTCGGGGAAATTGAAAATCCGGACGGTGTGGGTGAGGTCGGCTCCCTGGCCTGCGGAGACGCGCTTAAGCTGACATTCAAGCTCGACGCCAACGGCAGAATCAAAGACGCCAGGTTCAAGACCTTCGGATGCGCAAGCGCAATTGCCACCAGCTCGGTTTTAACGGAAATGATAAAGGGTATGACCATCGACCAGGCGGGCAAAGTAACCAACAAGGATATAGCAGAATACCTTGGGGGACTGCCGGAACAAAAGATGCACTGCTCGGTGATGGGCAGAGAAGCGCTGGAAGCGGCGATTGAGAACTACCTCACGGGCGGCAGGAAAAAGCACAAGCTCGAAGGCAAAGTTGTCTGTACGTGTTTCGGTGTAACTAAAAAGGAAATCGAAAAGGTCATACTCGAAAACAATCTTTCCAGCGTCGAGGAGGTGACCAATTACTGTAAGGCCGGCGGCGGCTGCGGCGGCTGCAAGGGCGAGATTGAGAAGATTATAGAAAGGTTTCAGGGCAGCGCTGCAGATAAGCGAACAACGCTGCCGCGGCGAAAAGGCAGGCTGACCAACATTCAGAAGATACAGCTTATTCAGCAGACTATAAACGAGCAAATCCGACCGGCTTTGCGGGCGCACGGCGGGAACATAGAACTTGTGGACGTAGAGGGCAATAAAGTCATTGTTGCTTTCAGAGGCATGTGCTCGCAGTGCCGGATGGCTGAGGTTACAATGAAAGAGGTGGTCGAGGCAAAGCTGCGCGAATTTGTCAGCGAGGAACTTTTCGTGGAAGAAGACGATGAATCGGCTCAACAGCCGCATAACCATCGGCAATAAAATGAAGACCATATATTTCGACAACAACGCGACTACGAAAGTTGCAGAAGAAGTGCTTGAGGAAATGAGGCCGTTGTTCTGCCGGTTTTACGGCAATCCTTCGAGTATGCACACTTTTGGAGGACACCTCGGCAGACAAATCGGTCTGGCACGTGAAAAGATTGCGGCCCTGGTCGGCTGTGACCCCAGCGAGGTCATATTTACAAGCGGCGGTACCGAAAGTGACAACGCCGCTATAAAGGGTGTATTAAGTGCCGCTGATAACAGGCGCAAGATTATAACCACAAGAGTGGAACATCCGGCTGTGCTGACCGTCTGCAGGGAACTTGAAAATCACGGATATACGGTGGTGGAACTGCCGGTCGACAGGCAAGGACGGCTTGACCTTGACGAACTGGAAAGTCAAATCGACGATGATACGGCCCTGGTTACGATAATGTATGCCAACAACGAAACCGGAAACGTTTTTCCGATAGATAAAATTACTGAAATGGTTACCAGCAGGGGTGTGGTGTTCCATACGGATGCCGTGCAGGTGGTGGGTAAAATAAAACTGAATCTGGCTGAAAGTAATATAGATTTATTAAGTATTTCGGGCCACAAGCTGCACGGCCCAAAAGGAGTGGGGGTGCTGTATGTGCGAAAAGGTACGCGTCTGTCGCCGTTTATGCTGGGCGGTCACCAGGAGGGCGGTCGAAGAGCAGGCACCGAAAATGTGCCCGGAATAGTGGGGCTTGGCAAGGCGTGCGAACTGGCCGGCAGAAATCTCGAAGAGGAAAACAACAGGGTAAGGCTTCTGCGGGACAAACTTGAAAACGGTATATTAAAAAACTGTCCGGGCAGCAGCCTGAACGGCGATAAGGATAACCGTCTTCCCAATACGACGAACATAAGTTTCGAGTATAT
>DATKWV010000017.1:0-7154 GCA_035529405.1 Sedimentisphaerales bacterium | reverse complement strand
GACGTAACTTTGATAATTGCAGTTCAACGGTTTGTGGATAACTTTGGGAAGTGCAATGATAGTCCTCGTACAAGCAACAGTGTTAACGGTCGGCCTTAACGGCAAAAACGAAGTCCTCCGTGAACTGCCGATTAGATTAATAACTATGCAGTCTGGCAAGACTGCTGCAGGCTCTTTAAAAAGTAAAAAAGTTGACAGCGTTATCAGCAACTGGGATTTGGAGGATATGAAAGACGGCTTGTTTATAAAAAGACTAAAAGCCGTAAAACCACATATCCCCACCATCGTTTTCATAAGAGCCGGTGACCCGGCCCAGGAAATTGCCGCACGAAGTCTTGGCGTCAGCGCAGTATTGACCGATGACAGCACCGACCAGTTGTTCCTCGAAACTGTAGCTAACGTCCTCGGACTCAAAGGCGCCGTTTCCATAAGGGCAATATCGCCTGCCAAAACCGTACACGAAGAAAAAATCAGAAAGTAGCGGGCCCGGTCACCGTTGCCGGTAAAAAACGTAACGCTTGAGAGAGCAGACACGACCGTCTTAAGTCGTGATAAATATATGCTCACGAGGAGTTTTCTCCCCCCAAGCTGGGCTGGTTAACCAAAAAAGCAATTAGCGAAAAGGGTTACCAAGCCCGGCCGAGTAAAGCACGGCCCCGCCGTGATTATATACGAGAATCTTTCTCTCCTCTTCTCTATGCTGGGTTTGAGAGGCTGCAAGACCAAGCCCAGCACGAAAATTAACAGGGCCCTGCCCTGATTACGAGTGAACAGTTTGTTACCATAAAAACTCTCTCCTCTTCTTCTCTTTGAGCTGGGTTTGACAATTCGCCGGTTAGGGACGGTTGCCATGCCCGGCACAAACGTAACACGGCGTTTAAAACCGTGATATACCATAAAGGGGGTCGGCCAAAGCCACTTCGGTGACATGCCGACCCTTTTGCCGTCTCTGAACTGTCGTAATCAAGCTGAAAACAGCAGCCGTTCGCTATGAAAAGCAGTTCTTTCACGGCGAACAAAAAAGATTCGTTTCCTAAAAGTCATAACCACGCGGCCGTGCTCATTGGTTACATATCAGTCCAAGACAACTTTATAATTTTTTTCTTGACATGGTACTGTAAAAATGTCATAATATGAATGTAGTTATTTTTATGAAAAGAAGATACATGGGGGATTTCACACTAAAAATCTGCACCATGGCCGCGCTGACAGCGCTGTTGTGCGGCATCGCCCGGTCCGCATTGATAGAACCCAAAAACGGTCAGTTCGATATAGTTACAGAACCCGGTATGACCTTTAACCCCGTGCCGTGGATATCGGCCTCTATTGCCGAAAGCGTCTATTTGTATCCGTTCGCGACAGCCGATTATACTGCTGGGTACTCCGGAAACGGCGCAGGTTACAATCTTGCCTGTGCATACTTTAACAACGGCCTTATAAACGTCACCGACAACGATATAGTCACCGGTGACCTCGGTATCCGCGTAGCCAATTATTCAGGCAAGACAATCACCTTTACACCCTGCACGGTGACACTCAACTTTCCGGACACAAGTTTCAACGTATATCTGCCGGAATTTACTTTTGACTCTATGTATAATATTTATTTCTGGGTAGCCGACAACGGTGGAACTTATTACGCCAATACCGCCAAATCAGCCGGCCATTCTATTGACTGCGGCCCGGATATGTCCGCCGCCGAGACCATAGCCGCAGGCGACGAATACCTCGCCGCTGTACCCGAACCGGCTACCGTAGCGCTGCTGGGTTTGGGCGGTATGCTTTTATGCAGGAAACGTCCAGCGTAATATAAGCTGCGATAGCAAGGGTGAAAGACGGGATTTGAACCCGCGACCCCTGGAACCACAATCCAGTGCTCTTACCAACTGAGCTACTTTCACCGCAACGGGTGAATTTTATCACGCCTGCCCGCTTACGTCAATGCCTGCTGGCCCCCAAAGCAATTATAACCTGGTTGAGTTGCCTGCAATCCTGTCTTTGAACCCTTTTTGCTTTGTCCGGGGTACAGCCGGAGCCTGCGTGCCAATGCAGGGCGGTTCGTGACACTTGCGCGCGGGCCGGGCAATATCAGACGCTCCAGTCCTTGTAGCCCTTGACGAATTTGTTCTGTACAAATATGCCTGTGGCTGTGGGCAGCATCAGCCCTGCCGGCAGAAACCACTTGTGGTTAAAAACCAGGTCCTGCACCTGTTGCTGGGTGGGCGGGTAAAGGTATAGAAGTGCCAATACCCCCGTAACTATCAGTGCGCTTCCGCCCAGGCAGGAAAACAGCATTACGGCTATCTTGAAGACAATAAAGGAAATCATTCCGCCTGCAACGATACCTACTAAAGCCCCGGCCCATATATAAGTTTCGGGCAGCTTGCAGGCATACCACAGGCCTGCGGTCAAAGTGCCGCCTGAGATAGCGCCTAATATGCTTACGGCCCATCGCATAAGCGGTACCGAAAGCACGCCGGTTAAACCCAAACCAATAATGCCGCCGAGCAGCCGGCTGTCACTGCCGTTGAGCCGGTCGGTTATCGCCATACCCAAAAGAAGACCCAACAGCGAAAAGCTGATGATTACCAGTATCTTGAAAACACGCCACCCGTAGAAAAGACAAACCGCACCAAACGATATGAATGTCAGCGATTCCAGCAGGTTCAGCGAAGTAATATACTGCCAAATGGAATCAACCGGCACAATGGCATCCTGTGCCTGTGGCGCTTCGCCGGCGGTTTTGACGGCCTGTGCGAGAATTGTAGCGTAATCCATCGCTTTTTCTCCTTAACTGGGTCTTGATTACCGACGCAATTCAAAGCGGCAAACCCGCCGGGCTGCGGAATCTTAGAAACTGCGCCAATTTATCGATTGCCTGCCGGTCTGCTGGCAATTGTCGTCGGTCTTATGTTTTTTCGGGTTCGATTGTGTTATGTGTAATTTCCAAAGCAATAACTGCTCGGTTGTGCCGAAGGCAACCATAGCGGCGAAAACACCGGCGTAAAACAAGGGTCTGCTGTTGATGTAACTTAGGGGCATTGTGCCTTTGTAAACCAGCAACACAATCATACCCGCAAAAATCAGCATCGCCCCGAGGCTTGCACAGCACAACGCAGAGATTAAACGCCGGAATAAAAAGCCGACGGCTAAAACCGTCACCGTCACCGCCAGTATCGCCAGCCAGATATACAAGGGTATCTGTCCGGAGGCGTTCAGTATGGCCTTTGACAGGTTATCGGCGCCGTTTACGTAAGGACCCGCCAGGACCACAAAGCCGCAGGCAGCAGCGAGGATTGCCGTAAGAACAATTATAAATATCCTCTCGAAAAAAACCGCAGCCGCTGCGGCTAATACCGCCAGGATAGCCACCGCCGAGATTTTGCCGATAACCAGCCAGCCCAAAGCGCCGCCGCTGACGGCACCGAGCAGCGTAACCAGCGGTATCCTGAGCCCGAGGCCGCCAAGCCATAAAAACAGTCCCGCCAGCACCGCGGCAATACCCGGTACGGTCAGATACACAGGCTTTAGGCCCGACAACGTCCGCTCTAAATTGAAAGCCATTTCCCACATATATTATAATTATCGGCTCACCTTAAGAATTTACGTTACAATTGTTGGGCTGTGTTTGCTGCAGGGCCGGAAAGACCGGGATTAAGTTTTGGATGCCCCGTTTTAGCCGCAAAAACCGATGTTTGGGCAGCAAACGGCGGACTGAAACAGAAGTTGCAGTAGCCGTAAGGGGTGCAATGCGGATGAGAGGAGTCGAACCTCCACGAGCTAATGCCCACAGGCACCTGAAGCCTGCGCGTCTGCCAGTTCCGCCACATCCGCGAAAACTACGCCATAAATGTTACACACTGCCGGTGCTGCCGTCAAGTGTTTTAGTATGGACGCCATTACCCGTTTTGGCAACGTATTGCCTTATATTTTGAGATGCCGAATCCGGCTTTCCGATGCTGCCCACGGCATTATTCAGCGGTCGGATGAAAGGTCTACAACTTCAATCAGGGGCATTTTTCGTTTGATAATTTCCGCCGCCAGATTGACCCACTTCTGGCAGCCGTCCAGCACTATTGAGTCGCTGGTGGCTGCAATCATGTCGCTTGCAATAAGTTCGGTATCGGGATTGAACAAAAGCTCCGCGCTCCACTTCCACTGGTTTTTCTCGGCGAGCTGGCGGATTAATGTTTTCAGCCGCCCGCTGTTGGATACGGGGCTGTCAATAAACCATGTGCACTCACCTGCTGCGGCCTCCGATAAAAATTCGCCTATAAGCTGCAGGGCCGGTATTGTCTCAGCGACCTTGCGGTATGTGCCGTGTATGCTGGCGAGGTCCTTGTGACAGCTGTCACGGCCTTTGAAAATTATGCCTCCGCTTATGGCCGCTTCGATTGTTATCAGAACATTATAGCCGTCTATGGCAATACCGTTATTTGCCACTTGCGCAATTTCAACTTCACGCTGCCTGCGGGATACCAACTGCTGGTCGCTGCAGGCACAGCGCATAACCGCCAGTCGTTGTCTTTCTGTGAGCGAATACCTGTCCCCGACGAGTTTCAGCGCACTTTTGTCAGCGTAGCCTCTTGTCAGCAGCAGTGAAAAATCCGCCACGGCGCTTCGCAGATTTTTTATTTTGGCCGCTACAAACAAATTCGCATCTTCCGGATGCGGGCCCCTGTGATTTCGTTTATCCGGCATCGTTTCTGTCCTTATCGAATCTGATGATAATTGTACCATATATGATAATTGCTGCCGGGCAAACCTACAAGCCTTGTCAAAAACAAATTGACAAACCTGCGGTTATATTTACCATTGCTTTTCTGCAGCTGTGTAATTTTTAAGGAAAACCAATGCCCGCTCACAATCTGGCATCGATAAAAATAGATGATTTGACAATCATGGGCTATTCCGTTGCGGGCGAAGAGACCGTTGTGGCGATACCGCAGCTGGATGTATGTTTCGATATAGGCAAGGCTCCCGACCAGGTTATCTCGATAAACAACGTTCTGCTTACACACGGTCACATGGACCACGCCGCAGGTATAGCGTATTATCTATCACACCGCAATTTCTGCGGCCAGAGCGCCGGGACCATTCTGGCGCCTGAGAATCTGCTGGCGCCGATGACGCAGATAATAAACGGCTGGTCAAAGATGGACGGAAACAAGGTCCCCGCCAACCTGGTCGGTGTAAAACCCGGCGACGAGTACCGGATAAAACCGAATCTTTTTGCCAGGGTGTTTCCGACAAAACACAGTAAAGGCTCGGTCGGCTACTGCGTACTTGAAAAGCGAAAGAAAATCAAGCCCGAATACGCAGCCCTTACAGGCCCGCAAATCGTGCAGTTAAAAAAACAGGGCGTGGAAATCGATTATCCGCTTGAAATACCAATCGTAACCTACCTCGGTGACACGCAGTACATTGACTTTTCGCAGTTAAAATACATTGCCGAAAGCAGGATTCTGGTCTGCGAGTGCACGTTTTACGAACAGGAACATACCCAGCGCGCCGAGGCAGGCAGGCATATGCACATAAACGAGTTTGCGACTCTGCTGGAAAAGCTGCAAAACGAGCATATTATCGTCACGCACGTAACACAGCGCACCCCTATGCGCGAAATCCGCAGGATATTGAAAGATACACTATCTGCTGAAAAATACCGTAAGGTTGTTCTGCTTGACAATAAGGTAAAAGGATAACTGTTTCAGGCGGTTTCTGTGGTCGGGTATATTTTCTCAACATTGCGAGCGTGGGCATGTTAGTTACTTTTTGCGGCGCAGTTGAGCCTGGTAAAGTTTCAATCTTTTTTCCAGTTCCTGTACTTGTTCTTTCCGGCCGGTTGAGCCAGCCAGCTCTATTGCTTTCTGAAGGGTCTGTATTGCCTGTTGATGTTTGCCTTCAGCAGCATAAGCTTTGGCCAGCGAATCAAGCTGCTCAACCGCCTTATCGAACCTGCCCTGCATATAGTATATGCTGCCGATATCGTTGTGTATGTGTATCCGGTACGGTTGTATCCGCATCGCCTCTTTGAAATGCTCAACCGCCTGGTCGTATTGTGACAGTCTTGTCATGGCAAGGCCCATGTTGTAATGGGCATCGGCATAATCAGGATTAAGCTGCAGCGCCTGCTGCAGATATTCGACAGCCTGTTGATATTTTTGCTGTCTGCCACAGGCCTGGCCCAGACTGTTATAGACCTCGGCCCAGTCGGGCCGCATTTTCAGCGCCTGGTTAAGATAGCCGATGCCTTCGTCAAATCGGCCCTCCTGCACAAGCGCAGCGCCCAGGTTTTTGGCGCCTACGCTGTAGTCCGGCTTGATTTGCACGGCTTTTCTGTAATGTTCAATAGCCTTGCCGACCTGACCTGTATTAAGAAGCTCGTTGCCGAAATTATTATGTATGACGAAATTATTTTCGGTTACTGCAAGTGTATGTTCGAATAAAGTGCTGCTGTCTTTCCAGTGCCACAACTGTCTTCGTGTACACAGCAGAAGAATTCCAAGCACCAGACCGCTGCAAAGCTTAACGGCGCCTGGCGGTATTCGCAGCCTGGTTGTCAGCACGGCTATACCGTACACAAGCATAATAAAAAACCCGATTGAAGGCAGATAAATGTAACGGTCTGCCATCGATTGTGCGCCGACCTGCACTATGCCGATTACCGGAACCAGGGTCCCAACGAACCAGAGCCAGCCGGTTAAAAGAAAACGATGTCGGCCTGCGTAAATTATCACAAAGCCGGACAGCGCTGTCAGTACAACCACGCCGACAATTAACTGCAAGGGATTGATACCTGCCGGGTAGGGATATAAAACAGCAAGATTACAGGGATAGAACATTTTGCCTATGTAGCCGGCGTAAGCGAATAAAACATTCTGCAGGCGAACGGACAGGGTAATTCCCTTCGCAAACTCCATCACGCCTGCTTTTTCCTGGACAATGTAGGTTATCACGCACGACAATACCGATAATATCAGCAGGGGTATTTTTTCTGCAATTAGCCGGATGTTTTCACGTTTGCGGGCCAGCGGCTTTACATTTGTGTTGTCGTTGCCGAACCTCAAACGTCCCAACGGCCAATAATCCCAAAGGATTAATACAAACGGCAGTGTCACAAGCATTGGTTTTGCCATCAGTCCCAGGCAAAAGCA
>DATKWV010000016.1:0-5643 GCA_035529405.1 Sedimentisphaerales bacterium | reverse complement strand
CAGCTTGTGCTTATTCGATAATGTGGATGTTCTTTTTGGCGCACATGTCCTTCAGAACCTTCGGCCAGACTGTTGCGCTGACCTCGCCGATATGGGCCTTTTTAAGCAATGACATAAACGTCCGGGACTGGCCGATGCCGCCGCCGATGCTCAGCGGTACATGGTCGTTCAAAATCGCCTGATGATACGGGAGCTTCAGAAAATCAAGCTGCCCGCAGATTTCAAGTTGCTTTTTGAGTGTCTCTTTGTTGACACGAATGCCCATCGATGTCAATTCATGACGGCGCTTCGTGACAGGGTTCCAGACGAGAATATCGCCGTTAAGCCCGTGCATGGCTCGGCCGTCGGCTGAGGTGGTCTCGGTGGCCCAGTCATCGTAGTCGGCTGCCCGCATCTCATGGGGATACCCGTCCTCGAGCACCCAGCCGATGCCGTAGATAAACACAGCCGGATACTCCTTTACGATTTCCGTCTCACGCTGCTTGCGAGGCAGGTCCTGGTATTTCTCCAGTATCTCCTCGGCGTGGATGAAAGTCAGCTTTTCCGGCAGGTCCGGGTATCTGTCGGTCTTTAGCTGAGGAAACAGCCGCTGCACATGTTCCTCAGCACCCTTGATAACCTTCCATATCTTCTCCACCACCTCGGTCAGAAAACGCAGGTCCCGCTGTTCCTGGTTTATTGCCAGTTCCCAGTCCCACTGGTCAACATAAGCGCTGTGGTCATGGTCGAGGAAATAGTCTTTGCGCACGGCCCGCATATCGGTAAGCAGCCCCTCGCCTGTATTCATACCGAACTGCTTGAGGGCAAGTCGTTTCCACTTGGTCGCCGCCTGAACAATTTGTGCGTCGACATGATTTTTGCCGTGGTCATTTGAAATATGGAACTGAATCGGCGTCCGCGAGCCGTCACGGTCCAGCAAGTCGTTGACACCGCTGTCAATATCGACAATCAAAGGAACCGTAACCCGAATCAGATTAAGCTGCTCGCAGAGATTGGCTTCGATATAATCTTTCGCCTCGTAGATGGCTTTCTGCGTATCCTTGGGCGATAACAGGCTGCTGTAATCGGCCGGCAAAATTTTCTCTAACTGTCTGTAGTCGCCGATACCCGGACCGGCTAAGTCTGCTTTCTTGTCTGCCATTGTGTTTTTCTCCTAAATGGTTTCAAAGGGTGCCGAATGATAATGGCTGCACCGATTCTTTGCAAGAAAATTTTTGTACTCCAAACTTACTTGAAAGACAACCCTCTTTCACCTGGATGCTTTGGGAGGAAAAACTGCCCGGTGGGTTCTATGCCCGGGTAATTGAATTGAGAATAAACGCCCTCGATTAGCTGCCGGTTTTATTGAAAAGCCTGTATGCGGCCAGCAGCCCGCGCATCACGTCCGTGACGGTAACTATCCCAAGAAGATTTTTCTCCTGGTCAACTACCGGAAGACAGCTTATTTTTCTGTCGTACAGCATTGCAACAGCGGTATGAAATTCACAATCCGGCAAAACACAAGCTGCGTCTGATTTCATTAACTTACGGACTTCCTGTCGTACTGCCGGCTCGTTTAGTGCCACGTCAAATAACCTGTCCCGAAATACATCTGCCAGCCGCTTGGATTGCCCGCACCGAAACGGCAGGTTCAGCAGAATGTCTCTGTCGGAGATTACGCCGACCAGCTTTTTTTGCTTTTCCACCACCGGTACGTGCCTGAATTTGCCCTTGCGCATAATATCCATGGCTTTGGCCAGCGTACCATTACTTTCCATGCACACCGGCTGCTCGGTCATAATGTCCCGGACTGTCTGAAATACGCTTAAGACATCCACCTTCGCTTTTTGCGAATTTCCGCCAAGCAGGTCAACAACACGTTCTGCCGGCTGCTTTTTCTCCGTATTTCGACATAACAGACAAACCGCGTTCAGCCTTACAAACAACCTGAGTATGTCGGTGGTGCTAACCACCCCCGTCAGATGCTGTCCCGAAAGAACAGGCAGAATGTCGATGTGATTATCAATCATAATCGTAATTGCGTCAGCTATTGTTGTATCAGTGCAAACACACTTCGGGTTCCTGGTTATGATTTGTGTTATGGGTTGTTTTAATGCCTTTAAGTCCGATTCTATCTGCCCGATTTTCCCCACATAAGGAGATATCTGGCGAAATACATCCCTCTGAGACACAACACCGACCAGGCACTGCTTTCCGGCTTCTCCGGTGGGGTTGTCTACCACCGGTATATGTCGAACCTTGTTGTCTTTCATAAACTTAAGAGATGTTTCAAGCGTATCGTCCAGTCGAAGTGTTTTGACCTTTTCAGTCATCGCATCCTCGACCCGGCGCACCATCCGGAAGAATACATCCTTGCCGCTGGACATATCATCCAGCAAATCGATAAGCCTTGTCTGGCCGGTTGGCATGTTGTCCCCCTTGTGTATAATCGCAAGCCCGGGTGCAGCTAAATCGCAGGCTCCGCTTAAGTCAGCCATGAGCACCTTTTAACCATATATTTTATCGGCAAGAAGCACTCTCGCCTTTAGCTGCCCCCGCAGAGACCCTGCTGCCTTTGATTTGGCGCCGCAGACAGGGGGCAACCGCCGGTGCCCCAAATACTACAGGCCGCGTCTTTCCGACGCGGCCTGTGCACAAAAACGTTGTATGTTCTTCGAACCTCGAAACTTAATCAATCAGATTGTGTCTAAATACAAAAGTCAGAGATTGTTTCGTCTGTCGTGCGGTAAATCAGTGTTGCCCCGCAGTTGTCACGCTGCATCTTTGTTACATATCCGGCAGGGCGGCAGGAGTGCTTTAGGCAACAGCCTTCTTCCTGTAAAACAGGTAAAGAATAATACTCAAGGCGATCAGCCCCACAAGGCCGTTCTGCCCGAGAGTATTCAGCAGGCTGGTCAGATTCAAAACAATTCCTCCGAAAAACGGAACCGCGCTGCCGAACAAAATCTCAACAGCGACACCCAGCGCGATTAACAACAAGAAGATTTCGGTAACCTCCCCAAGCCACCTTTTCAGTTCTTCCAGAAAATGCATAATTCTTTCTCCTAAAAAACATTAAAAAACAGTTAAATTGCAAACTTCTCTTTATTCGACCTGTTTTTTCGGAATACTTTAATCTTTATACCTGTAAATACCAGGAGACGACGGGTACCGTGTTCCTGGCGTTTCTGAGGAAAAAGGCAAAACCGGCCTTTTCAGTATTGAAAAACGCTCCCGCAGCACAAACCACCGGTACGAAACCCTGCCAAAAGATTTTTACCCTTTTGGGATATTTTAGCTTTGCTCTTTTATGCCGGCGTTGACTCTGGGCCAGGAACCTGCTTTCTGCCTGTATAGTGTCGCGAAAATCCATCTTAATCGGCCTTTAGCAATCTACAACTGTTCGCAATACGCTATGACGGCTCTTTTTACGGGACCATGTATGTCAAACTGGGCAACATTGTGCTTGACAGGGGGTGTTAATATAGGGTATAATACGTATATGTTAAGTACTCTGTCTTCGATTTTGCGATTGGCCATGCTGGCTGCATTCTGGACCTTTGCCTGGCAGCTTATCCAGCCCAGAACACAGGCCATGCGCATATTGAGAGCCGGATTACTGCTGGCCGGTTTTTTGGTCATCTGGGGCGCATTACGCCTGACCGGCCAGTAACCTGACACGATACTTTAACACCAGGTAGTGAAAAGTTTCAGCCATACCGGCCTCTTAGCATGTCCATTCGCCCAGAAGTTAGCAAACGCACAAAAATGAAGCGTGGCGGCTTTTACAGCCGCCACGCTTTCAAGTACCTTCACGCACCTCAATCAATGGTCGAAACAAACTGTCTGTTTACGGCACCGTTATGGAATCCGAAGTCTCGACGTTCTGATTCGGGTCGTAGGTGTAGCCGTCTTTGGTAATGTTCGTGACGGTAAACGTAAAGGTACCACCGCCCGAAACCTTGGACGACTCCAATGTCACCTTGCCGTCGGAACCGGTTGTACCCTGGTCGGGTTCCGAAACAGCACCGGACCAATTGCCGTACACCGTAGCCCCTTCGACGTTAAAAGTATCTTCATCTTTAATCAAGACAGTTGCCTTGCCGGAATAGTTAATACCGGCCTTTTTATAGCTCATGGTTATGTCGTTAACGTACATAACTGTGGTTCCAGGAGTACCGCTGCCAACCTGGGCATTATCGACCATGTGGCTGCCGCTGATCGCGCAAATCGCCCAGCGGTCGAGGCTGGTAACACTGCCTTGCTCGGTCCTGAAAGCATAATTGCTCGCAAGCGTTACCTCGGACTGGCCTTCGGGTGTAACATACACACGGTACGTATGTGAAGAGATGTCGATTTCCATACGCACGTGGTAATTGGTGCCGGCAGAATAACTCTGGCTGACATCCGCGGCGTAGACGTCCCCGTTACGAACATCTATGTAACCGGACGGGTTAAACCGCACTATGCACGCTAGGTCGGTATAAGCGGCAGCCGTGCCGGAGCACACGCCGGTGACACCGTCCATATTGTCGTTATTGGCCCTGGTGTCGAATTCAAAGGTAAACGACCCTGTCTGGCTGGCGATACTGAAATTCTGCCAGGTGCTTGAGCTTGTTACGGCTGTCGGTGTGTTGACGATAATAATCACCGTGTCTGTGTCTGTGGCGCTGTTGTTGTCGGTTACCTCAAGAGTGACCTCGTGATAGTTTACGTCGAATACGACGTTCGGAGTGGCGCCTGTGGCAATCTGGCTGCCGTCTTCCTTCCAGACGTAGCTTTCAATTGTACCGTCCGGGTCGTAAGAGCCGGAGCCGTCAAGCGAGACGGTTTCCGAACCGTTCTCATCCGTATCGACCACCGTCTGGTCCGAACCGGCATCCGCAACAGGCGATATGTTACCTTCAACAACGAACTCGTAGGCCCCGACGTCATAGCCGTCACCCTGAGGCCTGGATGCGCCGTCAAAGTCCACCGAAGGCGCTCCCTCGCTGGTGCCTGCGTCAATTGCAGGGCTGCCTGTTTTCAGGTGCAGGTCAAGGCTGCTTGGGTTGGTGTTGACATAATACTGGGTATAGTTGGTCCGTGTAACCTGCTGATTATAGCCGCTGGTTGAGGAGTTCATAAGGTTGTTGACCAGCGTGTTACCGGTGCCGCCGCCGCCTGTTTTGCCTACAAAGAAGTTTATCCAGGTAGCCATATCGCTTTCGCTGGTAATGTATTTGTAATTGTAAGCGGTGTTATTTGCCAGTGTGCAGTAATCTGCGTTGTACAGAGAGATGCCGTGCCAGTGGTTAACGAGCATGATGTTGTTTTCAACCGTCCAGTAGGTAAGGTAATCATCGAAGCAGCCAATACCCTGGAATGCACCTATGAAGTTTCTGGTACCGTTGCTGGTATCATCGTTGACATACGTTCCGCGTATTATCACGTTGGCTGCGGTTCCGCCGACCCCGGAGTACCACTGGATGCCGTCATCATGGTTATCGTTGACATTGTAACAATCCAGGATTGTATTGTCCTGGAGCGTAATATTGCCGCCGGAGCCTCTTATGCCGTCCTTGGCAATGTTCTGAATCGTATTGCCGATAAGTTGGGTCCCTGAGCCATTGACATAGATTCCCATATCGACATTTAATATCTCGTTGTTCTGAGCAAGGCAGT
>DATKWV010000015.1:0-8164 GCA_035529405.1 Sedimentisphaerales bacterium | reverse complement strand
CCCGCCTGTAATCTGCCTTTGGCCTTGTCCGAAACTATAGGCAGCTCGTGGACTTCCAGGCCCAGGCCGTGCCCTGTACCGTGGCCGAAAACAGGCAGGCCGCTTTCGGCAATGACCCGCCGGGCCGCTGTATCGACATCGCAAATCCTTACACCCGCCTTCACGGCCTTTATGGCAGCAGCCTGCGCCTCTGTGACAACGTCATACACCTTCTTATAAAGGTTCCCCGCCCTGCCGACACCGAAACACCTGGTCAAATCGCAGCAGTAATTTCCATACCTGACACCGAAATCAATAAGGACAGTGTCGTTACTCTTTAACTTCTTATTGGTCGGCTGATGGTGCGGTCTGGCTGCGTTGGCCCCGAATGCAACGATTGTCTCGAAGCTGCTGGTAGCGCCTATGCTGCGAATCTCGAACTCCAGCAGACCCGCCAGCCGGTTTTCGCTTATGCCGGGTTTGATGCGGCCTTTAATTCGCTCCAGGGCTTTGGCTGCGATGTTTGCAGCAGTAGTAATTGCGGCGATTTCGGCCTTGTCCTTGATACTGCGCAACTGCTCGATAACATTGTCAGCAGGTTTTAGCCGGATTTTCACCGCTTTTTTTAACGACCTGAAGTCGGCAAGGGACATCGAGGCTTCTACGCCGGCTGTGCGTACGAATTTGAGGCGTTTGAGCAAATCAGCGACCGCCCGGTCCATAGGGCCTGTTCGCTGGATTATGGTGCAGGCCGGACACTGGCTGCGGGCCTGCAGGAGGTACCTGCTGTCGGTTATAAGATAAACCGCCCTGCCGGTTATTATAGCCCAACTGTCGTGGCCGCAAAAGCAGGTGACATAAGTTACATTTGCCGGTTTTGTGAGTATAAGGGCGTCTATTCGGCTTTTTATGAGCTGATTTCGAACGGCTTTGGCACGATTTTTTATTGTCCTGATATCCATATTATGTAAACACGCCCTTAATCAGGGCTTAACTCGGTGTTACAAACAGCATTAATTATCATAAATCTGCAAAAAATAAAGTTTTTTTTCCCGGCCAGTTTGGCTGCTGCCTTTTCTTATTCTATACTTTAATAGACAAAAGATTAGGGTCGGCTGGGGGGCAAGCTGGTGCAAAGAATTTTCTCCTGATGTTTTCCGCAAGGGAGAACGCTGTCAAAAGCCTA
Source organism: Sedimentisphaerales bacterium (assembly GCA_035529405.1). Taxonomy (GTDB): domain Bacteria; phylum Planctomycetota; class Phycisphaerae; order Sedimentisphaerales; family Anaerobacaceae; genus DATKWV01. Next base: position 6,999 of record DATKWV010000015.1, on the reverse strand, counting down.
TCCATCATACCGAGCAGGACGGTTCACGCCGTTCTGTTTTTTTTATGTCTTGTCGCAGCCGGTTCAGGTTATTAAAATAATCGCCGGTTTGTTTTGATGTTGATATTGATATTAACAGCTTAAACTATGTTTATATTGCCCATTCGCACCAGTATTCGGCCATGGCGTACTCCCTATGCCAACTACGCACTGATAGCAGTTAATATAGCCATTTTTGTTTTGACCTACTGGCCCCACGTGAACCCATTCACACATCAGCCGGAAATACTTCGCCTTTGGGCCGAACACTTTATGCTCACACCCGGCAGGCCGTACCTTTGGCAGTTCATAACCTATGCTTTTCTGCACGGCGGTATCTTGCATATTATTGGCAACATGTTCTTTTTGTATCTTTTCGGCAATAACGTCAACGACAGGCTCGGGCATATCGGCTATGTGTGCTTTTACCTGGCTGGGGCGGTATTCAGCGGCGCAGGCCATGCCCTGCTGAGGACCTCACCTGTGCTTGGCGCAAGCGGTGCGGTCGCGGCTGTAACCGGAGCATACGTTGTTTTGTTCCCGCAGTCGCTGATTACGGTATTTTACTGGCTGTTGTTTTTTATTAATACCGTGGAGATACCGGCCATTTATTTTATCGGGTTTAAACTGATTTTCTGGGACAACATTGCTGAAAGGCGCATGCGCAACGTTGCCTACGACGCCCACCTTTCCGGCTATGCGTTCGGGATTGCGGCAGTTACTTTCCTGCTTGCCACGGGGCTGATGGAACGTTCGGGTTTTGACCTTTGGTCGATGGTCAAACAATGGAACAGACGCAGACGCTACAGGGATTCTGTCGCCGGCGGTTACGACCCTTTCGAGGGACAAACAGCCAAGCCGATGAAGGTCAAGGTTTTAAAGCAAACACCCGCCCAGCAGCAACAGCAGGAAAAAATCCGGCAGTTGTGCAGCGACATAGGCTCACGTATCGCCGAGCGCAACATTTCCGCTGCGGCCGATATTTACTTAGAGCTTATGAAAATAGACAGCCAGCAGGTTCTGCCCCGACAGCATCTGCTCGATATCGCCAACCAACTGGCAAGCGACAACAGACACGCTGAATCGGCCAATGCATACGAGCAGTTTCTGACCCACTACAAAAACTACGTGTACGCCGAGCAGGTGCAATTAATGCTGGGGATACTGTATTCGCGGTATTTGAACAACCCTAAGCTGGCACGCAAACACTTACAGGCTGCTGCGGAAAAACTGACCGACCCCGCCCAGCTCAAGATGTGCAACAACGAACTGGTCAGGCTCAAAAGCTAAAACAAGGCGGACGTCGATGCGCTTTCTACGTCTAATCGACGCGAGCCTTACTGCTGGAATCAGCAGCCGGTCCCGCAGCGGGCATAAGGCTGACAGTCAACTTGCCCTGTGTTATTGTTATGCTTGTTATGCGCAGGTTTCTGGTTTCATTATCGAACATATCATCAATTTCGAAAACGGGCTCGAAGGATTGGCCGGCAAGCAGGGACGCTATCAGTTTGGACGTAAAATCCTGCGGCGACGCCCCGTTATCCGCAAGAAGCTGTGAATAAACCCGTTGAGCTGCAAGCCTGGCAAGAGGGGTTATGTTTACGGCACCAACTTTTACCTTTGCAATGATGATGTTTAACAGGCCCTGCTGGTCGATACGCGGCTGCGCAGTGACCGTAACGACCAGCTCAACAGCATCGATTGTTATCGGCATAACCAGTATTATTTTGTCCGGCGCAAAGGTTACAGCCGCTGCCGTCAAGGTAATATCGCCCACCTGTTTGGGCCACTGCGAACCGCGGATTATGTCGTTTATACCGGTGGCGGTTACAACCATCTCAAAAGGCTCGCCGAGCTGCGCAGCGTTATACAGCCGAGGCAGCAGTATGTGGGTCAGATAGGGGCTGACCTGGTTGGTATCAACAGGGGCCAAACGGTTTACCGCCGATGGTTTGTAAAACAATAATATGACCACAAAAACCGCCCCAGCAGCCGGGCATAAAATAAAAAAATACTTTTTTTTGAACCTCATGTTTTTTTTATTTTTCAATTATGCACACAAGTATTTGCTTGCCGCAAAGTACGGGTACGATTATAGTAAGACCCGGCCGGCAAAAATAAAGACAATTTTGCCGGCTGTTGAATTAAAGACAATCTCAATTACAGCAGAAAGGACCGTTAAACGAATGTCAAACCATTTTGGAGACCGGCTGTACCAGGCCGTAAAGGACAAACGTACACCGCTTGTTGTAGGTTTAGACCCGGTCTATAACAGGATTCCCGATGCTATAAAAACTCATCGACGCATGAACGACGAGTTCGACGCATCGGCGGCTATAGATGCAATCTTCGAATTCTGCACGCAAACCATGCGTGTCATTGCGCCAATGGTGCCGGCTGTGAAATTAAATATAGCGTATTTCGAGAAGTACCTTTGGGAAGGGGTCGAAGCGTATTATTCGCTGATTTCAGAAGCCGATAATCTCGGCCTGGAATTCATCGGAGATGTCAAACGCGGCGATATAGGCCATACTGCCCAGCTCTATGCACAGGCCCATCTGCAGAACTGTGAACTTACGGGCCTTGAAGATACACTTGCGCCGGACTGCATAACCGTCAACGGCTTTGCCGGCGCTGAGGGCATCGAGCCGTTTGCCGAGGTGGCCACACAACAGGGTAAAGGCGTATTTGTCTGGGTCCATTCGAGCAATGCGTCGGCAGCGGCAATTCAGGATTTTGCGGATGCCGCAGGCCAGAAGATGTACGAGAAAATCGCTGAAGTGGTGGCTGAGATAGCTCATAAAAGCGACAGAATCGGTAAAAGCGGCTACAGCAACGTAGGGATGGTCGTGGGCGGCATCACCGGCCAGGCCGGCACGGCACTGCGCGAAAAATACGACAAAATCTGGTTTCTGGTACCGGGTTACGGTGCTCAGGGTGCATCGGCCGGCGAGTGCATAAGGTTCTGCAGGAGAGACGGTACCGGCGCGCTGATAAACGCGTCACGTTCGATAATCTACGCCCACGAAAAACCGCAATACAAAGAGCAATTCGGCGACGACTGGAAAAGATGCGTCGCACAGGCTGTTACCGATGCCAAGATAGAGCTGTCAAACGCCTTTGGTTCCAGGATTTATTAATACGCCGGAAAGTTATAAACCACGGGGCTTGATAGACAAGTCAGCCTATGCAGCAGTGTTCGATAAAGGGATTTTTTGCCGGGCGAACCGTACTTGTTATGGGTTTAGGCCGCTTCGGCGGCGGGGCCGATAGCGCTGAATTCGCCGCCAGGGCCGGCGCAAAGGTCATAGTTACCGACCTTGCAGATAAACAGCAATTAAGCGAATCCCTCAGGCAGCTGAAAGAATTAACGGATATCGAATTCCATCTCGGCGAACACAGGGAAAGTGACTTCGAGACCGCTGACATAGTCATAGTAAACCCTGCTGTGCCCAAAGACAACCGCTTTCTTAAAATCGCCGCACGGTGTAATAAGGTAATCACTTCGCAGATAAGCCTTTTCTTCCGATTTTGCCCCGCACGGACAATCGGTGTCACCGGCACCAACGGCAAAAGCACCACCGCAGCACTGACAGCGCATCTGCTAACGGCTGGTGCGCAAGCGGAAGGTACAAATTATTCAGCTGTTCGTCTTGGCGGCAACATTGGCAATGCCCCCCTGCTGACAGTGCTGGACCAAATCGACACCAGCGACCTTGTCGTACTGGAGCTTTCGAGTTTTCAGGGCGAACAATTAGCTGAGATTGAAAAAGGTCCTGACGTTGCCGTCCTGACCAACCTTGTGCCGAATCACCTTGACCGTCACGGCAGCTTCGCAAATTACTGCGCAGGCAAAGAGAATATATTCAAATTCCAGAATCGCAATTCGAGCCGCCCTGCCGTTTCCATTTTCAATGCCGAAGATGAAATTGGCACCGAATGGTTCCAGAAATATAAAAACCAACGCGGCAGGATGTGCCTGAAATTTTCGCCTGAGGATTTACCTGCTGAAACGTTAAAAGCATATACATTGCCGGGCCCTGCCAATCGCTTTAATCTGGCCGCGGCTGTATGTGTAGCCCGGTATTTTGGTGTTACCGATGAGAGCATAAACAAGAGCTTGCCGTATTTTAAGCCCCTGCCGCACCGGCTGGAATTGGTCGCTGAAAGAAACGGCGTCAGGTGGTATAACGATTCGGTCTCCACTACGCCGGAAAGCACTATCGCAGCCCTGGAGGCCTTCGAGCAGCCTAAAATTATCATAGCCGGGGGATACGATAAGCACCTTTGTTTTGACCAGCTTGGCCGACACATTGCCCAAAAGGCCAAGGCAGCCATTCTAATAGGCCAGACAGCCGAAACAATCGCCTCAGCAATTAACAAAGGGTTAGCCACAGAGGTCACAGAGAACACAGAGCAGAAAATAAAAGTCGGTCTCGTTGATTCATTAGCCGATGCGGTTAGTCTGGCCAATGACCTTGCTGTACCTGGTGACGTTGTCCTGTTAAGTCCCGCCTGTGCCAGTTACGATATGTTCGACAATTTCGAGCATCGCGGCCGAGAGTTTATCAGGCTCGTGAAGGCTCTAAGGTATTGATTTATAGGCCCATGCCTGATTGACGGAAAAACTTTTAAAAGAGTTTTCTTTGCACTCGTTTTCCTGGAAAAGCAAAAACAAGCATTCCGAGGGTCCAGTGCGGCCAGTACCGATTTTTTTCGGAAACACCCAATAAAGTCACCGTGAAAAATTGCCGATTCGTAAAGAAAAACAACGGGGTTTAAGGGTGTGGTTGACGTAAACAGCGAAAGACGGACAGAGCGAAGACTGCGGTATTACTGGCCCATCTGGTTTGCCGAGGATTTCAGTGATACCCTGTCCCAGGGACACATGGTGGATATCAGCAGCTCAGGGGCGGCGTTTTCCTGCCGAAGCTGGGAAAACTGCCCGCATCCGGGTCAGCGGCTAACGACCCGGTTCAGCGTTCCTCAATTCGAATCCGAAGAAGGTTTCAATCTTGCCAGTTTCACGCGAAGTGCACGGGTCTGCAGGGTCGATAACGTAAGCGACCACGTCCGCAAGGTGGCCATTCAGTTTGCCCAGCCCCTGCCCTTCAGGCCGGGCGAACAGTCCGAAAACATCTCACAAACCGAAGAAATGCTTAGAAACACAATCGTATAAGTCGGCCCTTCCGCAAATTACACCGGGTTGTCGGGCGCTGATTCGATTCTGCATTTTTCCTTTTCAATTCCTGTATTTTGGTTTTAAGATACTGGTATGCTGGAAAAGGGACTTGTTCAGATTTATACCGGCGATGGCAAAGGCAAGACCACCGCAGCCTTCGGCCTTGCACTGCGGGCGGCCGGCCAGGGCAATAAGGTGCTTATCTATCAGTTCCTTAAACCGCCTTCGCTTGACATCGGAGAGCGCTTTGCGCTGAAGCTGGGAGCTGTGAGGATAAGGGTCGAATCGCTGGATATGCACTGGGATATGTCCAAATCGCTGCATAACGAAACTGACATTGAACAGGTGTGTGCGGCAATAACCGATGTGCTTGGAAGAATTGCCGAAAGTGCGGCAAAAAGGTTTTATGATGTGTTCATACTCGATGAAATCGTATTCTGTTATTCGAAGGGCCTGGCCGCTTTGGAAGACATCAAAAACATTATCGACCAAAGAGACCCTGCGGTGGAGATTGTCTTAACAGGGCGCGGCGCAACTGATGAATTGACAGCACTTGCGGACCTTGTTACGGAAATGAGAAATGTCAAGCACCCCTTTGATAAGGGAATCCGTGCAAGACGAGGTATCGAGTTTTAGATTGGCGAGGCAGGCTGGCTTATGTCTAAAAGTGTGGCAGTGATTATATGTGCAGCGGGGGCAAGCAAACGGTTTGGCGGCAGCCGCAAAAAACCGCTTGTGGATGTCGGCGGCAGAGCAGTTTTTATGCGAAGTGTCGAGCTATTCACTGAGCACGAGGACGTAAAACAGACACTGCTTGCCATTTCTCCCGAAGACGAGGAACTGGTAGAGGTCAAATGGGGACCAAACCTGAAATTCTTCGGGGTCAAGATATGTTTCGGCGGCCAGGAGCGCTTCGACACCGTCAAAAAGGCCCTTGAGCTTGTCAGGGACGATATTGACCTTATAGCCGTGCACGATGCGGTGCGGTGCTGCGTAACGGAAAAGTGGATTAACGCATGTTTTGCCAAGGCCGCTGAAACCGGCGCAGCCATACTGGCCTGCCCCGTTACCGCGACTATAAAAAGTGTTAAAGACAACACAATAATCCAGACCGTAGACAGGGCCGGCCTGTACGAAGCCCAGACCCCGCAGGTATTCACAGCTGAACTGCTCAGGAAGGCATATCAAAACCTGGAAAACATCGACAAAAGTCAAGTCAGTGATGATTGTCAATTAGTAGAGGCGCTTGGCCATAAGGTATCAATCGTGGAAACGGACGCTTCGAACATAAAAATCACCACCAAAAGCGATATTGCCATAGCAGAAGCCATTCTCAAGTCCCGTCCCAAGGCCGGCCCGAAGGGCCCCGCCGGCCCCTACATCGAAGCACAGTGGTAAAGTAATTGATTCTCGATTCCTTCGACTGCGCTCAGGACAAGTATTGATAATTGATTATTGGAAAAAACCAGGTAAGTACCCAGTTAAATCAGTACGGGATAGAGGTGTTTTTTTCTTTTTCTGGCCATAATTGTATGCTAAACTTCAACAGCTTCAATCGACGCACACCCAGCTAAAGGTATCACCAGGATATTGCCGTAATAGCTAAAGGATTGTCCTTTCCGAAAGGACGGAGCCGACACAATGGGAAATGCCAGGATGCATAAAGCACCAGCGGCTGCAAAACCCGGCAGGTGGGGTATTTGCGGACTGGCTGGTAAAAAATTCCACCTAATCGGTGCAGGCGGTATCGGTGTAAGCGGCCTTGCACAGGTCCTTATGAAAAACAAGGCCGTCGTTAC
>DATKWV010000014.1:0-13170 GCA_035529405.1 Sedimentisphaerales bacterium | reverse complement strand
ATTGGAAAGGCCGGGAAACGCTCAATGCCTGCGAGTACGGGAATTGGGCTGGCCCTTGCCGATGGGGGGCCCTGTGCGATGGACCTTGTGGCGGTGCTGGAACCGAGGGGGTCAATCCAGTACCTTCAGGCAGGCGGCAGGCAGGGCTGCGCCCTTGAATACGGCTCGGCCTTCTCTCGGGCTTCCAAAGCAATAACGCCTGCGGGACAGACCGTCTTTGTTTCAGGAACCGCTTCGATCGATGTCAGCGGCGCCACCATTCACCAGGGCGACATAGCTGCGCAGATAAGGACCACCATAGAGAATGTGCGGGCCGTTTTAACCGACCTGCGATGCGAAGATAAAGATGTCGTACAGATTGTAGCCTATTGCAAAAGCACCGATGTCGAGCAGGTATTAAACGACGTTAAACGCGATGTGGGATGGCCGTGGGTAACTGCAATCTGCGATATATGCCGGCCTGAGCTGCTGTTCGAGATTGAAGCTGCGGCAATGCCTCGCAACTAAAAAAGCCGTCAAAGGCCGGAATATGAGGCCAAAAAAGCGGAAAAATGAGCGAAAAACGCACATCCTTGAAAAATTTTCAAAAAATTCAAAAAAAACCTCAAAAAAAGCTTGCAATATGTCCGACACTGCCTATAATTAAATTGAAAGTTGATAGCGTTCTTTTCTTCTTAACGTTTTGGTTTCCGTGGGATAGCAGGAAATTCTTATAAGTTCGCTCTATATTTCTTAATGAAATGCTGTCTCACACCGACTGGAGCCCTGAAAGGCTCCAGTCTTTTTTTTGGCTGGGTCTGCCGCAAAGGCCTGCGCCCCTGGCCAATCCTGTTCCAAACTCAAATGCTCACCCGTCAGCCTTACAGACTGTTTGATTTCAGCCGTATAAAAATTTAACCTGATTTTATGCTTGCAAAGAAAACGACATTAGTGTATAGTGCGGTTTTGGCTTTCGTTGCGAAACCGAGATACGCGGTTGTGTGTTTACCTGTTCAAGAGGAGGCAAAGGCAACTGTTCGGATGACAGGATTTTCTTCAAAAAACGTGACAGTGCCGCGCACATAATTGTTGTCTGCTTAAGTTGTTATAGCAATAAGCCGAAAAAATACTGATTTGGCGGCAAAATAAATTAAAAAATTAACGGAACAGGCGCGGCATTTTGCGCATCTTAATTCATAGAGGTAAAAGAACAAAACAGTTTTTGTGGAAGGAAGGAGCAGTATGAGAAAGAAACAAGCGTTCACGTTGATTGAATTATTGGTGGTAATTTCGATTATTGCGCTGTTAATGGCCATATTAATGCCGGCGCTGGCACAGGTAAGGGCCAAGGCAAGGGCCGTGATTTGCCTTAGCAACCTGAAGCAGATGGCCGCTTGCATGAGTATGTATGCCCAGGACAACAATGGCAAGCGCCCGCCCGGCTATTACACTGGCCCACGGCCTATCCCTGGAACTGTTCTACGCGGCGAGCGCTGGTTTGATTGTCTCAGAGTGTATTACGACAATAATGACATAATTTGCTGCCCTACCGCCATGACTCCGGGTCAGAAACTTGTCAATGGCGTACTATCTGACACGGGCGCCCATGGCACGTTCTGCGCCTGGGGCCAGTTCCTAGGAACACAAGGGAGCTACCCCGTATCTCTGGCGGGAAGCTACGGAAGCTACGGCATCAACATATTTGCTTGTTGTCCTCCATCCGGTTCTACTATAGGCGTGGGGAACGAATTTGTAATGGGAGTCGAGAATCCCAAAAATGCGGGGCAGATTCCTTTCCTTGGCGACTCTCTGTGGATTGATTTTTGGGTCTTCAACTCAAACATACCTCCCGAATATGAGGCCGATTTTAGCCCAAGCGGCCACATAGACGGCGTAAAAAACGTCTGCGTTAATCGTCACGGTGGATCCACAAACTTCCTGTTTTTGGATTCTTCCGTAAGACCTGTCGGACTTAAGGAATGCTGGGAGGTGATGTGGCACCTCAGATGGTGGGTTGCCTATACGACTCCCACGGTATGGGATAACCCGGACCACTGGATGTACGGGATGAAGGCTTACGCCAAAGAACCGTAGTAGTTGAGCTTAATATAAAAGGCCGGTATCAAACAGCATACCGGCCTTTTTATTGCCAAAATTGTACCAAAGGTCGTTTTTTAATGGCCACATTTGGCGTTTATTAACGCCGCCAGCAGTATGTGCCGTAACCGCTCGAGACTGAGATTATTCAGGTAGTCCTCTGTAAAATCCAGCTTGAATCTTCCTTTGAAATTCCTGATGCGTTTGGTCAGTTCATTCCTGTCCAGAACCGCTATTGATGTAACTGTTTGCTCGAAATGTTGTCTCGGGGCCATCAGCCTTTCCTTTTTTCCTTGAAACCCTGTTTTCAAGTGACCCTGAGTCTGAGAATCGGCCGCATCAGTGGGCTGCTTTTGTGCCAAATTGTCAATATCTGAATAACTACCCGGTTCTGCTGCAGTTCTAAAAAGTGATTGCCGACCCGCCTGCCCGTCCGGTGTTCAAAAGATACTGTTTTTTTTCTGCTCAAGACGGTTTTCAGTTACTCTTTTGCCGGCAAAGACGGAACTTGGAAAAATCCCGAGCATCGAAATTTTGGTTATGATTCTATTGAATTTTTTTTTGTCATTTCTTCAACAGTCTGATAACTTTCAATTATGAAAACGTATATGCTGAACTATCATCTTCCTCCGAAGCTGATTGCCCAGCATCCGGTCCGCGTTCGCAGTGCCGGGCGACTGTTGGTGTTGAACCGGTGCGGCGGTCTGCTGACCGACAGCAAATTCCAGTATTTACGACGGTTCCTGTTACGTGGCGACTGTCTTGTTCTCAACGATACAAAGGTGCTGCCGGCCCGTTTTTACGCCCGACGCGCCACCGGCGCGGCCCTGGAGGGGCTGTTTCTTTGCGAAATCGGCCCCGGCACCTGGCAGGTTATGCTCAAAGGTCTGCGAAAAGTAAGAACCGGCGAGACGATATACCTGCAGAAAAAATCCTCACGCTCGCCCTTGCCGGCAACAATACTCGAGAAAAGCGACAACGGTAATTGCCTTCTGAGAATAGAACAGGACAGCCGCGCAGCACATAGCTGTGCCGGCCGGATACTTGGCCAAATTGGCTTTGCGCCCCTGCCGCCTTATATAAAGCGCCCGTATCCCTGGCCCGATTGGGCCGCTGACAAGCTCCGCTACCAGACCGTTTACGCCCGCAAAACCGGTGCCGTTGCCGCACCCACAGCGGGCCTGCACTTTACTAAATCGTTAATCCGCAAGCTCAGCAGCCAGGGCATAAATTTTGCCTTTATTACGCTGCACGTAGGCCCGGGCACCTTCAGACCGATAACCGCTGAAAACCTTGCCGACCACAAGATCCACTGTGAGCAATTTTCGGTGGACCAGGAGAACGCCGCTATAATAAACTCTGCGAAAAAAAACCGTCACCGGGTCATCGCTGTCGGAACCACCTGTGTTCGGGCGCTGGAGACGGCGGCAGCGGCATCAAGGGTAAAGGCTGGCGGGGGTAAAACGGATTTGTTCATCACACCCGGCTATAATTTCAAAATCGTTGACGCCCTGGTAACCAACTTTCACCTGCCAAAATCGACCCTGCTTGCCCTGGCAGCTGCTTTTGCCGGCCTTGACAACATCCTCACCGCCTACCGTCACGCCATAAACCAGCGTTACCGGTTTTATTCCTATGGCGATGCCATGCTGATACTTTAGCGATGAGTTTGTTCTGCAGTATAAGGCATTTGACGTTGTAAGCATCGGATTATTCAAAGAGCACCGCAAGCTTTTTCCTGTCACTTGCCTTTATCTGCTGTTGTTGTGTCCATACGGCCAGTTCGAGACTCTTTCGGCATCTGCATTTGCCCGAGACTAATTCGTTGTTGGTGTTCAGTATCTGCCTGATAAACTCTATACAATTATTTGCCGCTGTGTCCATATTGTGCCGTATCTCTTCCAGCAGAGTTTGTTTATTTGTCTCGTGCGCCTGCCAGGAGTCGTAATCACTGACTAAAGCTACAAGTGCATAGCACATTTGCGCTTCTCTTGCTAATTTCGCTTCCGGCATAGCGGTCATACCCACAACGTCCGCCCCCCACTGCCGGTGCATTTGTGATTCCGCCTGTGTGGAAAACTGGGGCCCTTCCATACAAACGTAACAGCCTTTGGGATGTATCTCTATTTGCAGGTGCCGGCCTGTTTCGATAATCTTGCCGCCCAGCCGTTCGCATACGGGCTGCGCCATTTCACAGTGTACGGCCCCGTAGCTGTTGAAGAAGCTGGCTGTCCGTTTGAATGTCTTGTCGATAAACTGGCTGACGATAACCAAATCCCCCGGCGCAATTTCAGCCCGAAGCGAACCGGCGGCACCGGTTGCTATCAGGGTCGTTGCCCCGCATTTTTTCAGTGCGAATATATTTGCAGCATACGGAATAGTAGCTGGCGAAAGCTTATGTCCCGGGCCGTGACGATTCAGAAATGCCACTTTCCTGCCGTCTATACTGCCGAGCATTATGCTTTCGCTGGGGCTGCCGAACGGCGTTTCAAAATCCGCCAATTCGCTTGCAGATATATGTTCTCTCAGCGCATCGCCCAGCCCCGTACCGCCTATTATACCGATTATTTCTTCGGCCATTTTCTTTTCCTCTTTCCTAACGTTTCTGTCACCTGACCTTAAAAACATACTGTCCGGGGCGGCTGATGGTGAATACGCCCGCCCTGCTGCGCTGCGCCTTGCCTGCTGCACGGACCACCTCGACTTGTTTGCCTTCACAGCCTGCCGGCATGACCACTTCCGCTGTCACCGCCTGTGGTATGCTTACCTCCAGGCACCGGCTTTGCGGCTGCCAGTGGACCCACACAAGACCCTTTGGCGTAATGGTATGGCCCGAAACGTAGGCAAAACCCGCCGCATCAGGCGCGATTCGTATCCTGCCGCCGCCGGGCTTGGTAATCGTAACGCCAAGTAAACTGTCGTGCAGCCACAACAGCGGCACTGCACCCCAGCCGTGAGAGCCGGTCTCATCACGCGGCTGTGGGCTATTTTTTTGCCCGGGTGCAAGCTGCAGGTCCTCCCTGCTTACCCAGTATTCGGGCAGCGGCCCGCCGTACGGCCCCTGCAGTTTCAGCGGCACAGGATTGCGCGGGTGGGCGGGTAAATACGGACTGTATCGTTCTATAAGATGTGCCGCCGCCCGTTCGGCAAGTCCGACCTCTGAAAGTGCCCGCAGTGACCGATAGCAATACGTGGGGTTGTTCCAGCGCGTAACGCCGGGGCCGGGTCTGCCGTCAGGCTCACCAAATGCGTAGTTAATATCAGCGGCCGCCTGCCGGCGGCCAAGCAGGCCCGATGTGACCGCGATGGTCTGTCCCGCCTGACTATATCCGCGCTTGGCCAAAGGGTCCGCCGGGTCAAAAATATCACCAACGTGTGCGGGAACATCACTGGTGGCGGCGACTATGTGGTATTTCCTGAAGGCCTCTGCCATTTTGTCGGCGACAGAGGTCCACTGCTGTGCTTTTTTTCTTTTTCCGATGGCCCCGGCCATTTCGACCGACCACCTCAGGCGTTCTATCATCCAGGGTGTTACTATTCCGCTTGACTGGTTATTGTTTGTACACTGCACACCAACCCGTATGTCTGCCAGAATCCTGCTTGTTTTCCAGAGCCCGTTTTCATCGGCCTCTGACAATGCCCTATCCCAGTAGCGGCACAAATTGTCCCAGTAGCGCCGGATAAGTTCCGTCCGGCCTGTCCAGATATAATCGTCGTAGAGCATAGCCGCCCATTGCACGCTCCAGTCATAGGGTGCCGGATAAGCCGGAAAATTACTCGGCGCAAAAGGGTGCAGATGCCCGTCTGTACCCTGTCCCTGGGCGTGTGTGCGAATAAGAAGCCGTCTGAGCCGGGTATCGCCGAACCACCTTGCGGCCAGCAGTGCCCGCGGCCTGGCATCTTCAAGCCACTGTCCGTCTTCCCTGCCCGGGGTGTCGATATACGCATCGGTCATCGTGATTTCAGCGTGAATCAGGCACAGTTTGACGACCTGGTCGATGCGTTCATCACCGCAGGCGAAACTGCCGAGCATCTTCACTGGATACTGAGACTTGACAATACCGATGTCCTTGATGACAAGCCGCCCGGCGGACTTGAAGTGTATGTGTATCGCCAGCCACCTGGCCGTCCGTTCGTCGGGCAACTCAACTTTCTGTGCGCCTTGCCTGGTGATGTAGCGGTCGGAATACCCGTTGCCGACCACACCTTCGGGATTGAGCCATCCCGTATCATCCACGTGCCTGTCCCCGCTGTATTGCGAATAGGACAGTTCGCAGTACCCGAAATCCATGCACGTGCCTTCCGGGGCATCGGCAAGCTCTATGAAAGGATAGCCGTGAACAGGACGGAAAAAGTCAAACGTGATGTAATAGCTGCTGCCTGGGCGACCTTCGATAGTAACTAACTCACCCTTCAAAATTTTCTCCGCTTCCCTGGAGGCGGTCTCGCTCGGGCAGTGTTTCGCTGTCCTGATACCGGATGCAATTGCCAGCGGTTCATCCGAAACAGGCGTTTTGCGCTCTATCGTGCCGGCAGCCAGCACCGACAAAGGCCCGACTCTGTATTCACGCTGGCCGGGCGTTTCCACGTCCCCAGGCACACCCTGCCAGGGCCCGTTTGCAACCGCGACTGCGTAGTCCCACGAGCTGTCGTCGAAGTCAGCGGCGAAAATATCGCCGGGCAGTGCCTTGCGCATATCAACGATTTGCGGATAGCGGATGCGCCGGTCACCAATGAGCCCGACAATCTGATTCTCATGCGCAACATATTCCGGCGCCTTAATGCACCGCCATGAGGTGTCGGTTTTGACGAATGTGCTGTCGATATAAAGGCCGGCGTGTTTATTGGCAGTTCTCTGGAATGTGATGATGTCGCCCCAGTTGTGGTGCAGTACGACAAATACGTTTTTGCCCGTGCGCAGATACGGCACGGCGTTAATCACTTCAGCGGTGATGTGTTCTTCGTGGTATCGGGCGACTTTGCGTCTGACAATATGCCCGTTAATCCACAGCCGCCCGTTGCTGTCTGCGGCAAAACGAACTGCGGCATCTTTGGGCAGCTCTTTCAGTTCCACCACTTTTCTAAAATACGTAAAAGAGTTCTTTGGCGCAGGATTGTCGCCGTATGCCCATATCCATTGCGCGGCATTGGCAACCTTTGCCGAAAAAAAGCACACCAGGGCCGTGAGTATGCAATATCTGGCGCAGTTCATAGCAGGTTAAATTAATTGGGTTTTACCCGGAACAGCGACTTCCGCTGCCGGCAGTTCGCACATTTCATATTGCGGCGGTGTCAGGTCCAGCTTTGATGCGTTCATCGCCCAGTCCCACTTGAGTGCCCTTCCGGTATATGCGCTCATTCTGCCCATAATCGCCGTGAGAGTACTTTCTGCCACCCGTTTGCCCTCGTTAAGGCACCTGCCGCTGCGGATACTTTCAACCAGGTCCTTGTGTTCCTGCACATAAGGATTCGGCGTTTCGCCTTCGGGCAGCTCATAGGGCGTTGGTCCCTTGATAAAACCGGTAGTATGGTCGGTATATGCCTGTCCCTTTGTGCCCACTAAACTTTCGGCCACCCTGAAGCTGCAGCCGTCGGTCTGACGACACATACTCAGGACGCGAACGTTATCGGGATACTCGTACTCGACCGCAAAATGGTCGAAGATATTGCCGTATTCGGGCCCGGTTCGTACCTGTCGTCCGCCCATACCCATCACCTGAACCGGGTGCGAGCCGATTGCCCAGTTGATGATGTCCAGGTTATGAACGTGCTGCTCGACAATATGGTCGCCGCTGAGCCACGTAAAGTACAGCCAGTTACGGCACTGCCATTCCATATCCGACCAGTCGTCCTGCCGCGGCTTGACCCACAATGCACCCATATTCCAGTAGCACTGCCCCGCCACAATTTGCCCGATGTCCCCCTTATGAATCCGTTTCATTATCTCCAGGTAATGCGCCTGATGCCGCCGCTGGGTACCAGCCACAACAGCTAAGCCTTTCTTTTCCGCAAGTTCCGACGTCGCTATCACCGAGCGTATGCCGACAGGGTCAACACCGACCGGCTTTTCCATAAACACGTGTTTGTTTGCCTCGATGGCCGCCTTGAGGTGCATCGGCCGAAAATGCGGCGGAGGAGCCATTATTATCAGGTTCACATCACATGCGATTACCTTCTTGTACGCGCTGAAACCCACAAAACAGGTGTCACTGGTAACCTTTACCCTATCGCAGTGCTTTTCCCTGAGCTTTACCAGTGAACTGTCCACACGGTCCTTGAACAGGTCCCCTATAGCCACTATTTCAACGCCGTCTGCGGCATTGAGACAATCTATTGCCGCACCTGTGCCCCTGCCCCCGCAGCCGATTATCCCAACACGCAGCTTATCCGAACCCGCCGCGAACAACCGCTCTGTGCCCGGCAATATCGCCGCCATGCTGACTGCTGCCGAAGCTTTTATGAAATTTCTCCGTGAGAATTCACTCGTTGCTTCATTTGATTTCTCTTTCATTTGCAGCTCCTTATTCTTATTCCTGCCCTTAAATTAATTGCGTTTTGCCCGGCACCGCCACCGGCCTTGCCGGAAAATCAGCTTCAAAGTTGTATGCCGGCGGTGACAAATCCAGTTGGGAAGCGTTCATTGCCCAGTCCCATTTAAGTGCCCTGCCGGTATATGCACTCATTCGGCCCATAATCGCCGTCAGAGTGCTTTCCGCCACGCGCTTGCCCTCGTTTAATGGTTTATTTTTACGGATACTCGCGATTAAATCAGCCTGTTCCTGCACGTACGGGTCGGGCGATTTGCCTTCGTATTTGTAGGCCTTCGGCCCTTCTATGACACCATCGCCTCCGGCAGTGCCCTTTGTTCCGACAATATGTTCAGCTACGCGGGTATGGCATCCGTTTATCTGTTGGCACATCCCCGACACACGAACGCCGTTGGGGTACTCGTACTCGACCGCGAAATGGTCGTAAATATTGCCAAGATTCCGAACCGCCCGGCCGCCCATGCCCATCACCTGTACCGGATGCGCCCGCAGCGCCCAGTTCATAACATCAAGGTTGTGCACGTGCTGCTCGACAATGTGGTCGCCGCTAAGCCACGTAAACCATGGCCAGTTCCGGCATTGCCACTGCATACTGGACATATTGCCTTGAGGGTAGAATTGCCAGTAACCCAGCATATCGGCCCCGTTCCAGTAGCATTGGCCGGCCAGGATTTCTCCGATGTCGCCCCTGTGAATTCGCCTCATAATTTCTATATAGCTTGCCTGATGCCGCCGCTGCGTACCTGCGACAATCGAAAGCCCTTTTTTCTCCGCCAGTTCCGATGATGCGATGATTGAGCGAACACCGGCAGGGTCCACCGCCACGGGTTTTTCCATAAATACGTGTTTGCCGGCCTCTATGGCGGCTTTAAGGTGCTGGGGCCGAAAGTGCGGCGGCGTTATAAGCATTACCATATCCACCTCACAGGCGATGACTCTTTTATATGCGTCGAACCCCACAAAACACGTGTCCTGCGTTACTTTTATCTTGCTGCTTACCTGTGGTGTATCCTTTAGTTTTCCCACCGACTCGTCCAGACGGTCCCTGAAAAGCTCGCCCATCGCCACAAGCTCGACATCGGGCGCCGAATTCAGGCAGCTTATTGCATCTCTGGTGCCTTGTCCGCCGCATCCGACCAGCCCGACACGTATTTTGTCCGAACCGGCAGCAAACAATCGTTCCCTGCCGGCCAGAAGTGCTGCCGCACCAGCAGCCGCTGATGTCTTGATAAAACTTCTTCGTGATACTTTACCTGCTCTTTTATTTATTCCTGTTTCCATTGAAAATCGTCTCCAAATGACTCGGCCCGCCCGAGCAATTCTTTACTAAAGCACCCTCGCTAAAAGCTGTCGCAGGCCCGGTAAGCTTCGATAACCGCGCGTTCTCCTTCCTTGCCTGTTGCGCTGTTACCGTGCTCCATACCGACAATACCTTTGTATCCTTTTTCATACAGATGCCTGAAAATATTCCTGTAATTGATTTCTCCGGTTGTCGGTTCTTTTCTGCCGGGGTTGTCCCCGACCTGAAAATACGCAATTTCGTCCCACGCGGTGTCGATATTTGGTATGAGGTTGCCCTCCGTAACCTGTTGATGGTACAAATCGTCCAGTATTTTGCAGGATGAACTGCCCACGGCCCTGCAAATCTGGTACGCCTGCGGAATTTTGGTTAAAAACAGTCCGGGATGATTCATCGGATTCAGCGGCTCTAATACCATTACAAGACCGGCCGGCTCACACACGCCCGCGCACCATTTGAGATTCTCGATAACGTTGGCGGTCTGATAGTCCCACTGGGTTCCCGGATCATACGGCCCCGGCACCACCGTGCACCATTTGGCGTTGACGCGTTTGGCTGCTTCGACTGCCTTTTTCATTGTATCTACAAGCATCTCGCGCATACCCTTATAGGGCGTAACGAACGTTTTTTTCTTAAAATCGAACTCGGCATAGGCCACAAACACCCCCATCGTCATACCCAGTCTGCTCATCTGCATGGCAACTTTCTCCTGAACATCCTGCTGGCGGGCCATCATACCGTTATCTTCGAATGCCGTAAAACCCTCGTCAGCCATGAACTGCAGCTGGTCGGTGAGGTCGCTGCCTGCGTGATCGGCGAACATCCCGAAGTGCGGCGCGTATTTGAGCCTGAATTTACCTCTTGCTGACCGTGATGGTTGCGGCTGAGCCATTGCTGTGGCGACCGCTGTCGCACCTGTTGCCAGAGACGCTGCTAAAAAGGCTCTTCTATCCATAATAAACCTCCTTTTGATTTTTGGTTATAAGCCAGCTTTTTCTTTCAATTGGCCCTTCGGATTCGAGCGGCTCTATACAGCTTCATTGACCATCCTGATTTCTTTGTATCTGCAGAAATGCTCAAGTTCTTTGGTGATGTCTCCATAGCACGTCACGCGGTGCAGTCCGCCCGACCAGTTTTTCCACAATTTTTCCGCATTGCCGTCCACCCTGACCGTAATTTTAGTGCGACAGCCCCTGTCTATATCGGGTGCATCGATAATTTCACCCGTGAAGTACACTAAGGAATCCGGCTCAACCAGTTCTGCCTGGGTAACCTTCTGGCCGATACGCATAAACACCTGTGAGACGACTCCTTCTCTTCGTTCCATAACGGTTCGTAACTTGTACCCGGCAGCCGGCCCGGCAGGGCCGTCCATTTTTGTTGTACCAAGACAGTGAGCCAGGATGATGCTGTCTTTGGACGCATCCATAGTCGGGTCGCTAATGAATCCCGGTTTTCCCGCGAGACCCTGGAATATTATGTGAGTCATAGCAGACGGTAAATCCGATTCACAGATACCACCTAAGCCAATGTTGTTGAGTCTGGTAAAGCCGATACAGGGGTAGGCGGGCAGCTTGATGGTTTTGTCCCACATTGTGCCGTAACAATCAACGGTCATCACCGTCGCATCTTCGGCGTCCAGTAAATCTTCCAGGGCCAGCGCCAGCTTACAGGACCTGAATATGTCTTCCCTGGAGGGCTCAACGACCTTGATGGCTGCTTTTATCCAGCGTTCGGTCTCGGCCTTTGCCTGGCTGTCACTTACGGCATTATAAGCGTCGAATACCCGTTCGAGTTCGATACGTTTAATCTCTGTGCCGAATTTATTTTTTACCGCGTCGGCGTATTCAGCGAATGATTGGGTCGTGACGTTAAGGATTTTGGCCTGGCGTAAATGGTGGATGGCGCGAAACGGTCTTATGGCGGTGCCCAATTGTTTATAATCACTGGTCAGCATGCATTCCATTTTGGCTCCGAGTTCCTGCCTCTGCATAGCGCCTAATAAGGTCCACCCGTGCCCGGAATATGGGGCGGCGAAGACTGCGGTGGGTTTGCCTGTGCTGAGAATCTCATTTAGAATCGGTATTACTCCGATGTTGAAATAAATCGCCATGATGCCGTCGGCGTCTTTCAATCTGCTTTTTAGCGGGGCGATCTGACTTGGAGAAGTGACCAGTTCATCAACGACAAATTCGACATCGGACAGTTCGTCTTTTAGCTTTGCGAACTGCGATTCGTAAAACCGGATTTCCTTCCTGAAATCCAGCTTCGGTTTGGGCCAAAGGCCCTCCGAAGTTGCCATATAAATCCTGGCGACTTTGACTTTTGTTCTTCTGCAGCCCGGGCTTATAAGGCCGGGCGCTGCTGTTGTGCTCGGCACGGCCGGTCCCTGACATCCGATATCAGCAAGGCATAGAATGCCCCCTGCTGCTGTCAAATGCAGGAACTGCCTTCGATTAAGGCCTTTTTTCATCGTGATTTCGTTTCCTTAATATTAGGCGGAAGTTCTGCAAAAGTTTTTTATTGGCGATTATAGTAAAGGCTTTGCCTACCGTTTACAACTGTTTTATGGCCGGCGGGTGCTGATTTTGTATAATGTGCCGTTATGAGCCTGACGCGGCAAATAAAGCAAAAAGCCCTTGAACTGGGCTTTGATGCTGTTGGTATAACCGATGCCGCCCCTCTGGATACCGATGAGGTTGAGCATTTTACCCAATGGCTGAAAGCCGGTTTCGCCGCTAATATGCTTTACATGCACAGAAACCTCAAGAAACGCATCGACCCCGCTGAACTGTTGAAAGACGCAAATTCCGTAATCTGTGTCGCCCTTAATTACAATACAGCAGAGCCTTCCGGGCCTTCGCCCGGTTCGAACCTCGGACGCATTGCCCGATATGCACGATACGAGGACTATCATTTGTTCGTAAAGAAGCTTTTGCGTGAGCTTGCCGTTTTTTTGGCGTCTGTTGCGCCCAATGTACAATTCAAGATTTGTGTCGATTCCGTACCCTTTGCCGAAAGGGCCTTTGCCGCCCGTGCCGGCCTGGGCTTTATCGGCAGAAATCACATGCTCATAAATCCTCATTTAGGCCCGCAGCTGCTGCTTGGCGAAATAATTACCAATTTGCAGCTTGAACCCGATAAACCCCTCGCGCAAACTTGCAGCGGCTGCGCCAAATGTATTGATGCCTGTCCCACGAACGCCTTAAGAAGTGACGGGTGTTTTAACGCCCGCAGGTGCATAAG
>DATKWV010000013.1:0-34787 GCA_035529405.1 Sedimentisphaerales bacterium | reverse complement strand
TGAACTTCAAAGATTTTGCAATTCTGGGCGCCCAATGGCTTCAGGAACCTGGCGAACCTTCTGCGGATATTGCACCTCTTCCTGGCGGTGACGATACTGTAAACATGTTGGATCTGAAAATTCTTGCTGAGCAATGGCTAAGAATTGGATCGCCGTATATCCCATCGCCATAAAATGCAGTTCTGGAGCACACCGTGTTATCTATAATGACCTGACTGTGAAAAGCGTAGTTCCTCAGAATCTGCCAATGAATTCATCGAACCTGAGTGATCATTAGGAGCTTAAGGCATGAAGCGTCCTGAATTACTCCTGCGGAAGCTGTGCAAGGTCGGCATCGGAACCGGCGACCATTAATATATCGCCTTCATAAATTACCGTGCTTGGCATAGGCACATTTATGATTGTGCCTATTTCCTGTTTTTTCAACTGCTCGTGCTCACCGCGTTTGATTGCAACCAGGTTAACGTTGTATTTCTGTCTAAGCTGCAGGGCCATAACCGTCTTGGCGTCAAAGCTGGCGGGCGCTTTTATCCTCGCTAAGCTGTACCCCGGTGCAAAGTCTATCTTTTCCCCCACCTGCGGGGCAATAAGTTTGTAGGCCCACCTCTGGGCCGATTCAATCTCCGGGTAGATAACCTCCGTTGCGCCTACCTTGGAAAAAACCTCACCGCTGATTAAGCTTTCAGCCCTTGCGTAAATCTTTTTCACCCCCATCTGCCGCAGATTCACCACCGTCAGAATAGCCGACTCGAAACCTTCCTGGCCTATACCTATGATGGCCACATCCACTTTCCCGATACCCTGGGCCTTCAGCGCCTCCTCGTCGGTACTGTCGAGCCTGACCGCATGAGTAACCTGGTCCCTGATCTGCTCTATCTCGTCTCTGTCTTTGTCGATAACAATAACCTCGGCTCCGCTCATTGCCAGCGCAATGGCCAGTTTCTTGCCGAATCTGCCCAATCCTATTACAGCAAAACGTTCCATAATTCTCCAGCTCCTGTTTGTTTGTTACTGCCCGGCAATTATTCTCTGTCTGCTGCCGTTTCAGCCGACAATTATCGCTTCTTCCGGATAATTATATCGTGCCGGCTTGAGGTTAAAAGTCAATGCAGCCAGCAAAGTCAGCGGCCCAAGTCTGCCGATAAGCATCGTTGCAATGATAATCAATTTCCCCGCTGTTGTCAAAGAAGGCGTTATACCGGTAGTCAGGCCCACCGTGCCGAGTGCAGAGCTTGCCTCGAATGCGATTTGAGACATGCTGAAGCCTCCGGCATTTTCGCTTATGCTCAGCGCAAATACCGCAGTAAACAGAACCGCGGCAAAAAGCAGCGTAATTGTAATTGCCCTGCCGACGATTACTATGCGAATAGAACGCCTGAAAACTTCAACTTCCCATCGCTTTCGCAGCGCCGCAACGGCAGCTACTATAATAACCGCCATTGTCACGGTTTTTATTCCGCCTGCGGTGGAGCCGGGTGAGCCGCCGACAAACATAAGCAGCATCAGCACGAACCTGCTGGCCGGCGACAGGGCCGATATATCGATTGTATTAAAACCGGCTGTGCGCGCCGCGACCGACTGAAAAATCGCGTCCAGAAAAGAAGGGTTCTGGCCGCCGGTGCCATTGCCGGTATATCGCCCGAACAAAAGTATTGCCGCCGCACCGGACAATATGAGCAGCAGGCTGACACTGAGAACTATCTTGGTCTGCAGATGCATACGTTCGGGAACGCCCATCGAAAATCGATGCTCCCTGTCGAAACGCTTGCGGAAAAAACGCCGAACCCTGTCAATGGCAATACTGCTGATATTGTAAAGTACGCTAAAGCCCAGTCCCCCGAGAATTATCAGCGGGCAGACCACCATATATACCGCCGGCTCTTTTCTGTACCTGATGAGACTGTCGCTGAACAGACTAAACCCGGCGTTGCAGAAAGCGCTTATGGAATGAAATACGCTGTAGAACCACTGCTGATGTACATCGGTCACCTGCCCAGGCAGGTTGTCCCACATGCCGAACAGCCCCAATGCCCCCAGCGCCTCGATTGCCACCGTGCCCACAAAAATAAAGGCTATCATGTTACCTATGCGACCAAGTGTGCGGGCGCTTAAAAGGTCCTGCATCGCCACCGATTCACGCAGACTCAGTGCCTGTCCCAGCAGCAGCGCAAATACCGCTCCGAAAACAACTATACCCAGTCCCCCAAGCTGTATCAGAGACAGTATTACCACCTGTCCCATAAGACTGAAGTCCCTGCCGGTATCCTTTACCACAAGCCCCGTCACACACGTGGCGCTGGTTGCGGTAAAAAGCGCGTCCACAAATTTAACACGTTCATCGCTGGCAGCCCTGGGCAGCATCAGAAAACCCGCCCCCGTGACTATTAACACCAGAAAACTCAGTATCAGGGTACGGGTGGGGTTTTTGCCGCTTGCTGCCATGTTAATGCTGGTCCTGCACAATTTGGTAACCACCTGCACGACCAGATAGACTGCCACCGCAAAATGCTGAACCTCGACCCGATTATACCTTCCGAACCAGCGCCCCGCGCCCGCTACCACTATCGCAAGAACAATCAGAAGCGGTATCTCGAACCAGTTGGCCCGCAGGTACTCTGTCTTGGACAGCGAATTATGTAAACGAACAACTTTCTCGGCCACAAAAACCAAAAGCAGTACATACAGCACCGTATAAAGCAGGGATGTCGAAAGCAGCGACTCAGCGAACCCGAACAAGAATACAAAAGAAACCGCCACAACCGCCGCCGCCAGCACGTTAACTGCGATTAAGAACTTCTCTAATTGCTTATTCTTATATACAACCCGCATGGTAATAGGGTAAAACGTTAACCGAACAATGTAAAACCAAAACTGAAAATTTACAATCAAGACAAAAGCGGATTTGCATCCCGCAATTTACACCTAAGCCACATCCACCAGGCCCAGACAATCTCCGAATTTGGCCAGCAGCGCCCGGCGAATATGAATGTTTCTGCTGTCTATGAGCATCGGGTCCTGCGAAACCAGCTTGAACGCATTTTTTCTGGCCATCAGCAGCAGGTTATAGTCCTCGATTATATCGGCTATTTTCAAATCCGGCAGACCGTGCTGGCGCGTGCTGAACAACTCGCCTGGCCCACGTAATTTCAGGTCGTGCTCGGAGATGGCAAAACCGTCACTGGTTTTGGTAATTATGTCAAGCCTGCTGTTGGCTGTGTCGCTGTCGGTCTCAGCGAACAAAAAGCAGTACGATTTTGCGCTGCCCCTGCCGATGCGTCCTCTTAACTGGTGCAGCTGTGCAAGCCCGAACCGTTCGGCGCCTTCTATGACCATTATCGTTGCGTTCGGGACATCCACGCCGACTTCTATAACAACCGTTGAGACCAGCACATCGATTTTTCTTTTACGAAAATCTGCCATAATCTGCTGCTTGTTTTCTGAACGCATCCGACCGTGCAGAAGCGCAACATTGAATTCGGCAAACACCTCCTTCGAAAGATGCTTCCACTGGTCCGTGGCTGCTTTGACATCATCGTCACAACTGGTTATTCGCGGATAGACAAAGTACGCCTGTTTTCTTGCCTTCAGACGCTGCCGGATAAAATCATACGCCTTTTGCCGGTCGTTCGGGCTTACCCTGCGGGTAACAACATCTCCTCTGCCCGGCGGACAGTGCCTGATAACCGAAACATCCAAATCCCCGAACGCGGTCATCGCCAGCGTCCGCGGAATCGGCGTTGCAGTCATAACAAGACAATGCGGCTCGGTCTTTTTACGCATCTGCTGGCGCTGTGCCACCCCGAACTTGTGCTGCTCATCTATTATCACAAGGCCAAGCTGACTGAATTCTATATCTTTCTGCAGCAGTGCAACAGTGCCGGCGACAATATTAATTCGGCCTTGCCTTATGTTCTCCAGCAGTTCTTTTCTTTTACCGCCGCTGATTCCGCCCGTTATCAGGACCCTTCTTACGGCGCTTTTTCGCAGGTATCTATCCATGCTTATATAGTGCTGGCAGGCCAGAACCTCCGTAGGAGCCATTATCGCAACCTGTTTTCGGTTGGCCACCGCCACTAGCGCAGCATACAGCGCAACAACCGTCTTGCCGCTGCCCACATCACCCTGCAGCAGGCGATTCATTGGTTCGGGTCTTTGCATATCCGAAACGATTTCGCTTATTACTTTATCCTGGTCGCCTGTAAGCAGGAAAGGAAACCTTCGCCGGATTCGCCTGTCGATTCGGTCGTTAAATTTCATCGCCGCAGCCTGACAGTAATGCTTTACCCTGTATCGCCGAAGTGCCAGCCCAAGCTGCATCAGGAACAGCTCGTCATACTTCAGACGCCGCTTTGCCAAGGCAAGCTTGTACTCATCGGGCGGCGAATGTATCCAGCCGAAAGCCTCTCTGCGCCTGACCAGTTCGGCCTGTCTTAGAAAATTTTCATCATAAAACTCAGTAACAAGACTGTCCAGATTATCCAGCACCGGCTCTATTATGCTCTTGATTCGGTTACTGCTGAGACTCGCACAGGCCGGGTAAACACCACCGCTGAAATACTCGTCACTATCACCGGTCTTTTCATCCACTGTGACAAATTTCGGATTAACCATTTGTAACCGGTGTTTATAGCTGCTGACTTTGCCGCAGACCGCAATTGTCTGGCCGACCGTTAGCTTATCTTTGACAAACCGCCCGTAAAACCAGATTATTCTGCAAACCCCTGTATCATCGGCGACCATCGCCTCGAACCTGGCCGGCCTGGCAAAACCCTCGTAATCCGTGGACTCCACCAGCGCCACGATGGTCGCGGTTTGACCTTCCCTAAGCTGATTTATCTTGACCGGCTGCGGCGCAAAGACCCAGTCTCGCGGAAAATACTCCAGCAGGTCCCCTACCGTCTCTACTCCCAACCGTGAAAACGCCTTCGCCTTTGCCGGCCCCACTCCTTTAAGGTACCGAACCGGCATCGAGATACCGCTTTTGCCCTGTGTTTTTACGCTGGTTGAGTCCATTACAGAAATTATTGCTCAAAACCATGTTCGCCTATAAGCTTGACGAAACGAACATCACAAATCACTCTTTCGGTCAGCTTGTCTTTTCTTTTTTCACAGACAACCAGCTCCTGCACCCACCCCGGCCCGACAGGTACCACTAGTAAACCGCCCTCGCCAAGCTGATTTATCAGGGGCTGCGGTACCCTCGGCACCGCCGCCGTAACCATTATCCTGTCAAAAACCATTTGCCCCAGCCAGCCGCTGCTGCCGTCACCGATATAAAACTCCACGTTACTTACCCCCAGCCTGCCCAGAACGGCCTGTGCATGCTCGGACAACTCGTGAAGCCTTTCTACTGTATAAACCTTTTTGGCAAGTCTGCTGAGAATTGCCGTCTGATACCCGCTGCCGGTACCGACCTCCAGCACAATACTGTCAGTTTTGACCCGCAGTTCCTGCGTCATCAGAGCAACAATATACGGCTGGGAAATCGTCTGACCTGACCCGATAGGAAGCGGGCCGTCTGCGTATGCCTGCGGCTGATAATCCGGCAAAACAAAGTCCTCACGCCTAATCTGACCCATTACACGCAGCACATCTGCATCGTAAATACCTTTGCCCTTAAGGTCGTATTCGACCATTCGCCGCCGCATACCCTCAAATTTGTCTTCTTTCCCGGCCTCTTTCATAACCGTAATAATGGGCACCCAACAGGCCTTTTGCAACTCAATTTTCAAAACACGCCCGGCCTTTTATAACCGGAAAATACCCATTGACTTTTACCATAAAGAGGGAATAATCACCTTATGGTACGCCCAAAGCCGCAATCGAACCATAAATAATTGGGGGCTGGACAAATGCCAATCAACCTGAACCTGCCTGCACATCCGGGCCTGTTCATTACCGGAACCGATACGGGTGTAGGCAAAACTGTTGTTGCCGGTGCCATAGCCAAAATCCTCACCGACGCCGGAACCAAAGTCGGCGTATTCAGGCCCATTGCCACCGGCTGTTATCGAAGCTGGGACGGCCTGATTAGCCAGGACACCCAGTATCTGGCAAACTGTGCAAACAGCGACCTGCCGCTTTCGACTATAACGCCCGTGGGCTACTTCACCGATGCCGTGCCCGTCATAAGCGCCGCCCGCGAAAAAAGACCCGTAGATTTTCAAACAATAGCAGCCGCTTATAAGCAGATATGCCAGCAGTGTCAGGTAATTATCGTCGAGGGTATCGGCGGGGTGCGTGTGCCTTTGACCCTCGAATTTGACCTGCTGGATTTGGCCGTTGAATTTAATCTGCCGGTGGTAATAGTAGCCCGGTCGGTCCGCGGAACGCTGAACCACACGCTTATGACCCTCGACTGCATTCGGGCTACACCGCTGGAAATCGCCGGTGTGGTAATAAACGGTTACGACGGCACAAAATCCACGCCCGATGAGGACATCGCCGCACAACTGGTAGCCCAGTTCGGTCAAATCAATATCCTCTCGGAAGTACCGTTCGACGACAGCGTCAGTTTCGAGCAATTCAACCCCGGCCAAATGGTAGTGCGCTCAATGGCTCACTGTGACTGGAAGAAACTGGCCCAGGTACCATAAAATTAATTGCCGCTGCACGTTAAAACGTTAAAATTTATCTATGGGCTTTTGATATGCTCTCTGTAAAAACCATCGAAAGGAGCCAAAAATGAAAACCAAAAAAATCCTTTTTTACCTGCTGGCCGGCATATTGGCCGGCTGTGTGCCCTCGTTGCACCCACTTTACACCGAACAAGACCTGATTTTTGCTCAGCAGCTGCTGGGCATCTGGCAAAAACCCGATTCGAATGAAAACTGGCGATTCGAAAAAGACCCTGCCCAGGATAATAAATATTACCAAGCTACCTACACCGACGACAAGGGCAACGACGGCACATTCGTCGCCGCCCTGATAAAACTCAACGGCACCATGTTTCTGGACCTTTTCCCCAAAGAACCCGAGTGCCACTGCCGCCCGCTGTATCCGTTTCACTTTTATCCTGTCCATAACTTCGTGAAAATACAGCAGATTCAGCCCACCCTTAAAATGATGGTAATGGACCCCGAAAAAGTAAAACAATTGCTCGCCGAAGACCCCAATCTCATACCGCACGAGATCGTGGACGACCGCCTGGTACTGACCGCTTCCACCGCGCAGCTGCAGAGCTTCGTTGCCGACTACGCAGATTACCCGCAGCTTTTCGTACAGGCCTGGGACCTTCAGCCGCAGGAATCCGGGCATTCTGATAACATCGAATCCGGACGCGGCAAACAATAGAAAGGACGCTATGCTCAGTGACCAGCAGGAATTAAGGCGTTATCTGGTAAACATCGATTCTATCTCGATGCACCAGCTCTTCACCGATTGCTTAATCATCGGCGCCGGCATTGCGGGCCTGCGGGCGGCTATCGAAGCTGCTGAAAACTGTAACGTGCTGGTTGTCTGCAAGAACTCCCTGCAGGACAGCAACACCTGGAAAGCACAGGGCGGCATCGCTTCGGTGCTGAACAAAAGCGATTCGTTCGAATCACACATCACCGACACTGTCAATACCGGCTGCGGCATCTGCGATGCTCGGACCGTGGATTTGGTCGTGCATCAGGGACCGCAGCTTATACAGCAGCTGCTTGAGTGGGGCACTGAATTTGATATGGTCGATAATCATATCGCCATCACACTCGAAGGCGGTCACTGTCACCCGCGCGTCGCGCACGCCCACGGTGACGAAACCGGCAGAATAATCGCCCAGACCCTCATAGACAAAGTTAAACGCAACCCCAATATCAAAATAGCCGAAAATTTTTACGCCGTCGATTTACTTACCAACGACGCCAACGAATGTACAGGCGCTGTAGGCTGGGACAGTTGCAGAGGCCCCGAGATAATCTGGGCCGCAAACACAATCCTCGCTACCGGCGGCGCCGGCCAGTTGTTTCGAGAGACAACCAACGAACCTGCGGCCACCGGCGACGGTCTGGCGATGGCCTACCGCGCCGGTACGGTACTGCAGGATTTGGAGTTCATGCAGTTCCACCCCACCACGCTTTATATTGCAGGAGCCAGCAGGGCACTTATTACCGAAACTTTGCGAGGTGAGGGAGCTGTCCTTCTGGACAAAAACGGCTTAGCCTTTATGAAACAATACCACGAAGCTGCAGAGCTTGCGCCGAGGGATATTGTCAGCAGGGCCATCCTGTCGCAGATGCTCAAAACCAAATCAACACATGTATATCTGGATATTCGCCACTTCGAGCGGAAAAACTTCGAATCCAGATTCCCTATGATTAGCGAATTGTGCAACAGCTTCGACATAGATGTCAGCCGTGATTTAATACCTGTTCGGCCAAGTGCTCATTACATGATAGGCGGCCTCAAGACCGATACCACAGGCAAAACAAGCATAGCTAATCTCTACGCCTGTGGCGAAGCGGCCTCTACCGGTCTGCACGGTGCAAACAGGCTCGGCAGCAACTCCCTGCTGGAGGGCCTGGTCTTCGGCAAAGCCGCAGGCCAAAGTGCCTCCAACGCTCCGGCTGCCGGCTTTTCGCACATAAAGCACCCGAGAATAAAATACGCCGTGCCCGATTCTAACCGCAGCCGGCTCGATACCGCCGACGTGAGGAACTCCCTGAGGGCACTTATGTGGCGAAATGTCGGAATCACCCGCAAGGCCCGCCCGCTTGCAGAGGCCCAGGAGATTATCACTTTCTGGCAGCGGTATGTAATGGACAAGGTCTTCGACGAACCCCAGGGCTGGCAATGTCAGAATATGCTGACGGTCTGCGGCCTTATGGCACGCTCTGCCCAGCAGAGAAAGGAAAGCCGCGGCGTGCATTTCAGAAGTGATTACCCCCAGACCGACGACAAAAACTTCAAAAAACACATCGAAATCGTGCGCACCGGGTAAAACTTATGTTATAATACTTTAGTAGTATATAAATAGTGAGTAATCAATGGTAAATTGAAAAGAGTGGGTCGGGCGGTCGCCCCGCACCAACTTTGCTCAGCAAAGCAGAGAAATTCGAATATCGAAACCCGAAACAATATCTAATGACCAAAATTCAAACCACGGAAACATTAGTTTGGAACATTAGAACATTAGAGTTTTGAATCCTTCGACTATGCTTAGGACAGGTTTGTTTCGGATTTCGTGTTTAGGATTTCGGATTTATACTTTTCTGGTCAAAGTTGGTGCGGGGAGGAAAGTCCGAGCAGGGCAGGGCATGGTGATGGCTAACAGCCACCGGGGTCCGGTCTCCGAAAGGGGCCCGGCCAACCCCAGGGAAAGTGCCACAGAAAACACACAGCCGATGGCCCCGCACCTGTTTTTATATCTGACGGTGAAGTTGCTCGAATGTTCTTTTCCATAGTTAATCACCGTGTTAGTTCGCCAGATTGAATATAGAAGCAGGTGCGGGGCACAGGCAATGGTGAAATGGTGCGGTAAGAGCGCACCGCGGCATCGGTGACGGTGCCGGCACGGTAAACCCCACCACCTGCAAGACCAAGCAGCCGGTTACCCGGCCCGGGGTTAAGCACTTGTTGCTTTGCCGGCAGGTAGGTCGCTTGCCGCACCTGTTAGGACAGCTTATTCCGCAAGGCCGGAACTTCGCAGGAAATTGCGAAATGGCCGGCTTGTGTATTGTCGAATAGGTTGCTCTAACAGGTGCGGCAGAGCCGGCTGGTAACAGCCGGTCAAGTTACATGACCGCCGCCCCGCACCTGCTTTGAGATGCTGACGAAACTACAGACATTGACGTGGTTGGTATTGTTAAACTTCATTTGTGGAACCAGCGTTGGAATCTCAAAGCAGGTGCGGGGACACAGAACTCGGCTTACAGACCCGCTCTTTTTGATTTACTATTGATTATTGACCCGCTTGTGTGAATTCGGAAATTGTGCCGCCTTTGATTCTACTGCCGCAAAAGCGTTTTTAAGTACAAGTCGGGCTGCGGTACTAAATGGCCTTTTTGAGCTTGCGCAGAACCGAACCCAGCCTTACCCTGATAGTGACAACATCATCCTCAAGAAGCATCCTGATTTTGCCTGTTCCAAGACTGATATGCTCGAACTTCATACCGGCGGCATCGCTTAATCTGCCCGCCAGGCCGGGCGAATCCTCCAACTCAACCAGCGCGCTTGTCAGCACCTGGTTTACAAGCCCGCCGCTTGCTGCCAGCACTTTATTGTCCGATTTGACCTGGTCAAGGTCTAACTGAAAGTCCTCGAGCACCCGCTTTAATACCGCTATTCGCTTTGCGTTCTCATTTGCGTAAGGTTCGTCCAGCACACCCCCAGCGGCATCATTGTCACCGCCTTTGGCGCCCGAACTCAATGCCGACCGGCAATCAAAGCTGAAATATGTCCGCGGCTCTGTAAACAAAACCTTTGGTTTTTCATCCACTACAAGAACGTACTTTCGCATCACCGTGAATTCGTCCTCATCGAAGGCCGCCATATTAAACCATCTTTTGTATCCTTTCTTCTTTTGCCCCGCTGAGACGATAACACTTTTGCTTTGGCTGGTCAGTGCATCCACACCTTCGTCGCCCGATGTATCCAGCACGATAAGCACGTCCGCGGCACTGCTGAGCTTTACCGTAATGTCATTGTAGTCGGCCATAATCTGCTCGTTGCCGGGCGGGCCCTCAGGCCTTAAAAAACCCACCACCCCACAGCCGCTCAATAAGCTCGTAATTAAAATCGCAAAAAAACTTAACCCCACACCCAACCTTTTGCATTTTGAATTTCGATTTTGCATGTCCCACACTCTGCTTTTTAGACTTCTTTGGACTGTATCCATTTCATCATCCTTCGCAGCTTCCTGCCCACCTGTTCCAGCTGGCAGTTATAATCCTTGTCGTACAACTGCTTGAACTTCTTACAGCCGCCCTTGTATTCATTTACCCACTCGGCGGCGAATTCGCCGGATGTAATTTCTTTAAGTATTTTTTTCATCTCAGCCCTGGTCTGCTCGGTGATAATCCTCGGCCCGCGCGTCAAATCCCCGTACTCAGCCGTGTTGGAGACGCTGTATCTCATATAGTTGATTCCGCCCTGGTACATAAGGTCCACTATTAACTTGACCTCATGCATACATTCGAAATAGGCGATTTCAGGCTGATAACCCGCCTCAACGAGTGTTTCGAAACCGGCTTTTATAAGCGATGAGAGACCTCCGCACAAAACGCACTGCTCGCCGAACAGGTCTGTCTCGGTCTCTTCTTTATAAGTAGTCTCGATGATGCCGGCCCTTGCGCCGCCCATACCGTTGCCCCAGGCAAGCGCGATCTCTTTGGCGTGACCGTCGGCATCCTGCTCAACTGCCACAAGACAGGGAACTCCCCCACCTTTGACAAATTCGCTCCGAACAAGGTGTCCCGGGCCCTTGGGTGCAATCATTACCACGTTAACGTCTTTTGGTGGAACTATATACTTGAAATGAATATTGAATCCGTGACAAAAACCAAGCGTCTGTCCTGCCTTCAGGTTCGGCCTTATCTGGCCTTCATAGACGCTGGCCTGGACCTCATCCGGTACGGTCACTATAACTAAGGCGGCACCGTCCATAGCGGTCTTTATATCGCCGGGTTTGAAACCGTGCTCGACTGCCAGCTTAAAATTGTCCGTACCATCAAGCTCGGCAACAGCAACTTCTATACCGCTGTCACGCAGGTTCTGGCTGTGCGCGTGACCCTGGCTGCCGTAACCGATGACCGCAACCTTCCTGCCTTCCAGTGCAGCTATCGGCGCGTCATTCTCGTAATAAATCTTCACTGCCATATTTTTGTACTCCTTTTTCCCAAATGCCGTCTTTCACGTCGTTCAATTACGGCCCAAATGCCTGCCCTGTTACGCTGTTGACATTATATGAAAGCATCTCCTGCAGGCAAGAAACTTATTGCTGTATTGTCGCAAGCTGCTTGAACCGCCCGCAACACTATGGCGTCGCCGTTGAATGCCGTACCATCGCAATTGTGCCGGTTCTGGCAACGTTCTTGATGCCGTAAGGCCGGCACATGTCGATAAATGCCTCTATTTTCGCCTCGGGACCGCTGACCTCGACCGTGACAAATTTATGCCCTATATCAACAACCTTGCCCTTGAACATCTCTATCATGCTAAGCAGCTCAGGCCGTTTTTCAGGCGGCACCGATATCGTTATCAGCATCAAATCACGCGCCACTACGGGCTTGCCCACGAAATCCTGCACCTTCACTACCGGAATTAGCTTGGCCAATTGCTTGCGAACCTGTTCAACGACATTGTCGTCGCCGACAACGACAATGGTCATCCTGCTCAATTGCGGGTCTTCGGTTCTGCCGACAACAAGTGAATCGATATTGAATGCCCTCGCCGCGAACATCCCCGCCACATGTGCCAGAACACCGGGCTTGTTTTCCACCAGTGCGCTTATTATATGCTTCATTGCTATTCCCTGTTCTCAATTGACGGCAATTTTCTTTAAGCCGACTGTCCTTATACGCCTGCGTTCGTCAGACTAAGCTTTCCAGTATGTCAAGTCCGTCCATATCGTGCAGGTCCCTGCCGGGTGCGACCATAGGCCATACGTTTTCTTCCCGTTCGACCTTGAAGTCCACAACAAAAGGCCCTTTCTCGCTTAGCATCGTTTTTATCGTCTTGCTCACGTCAGCCTTCTTGTCGCAGGTTATGCCTCCTGCACCCAAAGCCCTCGCAACCGCCGCATAATCGGGATTCGACAGGTAACTGTACGAATATCGTTTGTTATAGAAAAGCTGCTGCCACTGACGAACCATACCCATATACCCGTTGTTGATTATACAAACCTTTATCGGCAGACTATATTGAACCGCAGTTGCAAGCTCGGTCAGGGTCATATTGAAACTATGGTCGCCGTCCACGTCAACGACCGTCGCTTCTGGTCTGGCTGCCTGGGCGCCTACGGCAGCCGGAAGACCATAACCCATCGTGCCCAGCCCACCGCTGCTGAGCAGCTGTCTGGGTCTTTTGAACTTGTAAAACTGCGCTGTCCACATCTGGTTCTGACCGACACCGGTGGTGATAATAGCTTCACCGCCGGTCTGACGGTAAAGCTCTTCTATAACATACTGCGGCTTTATAGTCGAAGAATTATTGTCGTAGCAGAATGGAAACTTCTTCTTCCACTCGGCAATTCTCTCGAACCACTCTTGTCTTTGCCTGTACTCAACCTGAGGAATAAGTTCCGCAAGAATAAGTTTCGCATCACCTACAACAGGAATGTCCACCTTGACATTCTTGGCTATGCTCGCGGGGTCAATATCAATGTGAATAATTCTCGCATGTGGAGCAAAGCTCTTGATTTTGCCGGTGACCCTGTCGTCGAACCGTGCCCCGACGGCTATCAGCAGGTCGCAGTTCTGCACCGCATAATTGGCATACGCCGAGCCGTGCATACCGAGCATATCCAGCGACTCGGGTTTGGTCTGGTCAAAAGCGCCCAGGCCCATAAGCGTCATTGTCACCGGCAGATGCGCTTTCTGAACCAGAGCATCCAATTCTTCGCTTGCGTCTGCACGTACTACACCGCCGCCGACGTAAAGCAGAGGCCGTTCGGATTTATTTATCGCACTGGCAGCAGTCGATATTTGCCTGGGGTGTCCTTTGGTTTTTACATGGTAACCCGGCAGTTCCATTTTCGGACAATCGTCTGCAGCGGCCCTGGCAACCTCAACGTCAACAGGTATGTCAATCAGCACAGGCCCGGGCCGACCCGTTGACGCTATATAAAACGCCTCACGAATCGTTCTGGCAAGGTCTTTAACATCCTTGACTATGCTGTTATGCTTGGTAATCGGGCGCGTAATACCGGTGGTGTCGGCCTCCTGGAAGGCATCGTTGCCGATAAGCTCCGTGCGGACCTGCCCGGTCAATGCCACCACAGGTATGGAATCCATCATCGCAGTCGCCAGTCCGGTCACCAGGTTGCACGCACCCGGCCCGCTGGTGGCAACAATAACTCCCACCTTGCCGCTTGCACGCGCATAGCCGTCAGCCATGTGGCAGCCGCCCTGCTCGTGACGAGGCACTATCAGCTTGATTGGTGCATCGTACAGCTTGTCAAACAAAGGCAGAATCACTCCGCCAAGATACCCGAACATCGTATCAACACCAAGCTCAACGAGTGTATCAACGATTATCTGCGAACCTGGCTTAAGTGCGGATTGGTTGGCCGATTCAGCCGAAGAATTGCTCTCGTTACTCATTGAAACTTACCTTTCCTGATAAACGCTGCTGTTATTCCGGCCGATTATGACGCCACTGGGCCGCTTCTGCAAGCCAATTGCCTTCTACCCGGAAAACAACCGGCTTAACCGAAGTTTAACGCCCTGTCATAATCCCGTAACCGTCCCGCCACTGGGACGTCTCAGGCTCGTATTTGCATGTCTTTCACACAAATACAAAAACGCATTCTATCAGAACCGCTGTCCTGTGTCAATTATTTTCGGCTGGCTACGGCCTCAAAACAAGTGTTTTTTTTAATCACCGAAAAATAATCCCGGTCTGGAGTCCATAAATAGCTGGTATGCCGGGGGTTTTCTGGTAAAATAACCGGCAGAACCGAACCAGGCCGGCCCGAAAACGGTAAAACCTGTAAACCTTTAATTAAAAACAGGAGATTTCTTATGTGTGACCAGTGCGGTTGCGGCAACTGTGGCGACAACCAGAGCTTTGAACAAAAGGTCAGAGAAATAATTGACGCCGTACGCCCGAATCTGCAGGGCCACGGCGGTGATATAGAGCTGGTAGGCACAGACACCGACAACAACGTCAAAGTCCGTCTGCAGGGTGCTTGTGTCGGCTGTCCGGGTGCGCAAATGACATTGAAGATGGGTATTGAACGGCTGTTAAAAGAAAGAGTCCCCGAAGTAAAAGAAGTAATCGCCGTAGATTAAACCTCTCGCCGCTACAGACGGCCCACTGAAAGTCAGCTTAAACTTTGCACCGCAGGTGCGCGGCAATTTTTTCAGCGTTCGGCTTTTTTATTATCCCCTTGTCGGTAATGATGGCTGTGATGTCTTCTGCGTTGGTAACATCGAATGCCGGGTTCCAGACCTCAACACCTTCGGTTATTATCCTTTTATCTCCGCAGAACTGAATCTCCTGTGCGGGCCTTTCCTCGATGGGTATCTCCTGCCCGCTTTTTATGCTCAAATCAAACGTACTTGTCGGCGCCGCCACATAAAAGTCCAGCTTGTGCCTGGCAGCAAGAATACTCAAACCATACGTACCTATCTTGTTGGCGGTGTCGCCGTTTGCGGCTATACGGTCGGCGCCGGTTATTACCATATCGACCCTGCCCTGCTTCATCAGGTAAGCCGCCATATCATCGCATATTACCGTAACATCAATACCCGCCTGCTGCAGTTCCCACGCCGTTAGCCGCGCCCCCTGCAGCAAAGGGCGGCTCTCACAGGCGTAAACCTTAAATTGCCTGCCGCGATTATGCGCCTCGTACAATACCGATAGCGCCGTACCCTGCCCAGCCGTCGCAAGCGCACCTGCGTTACAATGCGTTAAAATGCCCACTCCCTCGGTCACAAGCTGCCAGCCGTTTTCACCTATACGCCGGCACATCGCCGCATCTTCCTGAAAAATTGTGTTTGCCTGTTCCAGAACAAACTCGCGAAATTCACCCGCACCTGCTCCGGGCCGCTGCCGAACAAATTCCTCGGCACCGGCACGAACCCGCTGCAGCGCCCCGGACAGATTAACCGCCGTAGGACGGACCCCGCTTAGGTACATACAGTTTTCGTTCAGACTCGCAAGTGCTGTGGCTAAGTCCTCCTGTGCCCGACTTTCCTGCATACTCAAAACAAGTCCATAAGCCGCTGCAACTCCAATCGCAGGAGCACCCCTGACCGCAAGGGTCTTTATCGCATCGTAAAGCTGCCTTACATCAGTACATTGCAATTTGACAAGCTCATCGGGCAGTTTTCGCTGGTCGATAATCTCCAGGCAGCCGTCAACACCGCCTGTCCATCGCAGACTTTGAATCATCATCAAAAACCTCTACGGCCCCCAATCTCACTTCCTGTCGGCCTCGAGTTTTGCCTTAAGATACCGGGCCGTGTAGCTGTCTTTGTTTTGCGCAATATCCTCGGGCGTTCCCGTGGCCACAACCTGTCCCCCTGCCTCGCCTCCTTCAGGACCGAGGTCTATAATATAATCAGCCATCTTGATAACATCCAGGTTATGCTCAATTACCACTATGGTATTGCCGGCGTCGGTCAAACGATTCAGCACGTTCAGTAAATTATGAATATCCGCAAAGTGCAGGCCGGTCGTCGGCTCATCCAGCAGGTACATGGTCCGTCCCGAGCTTGCCTTGCCCAGCTCAGCGGCCAGTTTCACACGCTGCGACTCGCCGCCGGAAAGTGTCGTTGACGCCTGACCAAGCTGCATATACCCCAGACCTACATCGTTAAGGGTCTTGAGCAAACGCATAATCGTCGGAAAATTGGCAAAAAAATCAAGTGCATCCTCAATCCTCATATCCAGGACATCTGCAATGCTCTTGCCCCTGTAGGTAACTTCGAGTGTCTCCGGGTTGTATCGTTTGCCTTTGCACTGCTGACAGGTTACATACACGTCCGGCAAAAAGTGCATCTCTATCTTCCTGGTCCCCTGTCCCCTGCAGTACTCACACCGCCCGCCCTTGACATTGAAGCTGAACCGGCCCGCCTTGAAACCCCTGATTTTGGCTTCGCGTGTCATCGAGAACAATTTTCTTATCAGGTCAAACACCCCCGTGTATGTCGCCGGGTTGCTCCGCGGCGTCTTGCCTATGGGCGACTGGTCTATCTCTATTACCTTGTCAATGTATGAAACACCGAGAACGGCCTTGTGCCTGCCCGGCTTTTCCCTGCTGTTGTAGAGCCTGCGCTTCAATGCCAGCAGCAGAATCCTGCTGACCAAGCTGCTCTTGCCCGAACCCGATACACCCGTAACACAGGTAAATACCCCCAAAGGAAACTTCACATCTATACTTTTGAGATTGTTCTCGGCTGCTGCCTTAACCTCTATACATTTCTTCAAATCGTATTTACGCCGCCGCATCGGCAGTGCTATCTTTTTCCTGCCGCTTAGATAATCACCCGTAATCGACTGGCGGCAATTTACTACCTGCTCGTAACTGCCCTCGACAACCACCCAGCCCCCACGGGCGCCTGCCGCCGGGCCTATATCTATAATGTGCTCGGCGTTTTTGATAACGTCCTCATCGTGTTCGACAACTATGACCGTATTACCAAGCCGGCTTAACCGCCGCAGTATCTCAAGCAGCCGGTCGTTGTCGCGCTTATGCAGACCTATTGTCGGCTCATCAAGAACATAGCATACCCCCACCAGCCCGCTGCCTACCTGTGTTGCCAGGCGAATACGCTGGGCTTCGCCGCCAGCCAAAGTGCCGCTGGACCTGTCAAGCGTCAGATACCCAAGCCCCACATCCACCATAAACCGAAGCCTGGCCTTTATCTCCTTGAGAATCTGCGCGGCAATGATGGATTTCTCTTCATCCAGCCGCAGCCTGTTGAAGAACTGCTGCGCTTCTTCAATGCTCAAGGCCGTCAACTCGTGTATGCTTTTACCGCTGACCGTAACCGCAACCGCCTCCGCCCGCAGTCTGGCGCCTTTACAACCCCGACAGGGCTGCTCGGAAAGATAGCTGTGAAGTCTGGCCTTAACGTACTCGCTGCTGGTATTCTTCCAGCGCCGCTCAAGGTTCGGGACTACTCCCTCGAACCAGAAACCGTACTTTTTCCTGTCATTGATGCCGTACATTAAAATATTCTTTACCTCTGCGGGTATTTCAGCAAAGGGCGTGGATTTGCTTATGCCCGCCCGTGCGCAGAATTTCTTTATCAGGCGGTTGTAAAAAATATTCATTCGCTTGCCGCCCTTGCGCCATGCGTCGATTGCACCCTTTTCCAGCGAAAGGTCCGGCTCGGGCACGATAAGGTCGGGGTCGAACTCAAGTATTGTCCCCAAGCCGTCGCATTTTCTGCACGCTCCGTAGGGACTGTTAAAACTGAAAAGCCGCGGTGACAGCTCCTCGAGACTGGCCTGCGGATGCTCGGGACAGGCAAACTTTTCGCTGTAGATAACTTGCCGCCACCCGTCGTCCGCTATCTTGCTTTTACCGCCTTTTTTACCCCTGCCGACCGCTGCCTGCTGCCCGTTATTATCGCCTTGCTGCTGTACCAGTACCAGGATTACTCCCTCACCTAATTTCAGCGCCGTTTCAACCGAGTCCGCCAGCCGAATCCGAACCGAATCGTTGATAATCAGCCTGTCCACTACCGCTGCGATGTCGTGTTTTTTGTTCTTGTCCAGCACCGGCGGCTGGCGAACATCATAAATCGACCCGTCAACACGCACACGAACAAACCCCTCACGCTGCACGCTGCTGAATACGTCTTTGTGCTCGCCTTTCTTGCCTCGAACAACAGGTGCGCAAATCTGCACCTTCGTACCGGCAGGGTAATCAAGCAGTGAATCCACTATCTGCGATGAGTGCTGGCTGGTTATTTCCTTGCCGCAGACCCAGCAGTGAGGCTGGCCCGCACGCGCAAAAAGAAGCCGGAAATAATCGTATATTTCCGTTGTCGTTGCCACCGTCGAGCGCGGATTACTGCTGGCGCTGCGCTGCTCTATGGCAATTGTCGGCGGCAGACCCGTAATCTCCTCCACCGCAGGTTTCTGCATCTGCTCGAGGAACTGCCTGGCATAAGTACTGAGAGACTCAACGTACTTGCGCCTGCCCTCAGCGTAAATAGTATCGAAAGCAAGCGAGCTTTTACCCGAGCCGCTTATACCCGTAATCAATACGAGCTTGTCCCGCGGAATGCTCAGGCTGATATTCTTGAGGTTGTGCTCGGATGCACCCCTGATATTGATTGCCTTGTTAACGTTCTTAGCCATCACAACTCTTTCGCACGCCTGAAATGCTCTGAATTTACCGAAAACCCAAACCTATTATTGTACCAAAACATCGACCCGATAGAAAAAGAAAATTGACCGTTGCCAAACATATCCCACTAATCAATAATCAACAAAACCCCTGTTGTTATGAAAATAAACAGATTACACAACTGGAACCTGTCTTACTCACAGGCCGTAGCCCTTCAAAAAAAGCTCGCCTGCAAAGTCAGATTCACCGCCCTTAAGAAAAAACCGACACTTATAGCCGGTATGGACTGCGCCTTCAGCACAGATGGCCGAAAAATCATCGCCGTGGTCATAGTGCTGCGGCCCGTCACAAAAGCTCACTTCGAAATAGTCGAAATCAAAAATGCCGTTGACCGCGTAACCTTCCCCTATATCCCGGGTCTGCTGTCATTCCGCGAAGCGCCTGTGTGCATAGCCGCCGCTGAAAAACTGCAGACAAATCCCGACATCTTCATCATCGACGGCCAGGGTCTTGCCCATCCTCGAAGACTCGGCCTGGCTGCTCACATAGGCATATTTCTGCGGAAACCCACCATCGGCTGCGCCAAAAGCAGACTCATCGGAACTTTCAAGCCGCCCCAAAACAGCAAAGGCTCCTTCACATACCTCAAAGACAACCATCAAACCATTGGCGCCGTTGTCAGAACACGCACCAATGTAAAGCCCGTTTTTGTCTCAGTGGGTAATATGTGCACCCTCAGCGACGCCGTCAGAAACATCCTCTTGTGTGCAACAAAATATCGCCTGCCTGAACCCACCCGCCTGGCCGACAAAATGGTCAGGCACCTGAAACTAAAACTTACATAACAGCCAAACCTGAAAAACCATCAGCACCATGCCTTGTTTAGTCCCACCGGTGTTGTTTCACCGACTCCAGAATCATTTCCGCGCATTCGAGGGCCGCCAGTGCCTCCTGACCGCTGACCTCCGGCCTGGCCGTCCTGTCGGCAACCGCCTGTAAAAATGCCTCCTGCTCTGTCCGAAGCGGCTCTTTGTCGTCTATCTGAAGTTTCTCTATGTGCAGCAAATCCGCCCAGTTGGTCTTCAAAAACTCCAGCCTGCCGCTGTCTCTAAGCTGCCTGACCTTGGCCGGAACATCAACATTCGGGTCCGCTTTGATTACCGTGCCGCTTTTTTTCAGATAGTCCAAGCTCAAGTACGCCTGACGACTGAACACCCGCACCTTTCTTTCGGTCTTCAGCGCAAGCCTCGATGCCGTTATATTCGCAATACATCCGCTGTCGAAGTAAATCCTTGCGCTGCATATGTCCTCTTGCTGGTCAATAACGCCAACACCTACGGCATCGACCTGCCGGACCCTGCTGGCAGCCAGTGAAAGAACTATATCTATATCGTGAATCATCACGTCAAGCACAACACCGACATCCGTCGAGCGAAACGGGTAGGGGCTTACCCGCGTTGCTTCGATGAATTTAGGCTCTATATTAAGCCGCTTCATCGCCTGAACAACCGGGTTACACCGCTCACTGTGCCCGACCGCAATAACCGTTCCGTGTCTGTCGGCAAGCTCGACAATCCTTCTTCCCTGTGCCGCGTCACCGGCCAGAGGCTTCTCAATCATAACCGCGACATTATTCTCTATGAAAAGCTCCGCCAGCCGTGCATGTTCAGTTGTCGGGGCCGCTATGGTAACAGCATCGACCTTGCCCAATATGTCTTTACAGTCTGTAAACGCCGCACATCGATACTTGCCGGCTAACCTGCTGGCCTTTTCAGCCTCGATATCCACCACCGCCACAAGTTCGCTTTGCGCTAATTCGCGGTAAAGTCTGGCATGTATGGCCCCCATTTTGCCTGCCCCCACAACAGCAGTACGTATTTTGCTCATACCTTTGCCATACCCTGTTTTTTAGCCGGTGCTGTTGCCCAATGTCCTGCCGGCTGCTATTGCCTGAACTTCTCGAGGTATCTGCCGAACCGCTGCTGACTGCTTTGGGTTATCATATCAACCATTGCCCGTACATTCTCATCCAACGAGCCTTCATCAGCCATAGCTTTGGCATTCTCCACTACCGAGCCGTTACCCCGATAAATCTTTCTGTAGGCTTCTATTATCCGCTGCTGCTGCTGTTCGCTCAAACCCGCACGCACAAGACCTCGCTTATTGACCCCCCTGACCCTCGACGGGTAATGACCGCTTACAATAAGAAATGGCGGAACATCCTTATTAATACCCGCCAGCCCCGCTGCATAACACCACTTTCCGATGGTTACGAACTGATGAAGCAGCACCATACCGCTGAGCCACACCCCCGTTTCAATCCTGCAGTGACCGCTTATCTGCACGTAATTACTCATAACAATATTGTCTTGGAGCTGGCAGTCATGCCCGATATGAACGCCTATCATCAGCAGGTTGTTGTTTCCGATTTTTGTATTCCTGCCCTCGTACATACTCGGATGGATTGTCACCTGCTCGCGAAAAACGTTATTGTCGCCTATTACCAGTCCCCCGATGGGCTTATCGGCGTCCAGGCCGAGTATCTGCGGCTGACCGCCAATCGAGCAATTGCAGAAAAAACGGTTACCTCTGCCGATTTTTACGTCCCTGCCGATGACAACGTTGGCGCCGACAGTAGTGCCGCTGCCTATCGATACCCGTTTGTCGATAACGCAATTCGGCCCTACCACCACCTGTTCGTGAAGTTCGGCGCTTTCGTCAACTATCGCACTGGGATGAATCTCAGCCATTTTCCCCTTCTGATAATCGTTGAAAAAACTTTTGCTTCTATTTGTTATACGTCTCGTCGTCCACAAGCATAAACCTTATGTCCGCCTCAGCGGCCACGTGTTCGCCGACAGTCGCTCTACAGTGACACTGTGCCGTCCTTTTCCTCAGTCTTACCACCTCAGCGGTCAGCACAAGCTGGTCGCCCGGCACAATTGGTTTGCGCAGCTTCACGGCGTCCATACTCAAAAGCACCGCCAGCTTGCCTGCATGCTCGAGTTTCTGTGCAAACAAAAGCCCCGACACCTGCGCCATCGCTTCTACCACAAGTACTCCCGGCATAATCGGTGTGCCGGGGAAATGACCCTGAAAAAAATGCTCATTGATACTTACGTTCTTGATCGCTGTTATCCGCTTGTCGCCTTCTATGTCTATAACCTTGTCCACAAGCAGAAACGGGTACCTGTGCGGCAGAATGCGAGCTATCTGCCTTATGTCCAGAATTGCATCGCTGCCGGATTTTTGTATTCGCTCCTGCTGACCGGCCGCCTGCGCCAGCTTAGCCACAAGCTGACGGTTCAAATTGTGCCCGCTTTTATAAGCCAGAATCCTGCCCTTGACCGCCCTGCCGACTAAGACCAGGTCACCAATTAAATCGACAATCTTGTGTCGGGCGCATTCGTCGGCAAACCGGAAACTGTTCTTCACGGGCCCGTCCGAATCGATAACAAGAATGTCCTTCGGCCCAAGATGAGTGCCCACTCCGCGAGCCTGGAACTGCCTGGCTTCCGACTCCAGCAGAAACGTCCGCGCTGCAGCCAGGTGCTTTTCAAAACTTTCTGCCGTTACCCTGCAACTGAAAATCTGTCTGCCAACGCCTGTATGACCCCCGTAGTCAAGGTCGTAAGTAATGCTCAGGCCGTTTTCGGTACTCGGAAGTGCGTATATAGAGGCTTGCCTGTCGCTTATAGCGATGGGCTTTTGAATGACGAACTCCCGTCTGGCCGCAGGCTGCTCGACCAGCTCTGCCCGCTTCAGTGCCTTGAAATACTCCTGGCTGCTGCAGTCGGGCGCCGGAAGCTCCGGGCCGTCCACTTCTATAGTCAGATTATCAATCTCCAGCGCGTTTATCACCGCCAGACAGTGCTCGACCGTCTCTATGCACAAATTACCGTTTTGTACCGTCGTGCGCCGGCTCCTCGGCGCTATATTGGCAGCCGTTGCCGCTACCGGCGAGCTGCCCGGTACGTCTGTACGTACAAATACTATACCTGAATTAACAGGCGCAGGGCAAAAGCTCACCTTCGCTTCTTTGCCTTCAAACAGGCCTTTGCCGCTTAGCTTAGCCTGATTTTTTATCGTCTTTTGCAGCTTCAAGTTTTTCTATCCTCGAGCTTAGTTGTTTTAACCGCTTGAAAACTTCAGGCAGTCGTCTGCGCAGACCCACTAATCGAAATTCCTCTTTGATATCAATTGCCGGCGTTCCGAACAGCTTTTCACCCTTGCCCGGGTCCCGCAAACACACCCCTGCCTGTCCTCCCACCATCGTGCCGTCGCCAATGGTTATATTATCCGCGACCCCAGCCTGACCGCCCATAACCACACCGTCGCCGAGCCTGCAGCTTCCTGCCAGTCCAACCTGTGCGGCTATAAGGCAGCATTTGCCTATTATCACATTATGAGCAATTTGAACCAGGTTATCTATTTTCGTGCCGGCCCCTACTCTTGTCTGGCCGAACTTGGCCCGGTCTATACAGCAGTTGGCGCCGATTTCCACAAAGTCTTCTATCACAACGGTGCCGTTATGCGGAACAAGTTTATGATCGCCGTCGATAAAATAATAGCCGAACCCCGTGCTGCCGATTGTGCTGTTGGCCTGAATTATAACGTTGTTTCCAAGTGTGCAGTTGTGATAAATAAC
Organism: Sedimentisphaerales bacterium; assembly: GCA_035529405.1. Taxonomy (GTDB): domain Bacteria; phylum Planctomycetota; class Phycisphaerae; order Sedimentisphaerales; family Anaerobacaceae; genus DATKWV01. The sequence goes on along the minus strand of DATKWV010000013.1, from coordinate 11,190 downwards.
CACATTGTTGTCAAGCCGGCAGTTATCACCAAGCCTGCTGTTTTGTCCTATCCTGCACCCAGCCGAAATTATGCTGCCAGCGCCGATTTCAGCGCCTTCTTCCACTACTGCCCCCGCACCGATATAAACATCCCGGCCGGTCTTGACCCCTTCGCTGACCCTGGCCGTCGGGTCTATACCTGCAGCCCGCGGCTTTAATTGCGGCGCAAATATACCTAACGCCTCTATGAGGGCTTTCTCAACATTTTCAACAATCAACTGAGGTTTGCCCAGGCCCTCGACAGGCTCGGAAACAATAACGGCCCCGGCCCGCGAGTTCCTAAGCGCCGTAACGTGTTTTTTATTAGCCACGAATGTGACTTCGTTTTCACCGGCCGCCTCGACAGGCCCTACCGCCGCAATAATGCCATTGCCGCCGTCGACCTCGCCCGACAGCCTGGCTTGAAGTCGCTGTGCCAATTGTGCTACTGTCAGTCTTGTCATATACCCGCCGTCCCGTACGTAATCAGCATTTCGTAACAGGCTGTTTATTTGGGATCCAGCAGCGTTATCACCTCGTCTGTAATGTCCGTACACCCGCCGCTGTAAAGCACCTTATGCGTCCTGATGGTCATCATAAGCTCATTGGCACTGTTAACCGGAAACTCAATCTCATCCCGTTCGAAAACAAGGTCCAGCCCCTTTTCCGCCGCTATGGTGTCTGTGGCCTTCAGGATATCGGCATAAAGCTGTTCGGTCCATCTCTGGTCTTTCATGCCTATCTGCTGCTTATGGAATTCCTGCTCAGCCTCAAGCCTGGCTTGTTTGCCCATCAGCTCTCTCATCCTCGCCAGGTAGTCGTTGCTGCCGGGTTTCAATACTCTCAGGCCTGCCTGCTCAGCCTCTATTTCCTTTGAAAGTTTTTCAAGCTCAGCTATGACCCTGTCCTGCTCAGCGGCGGCCTGCTGTCTGTATTCGGCGTTCCTCTTGCAGGACTCGAAAATCCGGCGAACGCTTACAACGCCTATCTTAACCCCGCGTGCCTGTTCCTTCGGCGCGCCACTGCTGTACTGGTACCCCAAACCGACAACAATCAGGATTATCAATCCAGCCGGAACTATCGATTTTATTTTCATAGAATACCCTTTCCTTTTTTCCGCCTTGAAAACCAGGTACCTGCTGTTCTGCCGACAACTGTCAAAACAGCCGGCCCACCGAAAAACTGAACACCTGCGTATCGTCCCCGTCCTCTTTCAGTAGCGGCACCGCAAGCTCAAGTCTCATCGGCATCCGCCCGAACCACTGCGGTATCTCTATCTGCAGGCCGGTTCCGATTGCTGCCCTGTAGCCGCCGCTGTCAATCAGGCCGCTGTCCACGAACAATAACCACGACAGATTCTCCCCCGTTAAAGGCATTATCACCTCCGCATTGGCCAGCACAAGCCAGTCGCTGCCGACGGGGTCTTTACGCTCGGGATTTAACACGTTCTGCTGCAGGCCTCTGGTGCTGACCCCGCGGTACTCGAATCCCCTTAGAGTGGTCTGGCCGCCGGCATAAAATTTTTCGAACGCCGGCGCATCTCCTACCGTGCTGCCGGCGTACAGTTTTGTTGCCAGAACGGTCTTTCGCTCTGCCAGGTCTTCTCTGATGGTCTTGTAGCGGGTGTACACACCGCTGACTATCCCGAACGTGTGGTCGCCTGCGACCTGTTCGTACGTAACGTTTACCCTGTAGCCCTCGGTCGGGTTGAAATCGAAATCGGTGGTGTCTTTACCCGCCCCGAAGGTCACTCCCAAAAGAACGTTGTCGCCCTTGACATCCGTAATTTCCTTTGGCGCGTCGGTGTCAATATCATCAATATTTACGTTTTCCGCCCGAAAACCTATACTTCTGCGCCAGTCATTTTTATATCGCTTCTCGAAACCGAAGTATCCCTTGGTCCTGTTCTCATCGTAGCTTTCCCGCCACCTCTCGTAGCTTAACCCCGTAACGTTCAGCGATATCGGCTGGTCGCGCCAGTAGGGGTCTGTAAAATTAATCGAATAGCTACTGACCTCCGTTCCGGGCATAAGTGATATATCCAATTCCTGCCCCGCCCCTTTGAATGCCTGCCCGGTGATGAATTCCTCAAAACTTTCCGGCTTGTCGCTTATATCGAAATTGCTCTGCCGGAAAACAAGCTGGCCTACAAGCCCGCTGTCGCTGGCAACGCCGGCGCCCACTATAACCGCTCCGGTCTGTCCCTCCACCACGGTTACCTCTGCGTCCCGATGCCCCGTGGCTGTACCGCCGGCTGTTATACTCGATGCCTCAGCGAGCAGTTGTCTTTGTATCTTCTTTTCCAGAAAACCCCGCCCGTCGCCCCGGGCTGTGTCGGCATTGTACCATTGCCCGGGCGTAAAATCGTGCTCGTCGAGTATCCGCCGAATCACCTTGTCCTGCGTCTGTGTGTTGCCGCTTATATTGACCCGCCCAATCCGGAAACGCTGCCCCTCGCTTATCTCGAATCTGGCATCCACGCTGCCTTCGGATACAAAAAGTCGGCTGTGGCTGACCTTTGCGTCGATAAAGCCGTTTTCAAGGTACATTTTCGCAAGCCGCCGTGCATCGGCCTGTGCCTGTCTGTTTTTATAGACCTGCCCTGCCTTCGACTGCAGCTGGCCAAGCAGCTGTTCGTTTGTAAAATACTCGGAGCCGACAAGCTCTATCCTTTCAATCGTGTATAAGTGTCCCTCGTCGATTACGAAAGTAATATCTACCTTGTCTTTTCTGTCGCTGAACAGCGGTCTTGCCTCTACCGCTGCATCAAGATACCCCTTCCTCTGGTAAATATCCTGCAATTTGCTCACATCGCCTGCAACCTTCTTTTCATCATAGTAGTTGGCCAGTATCAGCCATTTGCTTGTGCCTGTCTTGACGGCCTTTGCAAGGTACTGCGACTTTACCGCCTTGTTTCCTTCGTATTTAACCGCCGCAATTCTCACTCTCGGTCCTTCGTCAATCGTAAAATTCACCTGTCCCTGTTCGATTTTCTCGAAGTCCGCCCTGACCTTCGCAAAAGCAAATCCTTTTTTTTGATAGTACTCAGTAAGCGTCTCGACATCGGCCTTTGCGGCAATAGCATCAACATAATCGCCTCTTTTTATGGCGAGTTTCTTCTCGAGCGTTGTGTCCTGCAAACTTTTATTGCCTGAAAAGTTTATCTGCCCCGCCACGCTGCGCTCCAGCACTACAAACGTCAGCCGTATCTTGCCGTCAATGACCTGCGTATTATAGTAACAGTACTCTACCCCCTGCACCTGTGCGACCCGCCTGGCATCTTCAGCCGCCGTTGCCGCATCGAAAAACTGCCCCGCCCGGCTGCGCACCTTGTTCAGCAGGGTGCTTGTACTCAGAATCCGATTGCCCGTTACAACCAACTGGCCAATCTCCATATCCTGCTGTGCAAACGCCGCATCGGCCAAAAATATCACAAGCCCCAATATACACAAAATCCACTCGTGCCTGCCGAGTTTGCTGCTGTTTTCAGTCATCGACAATTCGTCCTTGCGCGATACCGGTCCGTGAATACCGCGAAAAATTACCAACCTAAAACGGCTCCTGGGCAAAGGAGGTATTCTCGAATCGCGTAAATTTCTCCCTGAATATCAGCTTTACACTGCCGGTGGGCCCGTTGCGCTGTTTTGCTATTATCACCTCGGCGTTATTGTCTTCGTTGTAACCTTCTTCGCCCCGGTGATAATAGTCCTCCCGGTGAAGCAGCATCACAACATCGGCATCCTGCTCGATACTGCCGCTTTCACGCAGGTCGCTCATTTTCGGCCTGTGGCCCTCCCTGCCTTCGGGAGAGCGATTCAACTGGCTCAACACCACTACCGGAATGTCAAGCTCCCTGGCTAAGCCCTTGAGGTACCTCGAAATCTCCGTTATTTCCTGCTGGCGGGACTCCACTCGTCGCCGCCCGGAACTCATCAATTGAAGATAATCCACTATCATGCAGCGTATATCGTGCCGGCTCTTGAGCCTGCGGGCTTTGGCACGCACTTCCAGGGGCGTCAAACCCGATGTGTCATCTATATAAATCGGTGCTTCCGAAAGCCAGCCGCAGGCCTTGACTAACTGCTCGTAGTCCTCTGTTTTGAGCATCCCCTTTCTGCCGCGCTGCGACTCCACCTGCCCCATGCTGTAAAGAAACCTCTCAGCAAGCTGCTGCCTGCCCATCTCCAGTGAGAATATTGCTACCGCGGTCTTGTCGTTGACCGCCATATGCTCTGCCATATTTAACGCAAGGCTTGTCTTACCCATACTGGGCCGGCCGGCTATGATTATCATCTCGCCGTTTTGAAGACCGCAGGTAAGCTCATCCAGCTCATAAAAACCCGTCGCTATACCCGTTAGGTGTTTACCCTCACGATTCTGAATCAACTCATAAGCCCGGCTGACCAAATCCTTCAGCTCTGATGCGGTACCTCCTATCTTCCTGTTGGTAACAGCGAATATCTTCCTTTCTGCATCGTCCAGCTTTTCCCCCGGCTCCCCGGTCTCATCGTATGCCCCGTCCAGAATCTCACTGGCTGCCTGCACCAACAGTCGCATTAGCATTTTCTCTTTGATTATCCCGGCATAATACATAACGTTCGCCGATGATGGCACCGAATCCATAATCTTGCCAAGATACTCTACTCCCCCCACTTCCTGTAGCTGCTTGCGCTTCTCAAGCTCGTCTCTAAGCAGTACCGCGTCCAGGCCCTCGCCGCCTTCCTGCCCCCCGCCGGCGCCGAGAAGCTGACGCTTCGGAACATTCTCATAAAGCCTTATCAAGGCCTCGAATATCATCTGATGCCCCGGCCAGTAAAACGCTTCACTGTTGACCAGTGTCTCAATGACCTCACCGATGCACTCCGGGTCGATTATCATCGAGCCTAACACCGCTGCCTCAGCAGCCGGAGATTGGGGCATCGAACGCACCGTTGACCTGGCAACTGCCTTGACCGTCTCCAGTTGACCACGGCCTAGTGCCTTACTGTTATTTTTCTCAGTCGCCTGACTCACTTGCACCATCCTGATCTGCTACCACAACTACGTTGACCGTAGCTGTTAAATCCTCCGCAAATCTCAGCGTTACCTGCGTTGTACCAACCTCTTTTATATGCTCGGCAAGCTCAACAACATCATCAGCCACCTCGAATCCCTGCTGGCGAAGGTTGCCTGCTATCTGACCGGCGCTTATGGAACCGAACAAATGACCCTGCTCGTTGGCCTTTGCTGCCAATACCGCCTCGGCCCCGTTGACCGCCGACACCGCACGTTCCAGGTGTTGCCTTTCCTGTATCCGCTGCTCGGAACGCCTGGCCTTCTCTTCGGCTATGGCGCCTACGTTCGCCTGCGTCGGAATTACCGCAAGACCCTGCGGCAAAAGATAGTTCCTCGCGTACCCGCTGGAAACCTCCAGCACGTCCCCGTACCAGCCGAGCATCCGGCCTTTGCCGCCGCCCTTGGGCCCGTACAGGTTGTTCTCAATATCCGCCAAAAGTAAAACCTTTATCTTGTCTGCCATTTTTAAACCCTTTGATTTTCACCTGGTTGACCGCGTACACGACCTGCCTGCACGTAAAATACCGGCCGGTCCGCTCTACCTCGTAAACGGAAGCAGCGCCATGTACCTGGCCCGCTTAATTGCCTTCTTGACCTTCCTCTGGCAGGCGGCGCAATTGCCGCTGCGCTTCCGCGAATATATCTTGCCGCGATTGGTAAGAAGTTTCTGCAGCGTCTCTACGTCCTTGTAATCAACGTAAGAAATACCTCGCCTGCAAAAACGACACAGCGTCCGGCCGCTTATCTGGCCGGCCCCGGCCACCGTCTGTCGCGACTGCGAACCCTCGGTCCCGCGCCCCGGACCGGCCCTGTCCGTATATTTCCTGCCGCCCGTGCGCGCGCTGAAATCCCGGTCTGGTTCACTTGAACGCCATCCTTCTGCATTGTCCCTCTTCTTGCCTAATACCATACTGGTTTACCTCAAAATCAATACAAAAAAACAAAACTTAAATACGATTAAAACGGTATGTCATCCCCGCCGAAATCATCTGCCTGCGCCCCTGCCTGCGGTCCCTGGCCGGCACCGCCCTGCTGCGGCGCAGACCTTGCCTTTTCATCCGCCGATGCCTGCCCGATGAACTGAAATCTTTCCACCGTCACCCTGTGCTTGCTGCGCTTGCTGCCGTCCTGAGATGTCCAGGTGTCGAAATCCAGCCTGCCCTCTATGAATATGGGCTTGCCCTTGCTTAAGTACTTGTTTATGTTCTCTGCCTGCTGACTGAAGGCCCTGCAGTCCACAAAACAGGTACTTTCTTTCTTTTCACCGTCCTTGCCCGTCCACCGCCGGTTCACCGCCAGACCAAAATCCACCACCGCCGTCTGGCTGGGCAAATAAGACAACTGCGGGTCACGGGTCAGATTGCCCATAAGAAAAATCTTGTTAAAATTTGCCATCGCTCAATCCCTTAATTGCCCTGAATGTGTCCAATCATCTCTAATAAACCTTTTCCCGGCACTGCCGGTCGAACCGGTCTTTTTCATTCCGTTGCTGTGTCCTCGACAACCGATTCAATTGAATCAGCCGGTTCGGGTTTAGCCGCCTGCTCTTTCGGCTCTGCGGCCCTGTCAGCAGCTTCTTCGGCCGGCCGCTGCTGCATCCTTTCGGCAGCCATCGCCGGAGTTTCTCGTTCAATATCCTTCGGACTCATTCGCTCGGCATTCAGAATCAAGGCACGCCAGATCGTCGCCGAAAGCTGAATATTTCGTTCCATCTGTTGAATACTGGTGCTGTTGACCCTGAAGTAGCATATTATATAAGCACCTCTGGTTTCCTTTCTTATCTTGTACGCCAGTTTGCGGTCGTCCCATTTCCCGATGGACACAATCTCTGCTTTGGCCTTTTCCAGCAGGCCCCTTACCGCGGCCATAACCGAATCCCAGTCGGCTGCCGCCTGTACCGGGTCCACCAGAAACAGACCCTCATATAACCTGACATTGACCGTTTTCAAATCCGCCTTCGACGAATCTCGAACCATCAAACACCTCACTATTCTTAAACCTTGTTACTTTTCGCTTATGCCCCTGCCGAACAACTTTCTCAATTTCTCACCGGCCTGTTTTTGCATAATATCCGCACCGACTGTTTATACCGGGCCGCAAACGCCTGTCACTGACCGGTGCCGGTGTTAAACTCATTCATGGCCGCCTCCACGCCGCGCTGTACCCAGCATAACACACATTCTGCCGCCCTTGTGACGGCCTCGTTCAGCAGGCGTTTCTGTTCATCAGCCGGCTTATCCAGCACATAATCCACTGCCATATCCTGCCCTTTGCTGCCTATGCCCACTCGCAAACGGGCAAAATCCTCGGTGCCGAGCTTGTCTATTATGTCCGCCAGGCCGTTATGCCCGCCTGCCGAACCCTTCGACCGAAGCCGGATTCTGCCGACATCCATCGCCATATCGTCACTGACAACAAGAAGCTCGCTGCCCGCTGTCCTGTAAAAACCCGCAACCGCACAAACCACCTCACCGCTGCAGTTCATGAATCGCCACGGTTTTAATAAAATTACATTTTCGTCGCCGCACACGCCGTGCCCCAGAACACCGCCAAATTTCTTCCTGCTTACCCTGATGCCCAGCTTTCCCGAAAGCTCGTCTATGACCTTAAAGCCGGCGTTGTGTCGTGTATCAACATACTCTCGACCCGGATTCCCCAGGCCGACAATCATCTTAACACCCGTCATACCAACGCTGCCGACAACTCTTTCTCAAAAAAACACAAAAATAATGCCCCGGCCTCAACAGGCATACACCCGCCGAAAGCCGCACTTTCGCTATTTACTTTCTTCTTGCTGGCCTTCCTCGCCCTTCTTCTTTTCTCTTTCAGCTTCGCCAATCACTTCAGGCGCAGCCGGTATCTCTTTCTCAATCTCTTCGGGGGTCTTGGCGGCCGTTACCAGGCTACAGGCAGCTATTAACGTTTCAGGCTCATCCACAAGGGTCACGCCCTCCGGAATTGCAATATCACCGGCGTGAATGGAATCGCCAACCTGCATTTCCTTTACCGATACCACAAAAACCTCCGGAATATCACTGACCTTGCACCGCACTTCAAGGCTGTCCACATGCACCACCACTACTCCGCCGTCAGCGGCCCCTTTGGGTTCGCCCTTGAACTGAACAGCAACCGCCACAGTGACAATCTCGCTTACATCCACTCGCATCAGGTCCGCATGAATGACGTGCTTGCCGAGGTAATCATACTGAAGGTCCTTGACCATGACTGTTTCCTTGCTTGAGCCGCACTTTACATCAATAACTCGCCGGCCGTGCTGCAGAGCATCTGTAAAATCATGCGCATCCAGTGATACGGCCGCCGGCTCCTTCTTATGACCATACACTATAGCCGGTATCCGCCCCTGCCTTCGCAGCTTTGCAGTCGAATGAGTTCCTGTTTGTTCACGACTCTGGGCCTGTAAAACCAACGCCTTTTCCATAATTACTGTACCCTTTAATACAAATCACCTTGTCGCCGAATCTAAAGATTGTTGAACAGGCTGCTGACCGATTCGTTTCTGTGAATCCGCTTTATGGCCTCGCCCAGCATCGGCGCAATGCTGAGCACCTGTATATTACCGAGTTTGGCGGCCTGCCGGCTCAACGGTATGGTATCGGTAACAACCACTTCGTCAATCGGCGCCTGTCGCAGTCTGTCCAGCGCTTCTGCGGCAAAAACACCGTGTGTACTGCCGACATATATGGCCTTTGCTCCTCTTTGTTTCAGCAGCGATGCCGCACTGCAAACCGTGCCTGCCGTGGCAATGATGTCGTCGCACATCAGAATATTTCTTCCCTCGACCTGCCCGATGATTTCATCTGCCTTGACCTCGCTGCCGCTTAACCTTCTCTTATGGACAATCGCAAGTTCCCCGCCCAGATGCGAGGCATACCTGGCTGCTATCTTCAGATTACCCACATCAGGCGAAACAACCGTCAGATTATCTATCTTTTTGCCCCTGAAGTACTTGCTGAGCACAAGCTCGGCGGTAAGGTGGTCCACCGGTATATCGAAAAAGCCCTGAAGCTGCTGGGCGTGCAGGTCTATTGCAATTACCCGGTTGGCCCCTGCGGTAGTAAGGACATTTGCCACCAGCTTGGCCGTAATCGGAACCCGACCTTCGTCCTTCCTGTCCTGACGCGCATATCCGAAATACGGCACCACTGCCGTTATGCGCTTTGCGCTTGCCCTCCGAAGGCAATCCAGACAAATCAGAAGCTCTACCAAATGCTCATCCACAGGCTGGCACGTGGACTGTATTACAAAGCAGTCTCTGCCGCGAACATCGTCCTCGAGTTTGATAAACTTCTCCCCATCGGGAAATCTGCCGATTTTGGCCCCGCCCAGCGGAATTTCCAGATAATTGCACACCGCGCTGGCCAGCGGTACATTGCTGCTGCCGGTGAAAATCTTCAGATTGTCGCTGAGAAACATTGCTCTTGTCCTTTCCCTGGATTTACGGATTCCCTTGCCCGCAATTGGTTATGTCGGCCCCTGCCTGGCTGTCATCCGGCAGTATCGTGCCGCGCTTAAGATAAGCAAAAGGCCCTACGTTGCACCTCATCCCTATTTTGACCTCGCCCTGAACATACGTAAAAGGCTCAATTTGCGTATCCTGGCCGATTTGTGCCCCTGCCTCTATCCACGTATTGTCCGGGTCCACTATTGTCACGCCGTTGGCCATGAGCTTTTCCTGAATCCGCTGCTGCATAATTTTCCCGACCCTGCTGAGGTCGGCCCTGCTGTTGATACTCATGGCCTCTTCGGGCCGAACAGCCGTAACCGCCACTACTTTACGACCGCTGGAAAGAATAATTGACAGTGCATCCGTCAGGTAATACTCGTTCTTGGCATTTTCACACGTAATCTTCGACAGTGCCTCAAAAAGAACCTGATTGTCGAACAGATAATAGCTGGGATTCACTTCCCTGATTTTCTTCTGCACCTCGGTGCACTCATGGTCCTCGACAATACCCTGTATATTGCCGTAACTGTCCCTGATTATGCGCCCGTACCCACCCGGCTCTTCGAGAATCGCCGTCGCCAGCGTCGTGGCCGCCGCTTCACTGTCATGCTTAGCCGCAAGAATCCTCAGCGTCTGGGCCCTTATCAGGGGCCCGTCCCCGCAAAGGACAAGCGTCTGACCGTTAAAATCCTTAAGATAATCCTTACAGCACAAAACCGCATGCCCGGTGCCTCTTTGTTGGTCCTGATGTACCCACACTATATCGCCGCCGTCAAACTGCGATTTAACCTGCTCGGCTCCGTACCCTGCTACCACGTATATTTTCCCGACTTCCGCCGCCCTGCATGCGTCAAGAACATAAGCAAGCATCGAACGACCGCACACCTCGTGAAGAACTTTCGGCTGCTGCGTATTCATCCTGCTGCTTACGCCCGCCGCTAATATTATCGCAACACGTTCTGCCATCTTGTCCCTTACCACTAAAATAACAAATCTACCCGACCAGGACTCGAACCTGGAATGTGGCCACCAAAAAGCCATGTGTTACCAATTACACCATCGGGTAGCACATTTAACAACCTAATGCCATAAACACGCTGTTGATTGCCAATCGTCGGCAGCTCGTATGTCACGGAGACCGTCTTGCATCGGCCTGACTGGGCCACGGGCCTGCGTTTTGCGGTACTGTTCGCAGAACACAAAGCCACCTGTCGGGGGCTTGAGTCAACCATGCCGTGCAACTGTTGACCCCAAAACAATCGATTACTGATTACTTTTTATTGATTATTTTGAACGTCTCATCCGTCACCGACAACCGACCGCCAATAATCAATAATCACTAATCAATTCCAAGCCTACCCCGTGCGACAGGGCGTAATTCAACAACCCAAGCGCCTGCTGCGCTTCGAATCTTTTTAGAACCCGGCCAATATAGCCGATTCCTACCCTGCCGGTCAACCTTATTTCCCCCCCCTGCCCAAAAAACCCGCTTTTTTCGCAAAATCGGCAGTTTTACCCCCGCCACACGACCCTGTTCCACCCCGCTTGCGGTTCTATATCTTAGACCCCCGATTTATTGGGCGTGGTTTAGCTGTCGCCGGTCCGGCGACTACCCTCAACAAAGCCCTTTGACAAATCCGCACAATATGCT
>DATKWV010000012.1:0-15278 GCA_035529405.1 Sedimentisphaerales bacterium | reverse complement strand
AAGGTAGAGTAAAAAACCTATTGCTTCTCCCGTTCCCGAATCCATCTTCCATTCCTTTCCAGAAGGCGCTATAGATTAAGAAGAAAGCAATCTCGACTTTTGTAATTGAAATTCTTCTTCTGTTAGAATACCTTTGCTCTTCATCTCTGCTAATTTTTCAACTTGGGATAGTATGTTCCCATAGTCGGTTTCCTCCGCAACCGGCACCGGTTTTACTTCGCCTTTATATTTATCCCTTAACTGAGCCTCACCTCGTTTTATTTTCCCTCTCATCGATAGATACCAAGGAAATCCTATAATCCAAAGTCCAAGAACGATAGCAAGTGCCCCGTATGCACCATATTCAATACCCGGTGTTTTGTATTTCTTCAACTCAATCTTATGCGCATCAAACCCCGCCCAAATTGCTGTCAAAATAACCATTGTCACGGTGACCACGTAGGGTAATTCCGCCACAACTTCAATTATCCTACAAAGGATAAACAATCCAGCGCTGAATAAAATTGCTAATCCAATGGGTATAATTTTCTCCTTTCAAGCCCAACAATGCTCATACAGTCTGTATAAAACGGGAAAGCTTGTCCCCCCATGCCTCTGGCTCAGAACAGACTGTTTCTGCCAGTGTACGAATTTTCCGTTGCTTGGTCAATCAATATTAACTCATAACTCTGAAATGTTAAACACAAAACCCCATCTTTGTACAACCATTTCCAGAGAAATTTCCTGAGACGTTTGGCTTTACCAAAGACAGTAAAGGAATGGTCACTGCGAACTCTCAGGGTAAAATTGATTAAGATCGGAGCCAAAGTTGTCAAGCATGCTCGATATGTAACCTTTCAGATGGCAGAGGTGCTGGTTTCAAAAAGATTGTTTCAGGAAATCCTTGAACGTATCCATCAGTTGAAACCTGCGGGCATTGGGTACGGTTAATGCCAAGAATTGCTGAAAAACTTGGATTTCAGATGGGGACACTGGTTGAGGTATGTCAAAGAAACGATAATCAGTGGTCAAATTCGTGTTTTTGCTATTATTGTGACTGAAATAGTCTCAAAATGAAGCTGGAAACTTTGAATTTTTGAGATCAATTTGATATTCTATTGGAAAAGAGGCTCAGCGGCGTAGCTGGGCTGAGGTATACAATGTTATATGGGAAATCTCAGATCACAGCTAAGAAAAACAAATAATCGGAAATCGACAATCGTAAATTAGTTCGTTGATTTGCTTGCGGCAGTGGTATTGCCGTAGGTTCCCATATTTATTCTGCCGCCGTTGGGTTGGGGTTCGAGCAGATAAGGGCTGTTGGGGTCGCCGGCATCTATGCAGGGGCTGACTTCGGTGTCGATGTAGGTATAGCCGCCGACATTATTTCCCGGGCCTCGCCAGTTGGCTGAAAACATCGCGTAATCGATAAAATCAACCATTTTGTCGCCGTTAAGGTCGGCAATTGCCGCTTCAGCCAGGCTGGCCTGCAGCCAGTACCGGGTAAATATATCCAGGTCCAGCCGATTGACAATCCCGTCGCCGTTGAAGTCGGCATCGATGTCAAGGCCTTCGTTGAGCCATTCGGCGGTAAATAATGCATAATCGAGGAAATTAACAGCTATGTCACCGTTAAGGTCGGCGGGGTTGCTTTGGAGCCAGTAATGCGCGAATATCACCAGATCAAGCTCGTCCACGATGCCGTCATTATTAAAGTCTCCGTTGGTTTCGAGGGTGTATGTCCACCGCCCGGCTGAGGATTTGAGATGATAGTCGTCCAGGTACGGTGCGGCAAACAGCGGGTCGGCGTTCATATTGCCCGTCCCCGGCCAGTTGGAATCGGCAATCAGGCCGTTACTGTCGAGTACCTGGACGTCACTATAGGTGACCGTAATAGTTTCGTTACCAAAGTAACGTTTTATTTGACTGTCGTCAACGCCCCTGTTGTCCCAAAGGATACTATTTGTTACGGTAACATCTGCGTCCCAGCAGTGTATGCCGCCTGCACCGTATATATTATCGGCATAGTTATCTGCAATGGTACAGTTTATAAAGGTCAAATTGCCGCCGAATATTGAGGTTGCGCCGCCGCTGTATGAGCCTTTATTACCGGTTATAAGGCAATTTTTAATTATCGGCAAACTTCCCACACTGCAGATGCCGCCCCCAGTGCCCCGGCAGAGGTTGTCGCTTATGATACAGTCACTGACCAGTGCATTGCTGTTATTATCAAGGTCTATGGCTCCGGTTGACCAATGGCCGTAGTTGTTTTTTATTATACAATTATCTATTACCGGACTGGCGAGGTAGCAGCCTATGGCCCCCCCGTAGTTTCCGGCATAACAGTAGGTAATGCTGCAGTTTCTTATTACAGGGCTGCTGTCGTAACAGTATATGGCGCCGCCGCGTTCGGTTGAATAGCCGTTTATTATCGTAAAGCCGTCGATGATGGTATTGCCATCTTCGCCGGTTTGGAAGATAAAGGCCCTGGCGCTGTACTGGCAATCTATGACGCAGTCACGTGGGCCGTTTTCCGACATTATGGTTACTTCCAGTCCGTTTGGGTCGATGTCGCAGTTTCCGACACCTGTATAGACACCGTCAAGAACTACAATAGTAGGGTGACAGCCTTCAATATTATTAATAGCTGCATTGACGGCCTTTTGAATACTGTCGAACGGGTGGTCGCAGCTTCCGTTTTCACAAGGGTCGCTGAAGTCGGGTTCACCGACAGATGCCCCGGGAATACCCGGTGATGGGTCGCCAGGCCCATCGTGGTCGACATAAAACCAGTTTTTAGGGGCGTCGGATTCTAACCAAAGCGGGTCGGCGGTGTCACTGCCGTTGGGATTTGAGCCAAGATATCCGTGGTTGCCGTAGGTTGACAGGTCATAGGCCACCTGTCCTGTGCCCTCGTCGAAGTTCCAGTAACCAACCAGGCCGGTTTCATCAACACAGCCGCAACAGTAAAGCTGCTGTATTTCATCCGCGGACAAAGCCCTTTTGAAGACCCGAACTTCGTCAATTACACCATTGAGCCGGCTAGAGAATACGGGTGTCGTACAGTAATCCCAATGGCCCCCGATAAAAAAAGGGTGCACATCGTTCATTATATAAGATACAGATAACAGCTCAGAGTTATCTAATTGTCCATCAATGTATATTACCGCATTGCCTTGGTCAAACGTCCCTGCTATATGGTGCCATTCGTTGAATGAAACTGCGTTATTACTTTTAATTATGTCATAAGTATTTGTTGAAGAGTATATTCCTAAACGCACCTTAGCAGTGGAGTTTTGTATACACATGAAATATGCTCTTGAATTTCCTGGAGAATAGTATTGCTCAGGACATCTTGCCCATTTATATATCCCTGCATCTTGCCCACCGCTGTTATAAATCCAGAATGAAATTGATATTTTGTTGTATGGTGTTAAAGAATCGTCGTCCGGTATTTCAACACGGTCGCCCATTCCGTCGAAGTATAACGCGGTGCGCGGGTAGCAGGGCGGGTTGCACGCAGGTGGGTCTGAACCGTAAAGGGCCTGAGAGCCGGTTATTGCCATAGCCGTACACAAGACAGCCGTACATACTATAATAACCGTACTATTATGCAGCCGTCGGCTGATTTGGCTTGTTCTTAGCACTGGAAATAAACCCTTCCTCCTATGTCACCACCGGTAATGGGTTAAAACCTGCTGTGTATTATTGTAGCAGAAATGCGTTCTGAACGCCAGAAAAAAATGGAGTGTTGAACAGGCGGCGAGGCAGTGACATTATCGGGCCAAGAGGGCCTGCAGTTCGGGATGGACCTTTTTATTGGCGATAATTACCTTCAGTTCCTGACCCTCGTAACCGTCCAAATCAGCCGGGAACAGCTTGCCGCCGGTCCAGTCGGTTACGACCGCTTGCGCGGCCTGGGCTATTACAGCCGCTGCAGCCACGTCCCAGAGCTTGGCGCAGGAGGTGATACTGCCGGCCAGGCCGCCCTTGGCGACGTAGGCAAACTGCAATGCGGCACTGCCGAGATTGCGATATTTTGTCCGCTGCATCAGTTCACATACCCATTGTGGTACACCGTCATCAAAATGGCTGTCCACGGCAAGGCCAGAGAGCGTGTTTAGAGGTTCATTGCCTGCAGTTATTCGTCTGCCGTTGAGTTCAGCGTGGCCGCCTGCGACAGCGGTGAACATGGATTCGGTTGCCGGCTCAAATATAACTCCGACAATCGGTTGGCCTTCATACATTACGGCTGTACTGACGGCAAATAGCAGCATACCGTGGGCAAAGTTGTTCGTTCCGTCAATCGGGTCTATCACCCACCATAGCCGGCCGGAGCCGCGTGGCGGCTGCTTGAACAAGCGACCTTTTTCTCCTTCCTCGGCGATGAACCCGTGGTCGGGGTAGGTTTCTTTGATTCTGTCGATAATTATCTGCTGGCATTTGATGTCGGCCTGGGTTACGAGCTCGTTGTCGTTTTTCTTGGAGACTTTCAGAAAGCCCAGTTCTTCCATCGCCGTCTGGCCTGCCAGGCGGGATGCCACCACAGCGGTTTCCAGCATCTTACGTAAATCTGAATGTTCTAATGTCATTGGACATCTCCTGTTACCAGCTTGACACACTTACCGTATTATCCTATTGTAACACTGTTATGCAAACAGGCCAACAGATAAATAAACCTGACAAATCGCAAATGCAGCGGGCGTCGTTTCGCCAGCGGTTAGCCGCTGGGATTATTCTGCTGACGGTACTGGCTGGGTTTGCGGTTCTGTATTTAGCCGGCAGGGGCGCTATCGACCTTGGGCGGTGGCTTGACCCCTGCGGCTTCAAGCAGAGATACAACCTGCCGTGTCCTGCCTGCGGAATGACAACGTCGGCTGTTGCCTTTGCCGGCGGTAAAATCATAAAATCGCTTTATATTCAGCCTGCGGCATGGCTGTTCTGCAGCGTGTTGGTTGTTGGGGCATTTTTCGCTTTTATTATTGCTGTTTTTGGCATATATTTTCGTTTTATAGGCCGTTTTTTTGCTGAGGTTGGCGTAAGGTATATAATTTTGGCAGTGATAGTTGTGGTGCTGGCAGGCTGGGCGGTAACGTTGTCCCGGGCCCTGGCGGCGAAAGGATAAGGAATGAAGAAGGTAATTGGCTTTTGCGTGTTAGCGGCTCTTGTCTGGCAGAGCGGATGCGGGCTTTTAGGCATAGTAGGCGTGATGGGTACGCCCGGTTCGCACGAGCGCAAGATCACTGCTGAGTACGACCTTGCCAGTCGCAGGAATGAAAAAGTTCTTGTGCTTGTTAATCAGCCCTTATGGCTGGATGCGGAGGTTAATCTGCGTTATTATCTGACGGAGGCGTTGAATTTGTATCTGACAAGCAAGATTAAAATCAAGCCCGAACGGCTTGTCACTTACAATCAGTTGGCTGCATTTCGTTCCGGGGAGAGCAATTTTTCCCTGCTTTCGCCTGTTCAGGTCGGCAAGGCAATGGCAGCGGACATTGTTCTTCTGGCGGAAGTGGATGGTTTTGAGCTGAGTGAGTTGCCGGAAGAGGGCTATTACAGAGGTTTTCTGCAGACGCGGGCGATGTTGTTCGATACGGCCAGCGGCGCGAATCTCTGGCCCGATTTTCCGGAAGGTAAAGTCATAGCAGCAGGTTTTGATATGGTTTCCGGGGGGCGGCAGGCCGGTGTTAACCGTCTTGCCGGCGCAAGCGCTTATGGTACGGTCAGGTTTCTTTACAATTGCCCGAAAGAAAAGTTCAGGTTCGCCGATGACAGGACCGGCGCACAGTGGCAGAACTGGGAGAAGTAAAAGTTTTGGGAGATTATGATGTTTGAGGTTCTAATCACAGATAAGCTTGCACAAGAGGGTATCGACCTTATCAATTCGAGGGATGGGGTGCAGGCGGTTGTTAAAACGGGTATAAGTGAGCAGGAACTGGCTGAAATAATCGGCCGGTATGACGGTCTTATTATCCGAAGCGGTACGAAGGTGACCGCCAAAGTACTGGCAAATCCGGGAAAACTGAAAGGCATTGCCAGAGCGGGTGTGGGGGTGGACAACATTGATGTGCAGGAGGCCACGAGGAAGGGTATTATTGTTATGAACACCCCCGGCGGCAATACCGTCAGCGCCGCTGAGCATACGATGGCGTTGATACTTTCGATGAGCAGAAATGTTGTGCCGGCGTGCAACAGTCTTAAGGGAGGGGCGTGGGACAGAAAAAAATATATGGGCAATCAGCTTAACGGCAAGGTGCTGGGCATCATAGGGCTGGGCAGAATCGGCATGGCCGTGGCGAATATGGCAAAAGGTTTCAATATGAAAATCCTCGGCTACGACCCGTTTGCTTCGCCGCGTGATGCCGAAAAGTTCGGAGTGGAGCTGACCGAGAAAGTGGAACAGATTTTCAGGCAGGCAGATTATATCAGTCTGCATGTCCCCAGGAACGAGCAGACCGTAAACATGATTGGCGCCGAGCAGATAAAAATGATGAAACCGTCTGTACGACTGGTTAATTGTGCAAGGGGCGGAATTATCAACGATGATGCACTTTATGAGGCTCTTGAACAAAAGCGAATTGCCGGCTGTGCTCTTGATGTTTATAATGTCGAACCGCCTCAGGACTGTCGTTTTGCCCGGTTCGAGAACTGTCTTGTAACACCTCATCTGGGTGCAAGTACCGAAGAGGCACAGGTCGAAGTTGCCGTTGAAGCTGCGCAGATACTTGTTGATGCGATTACCGGCGGCGGCGTGAAGAACGCTCTGAACGCCCCTTCAATCACGACAGCTATGCCGCCGATTGTCAGGCGGTACGCGGACCTTGCCTGCAGAATCGGCAAACTTCTCAGTGCCATAGCGCCCGGGCGAATCCGAAATGTTCGTCTGCAGTATCGCGGTTCTATCGCCGAAATGCCGGTGGAGCTGGTGAGCAACAATTTTGCGATAGGTTTGCTGCAGAAGCATTTTGACATGCCTTTGAATATGGTCAATGCGCCTGTTCTTGCGAGGGAGCGCGGCATAAGTATCGATGAAACCAGGAACGCCACACCGAAGGATGTTTCTGCAAGTTTCAGTGCGGAGGTAGTCACCGACAAAGTTACGCGCACCGCAACAGGGTCGGTTTTCGGCGGTACGCAGTTGAGGATCATCGAGATTGACGGGTTCGATGTGGAAGTTACGCCGCGTGGTGCGGTTCTGGTTATCTTTAACGACGACAAGCCTGGTGTTATCGGTGCGGTGGGCACTATATGCGGCCAGCATAGTATTAATATCTGCACAATGGGAGTCGGCCAAAAGCTGGCGGAAAAGCAGGCTGTCCTTGCGGTGAGCCTGGACAAGCCGCCGGATTCGCAAACGATTGAGCAGCTTGGCCGGCTTGATTTCGTAAATGAGATTTATCTTTGTCAGCTGACCTGAGTTAGACCCGATAGCGCAGGAAATATGCTGACCAGGCACTATAGAGACAGTGGTTGTATTGCTTTGTGCCGAAGGCAAGCTGGTATTTTTGGTTTTTTGCTATGGCTGAAGAGTTGATAATCAGCGTAAGCGGAGTCAGGGGTATTGTCGGCGAAAACTTAACGCCGTCGATTGCCGCAGATTACGGCAGTGCCTTCGGTACCTTTGTAGCGGATACCTGTACCGGCGAGGCAGGTGGCTTGTCGGTATGTATAGGGATGGATTCGCGGCCGAGCGGCCCGATGTTATGCGCGGCTGCGGCAGCAGGATTAATGTCGGTTGGAATCGACGTGATACAACTGGGTGTTGTTACCACACCCGGCGTAAGTGTAATGGTAACGCATCGCAAGTGCGCCGGCGGCGTTATAATTACCGCCTCTCATAATCCGATTCGGTATAACGGCATAAAATTACTGCTGGGCAACGGTATGGCGCCGCCTGGAGAAGTTGCGGAACAGATAAAACAGCGCTTTTTGGATAAAAAGTTTACCTTTGCCGATTCGGTTGGCTGCGGCAAGGTGACATCTCAAGCCGATACCGATGATGTTCATGTCGATAAGGTTTTGAGGATTGTTGACCGCGAAAGAATCGCCGAAAAGAGAATTTCAGTTGTGCTTGACAGTGTCAACGGAGCGGGGGGGGCGGTTACGCGAAAACTGCTGGCTAAGCTCGGCTGTGAGGTTTATGCCGTAAACCAGGAACCAAACGGGTTGTTTGCCCATGGCCCTGAGCCTGTTGCTGAAAACCTGGGCGGCCTGTGTGAGCTGGTAAAAGAAAAAGATGCCGCGGTCGGCTTTGCACAGGACCCGGATGCCGACAGGCTGGCTGTTGTCGATGAAAATGGTACCTATATCGGGGAGGAATATACGCTTGCACTGGCTGCAAAATACATTTTCAGTAAAAGAACCGGCAGGGCGGCAACAAATCTTTCGACTTCAAGGATGATAGACGATGTTGCGCAAAAGACGGGCAATAAGGTTATCCGTACACCTGTGGGAGAGGCGAATGTTGCTGCGGCGATGCTGGAGAATGACTGTATTATCGGCGGGGAAGGTAATGGCGGCGTTATAGACCTGCGGGTAAGTGGTGTGCGAGACAGCCTGGTTGCTATAGCGCTTGTTTTGCAGTTGATGACGGAAACGGGGAAAAGCATAAGTCAATTGGCCGGTGACATCGGTTCGTATTATATGAAAAAAGACAAGTTTCCAGCCGACAAGGCCCAGGCCCACAGCATATTGGCGGCGGCAAAACAATTGTTTGCAGAAGCGAGATTGGATACCTCAGACGGCTGCCGCTTCGATTTTGACCAGGGCTGGCTTCATCTGCGGGCCAGCAATACCGAACCGGTGGTCAGGGTAATCGCTGAGGCAAAGGACCGGCAAATTGCTGAAAAATATATCGATGCCGTTATGAACCTGCGGGAAAAAGCAGCAGGATGAACCTGTTATGCAGAACGATAAGTTCACAGAAGCCGGCAACAGAATAAAGTACGTCACGAACATAAGTATAGTGACAAATATTTTACTTGCCTGCCTTAAGTTTGTCGTTGGTGTTCTTGCCGGCTCGATTGCCCTTGTTGCGGACGGGATTCATTCTTTTTCGGATATAGCGACAGATGTGGTTGTTCTGGTGGGTGTGCGCATCGGTGCCAGGCTGCCGGACGAGAAGCACCATTACGGTCACGGCCGAGCCGAAACTTTTTCAGGGGGCCTGATAGCTTTGGTTTTGCTTTTTGTCGGCGCAGGGATGATTTACTACGCCGGCAACGATATTACAAAAGGCAGTGTTACGGCCTTTCATCCGGTGGTGCTTGTAATTGCGGCTATTTCGATATTTGCCAAGGAGTGGCTCTACAGAATCACCAAACGTGTCGCCGTCAAAGACCACAGTGCGGCACTTTATGCCAACGCATGGCATCATCGCAGTGACGCCGGCAGCTCGGTTGCGGTGCTGATAGGCTACGCGCTGCTGCCGCTTGGCTTTAATTACGGCGACCAGCTGGCTGCTGTTGCAGTGGGGCTGATGATAGTTCTGGTGTCTGTGAGAGTGGTGGCAGATTTTCTGCACGAGTTAACCGAAGCGGCTGTTGACACCGATACAATCGAACAGATAAAAAAAATAGTCAATGCCGATACATCTGTGCGCCGATGGCATAAGCTGCGGACACGTACCCTCGGCAGAGAGGTTTTTCTTGACCTGCATATACTTGTGGACCCTGAGTTGAACATAGAAGCCGCCCACCAGATAGCCGAGAATCTGGAAAATGCCATGCATGCCGAGATACCGCGCCCGGTTAATATTACAGTGCATATCGAGCCGGATACCCCGGCTATGGGACAGCAAGCATGAACCGTACCGCCAAACCCGCAAGGCTGCTTACGAAGGCCGCTGTATTCTTTCCTTGCCGTGCATGTACGGTCTGAGCACCTTTGGTATGGTTATCGAGCCGTCGGCATCCTGGTAAAGTTCGAGAATGGGTATAAGTATGCGGGGACTTGCAATTACGGTATTGTTCAATGTATGACAGAAGAGGTTCTTTTTTGTCAGGCTGTCTTTGTACCTGAGGTTCAATCTCCTTGCCTGAAAGTCGTAGAATTTGCTTGCACTGTGTGTTTCGCAGTAGCTGTTTCGCGAGGGCATCCAGGCTTCTATATCGAACTTTTTGGCCTGGCCCCTGCCTAAATCGCCGGTACATACGTTCGCAACGCGGTAGGGCAGTTCGAGGGCCTGCATAACCGCTTCGGCGTTGGCCAGGATTTTTTTATGAAACTGTCCGCTTTCCTCGGCGCTGTTTTTGCATATAACCACCTGCTCGACCTTGTCGAACTGATGAATCCGGAATAAACCGTATGTGTCTTTACCTGCTGCGCCGGCCTCACGTCTGAAACAACTGGACATCGCAACGTATTTTAAGGGAAGCTGCTCGGGGCTTAAAATTTCGCCCATATGGCAGGCTGTCAACGGCACCTCAGCAGTCCCGACCAGACTGAGATTATCTCTGTCCATTTGGTATGTCTGTTCTTCCGAACCGGGGAAGTAGCCGGTACCTCTCATTACCTCGTCTTTGGCAAGCAGCGGAACCGACAGCGGTACAAATCCTTTACCGACCATATAATCCAATGCAAACTGCAGCACTGCATGGTGCAGCAGTGCCCCGTCTCCCTTGAGAAAATAATTTCTCGTGCCCGCCAGTTTCACACCGCGTTCGACGTCTATAATATCCAGCGACAATCCGAGTTGTATATGGTCTTTGGGCTCGAAGTCGAACTTTCGTATTTGTCCTTCTTTTCGAATCTCGACATTTTCCGTATCGTCTTTACCTGTGGGCACGTCTTCATCGGCCGGCTGTGGAACCTCCAGCATCAGCTTATCAAAATCAGGTATATCATTGATGTTCATTTTTCCACTGACCTTAGCCTCTTGCTTCTTCAATTCAGACAATTGGTCTAATGCGGCCTTTTTGTCGGCTGCTGAGAGGTTTGGAATTGTTTTGCCAATACGGTTTTTCTCAGTGGCTATATCCTGCAATTGTTTTTTGGCTTCGCTGATTCGAGCATCGACTGTTAACAAATAGTCAATGTTCACATCGAAGTGTTTATCCTTGGCCGCCTTTTTGTACTTTTGGGGTTGTTCTCGTATTTGTTTGATATCAATCATAGTTCGTATCTTTGTGAGCTCTGTGTTCTCTGTGGCTACTTGTTTATTCTTCGTATCTTTTGATTATAACAACATTATTCTGTCCGCCAAAGCCAAAAGACTCGTTCATAACAACATTGACCGGCATTTTTCTCGGTTGGTTGGGGACATAATCCAAATCCAGGACCGGGTCGGGGTCGTTAAGATTGGTTGTCGGCGGAACGACGTTGTCCCGTATAGCCAAGACACAGGTTATAAGCTCTGCTGCGCCGGTTGCGCCGATAAGATGTCCCATCATGCTCTTGACACTGCTGGCGGGCACCAGTTTTGCCCGTTCTTTGAACACGGCCTTGATGGCCTTTGTCTCGACCAGGTCATTTTCGGCGGTACTTGTGCCGTGCGTGTTTATGTAATCGACATCTTTATAGCTGATACCGGCGTCGTCCAGTGCCGCGGTCATGGCCTGTATTGCTCCCCTGGCTTCTTCGTGCATATCGGTGACCCGGAAGGCGTCTGAACTGCTGCCGTAGCCGATGACTTCGGCAAGGGCCTTTACGCCCCTTTTCTTTGCCGAGTCAGCGGATTCAAGTATCAATATCGCTGCACCTTCGCCGAGTATAAAGCCGTCTCTGGTGGCGGAAAATGGTCTGGAAGCCGTTTGGGGACTTTCGTTTCTTGTCGAAAGGGCGGTAAGGCGGTTGAATCCTGTCAGTCCCAGGGGGTGAATCATCGAATGCGCGCCGCCTGCAATCATTACCTGGGCCCGGCCTGTGCGTATAAGCACGGTTGCCTCACCCACTGCCTGGGTGCTGGCGGCGCAGGCGGTAAGACAGCTTCTTGTCGGGCCCCTGGCGCCGGTAAGGATGGCGATATGGGCGGCGGGCATATTGGGTTCCTGTTCAAGTTCGCCCATCGGGGTCATCCGGGTAAATGCCACCTGCGCCCAGCGGGCCCAGTCCATGTTCTGGGCTTGCGTGTCCCACGCCTGCGCAATGGCGTTAAAGAACGCATCATTATCGACCGAACCCTCCCCGGCCCCGAGGTAAATGCCCAAACTGCTGCGGTCTATGCCGTCCCGAGGCTGGCTGGTTTCTATATCGATGCCCGCCTGTCTGCACGCCTGTGCCGCCGCACCGACAGCGAAGGCACTGCCGCGATTACAATGCTTATGCAGGTGTGGATTTTTGGTGCACTTTGTCAAATCATAATTTTTTACCTCGGCGCTGAATGTTGAGGGGAACGTGGAGGCGTCGAAAATAGTTGTTTTGGCCATACCGCTTTTGCAGGCCAGCATTGCCGACCACATAGTCTCCACATCGTTGCCGAGGGGACAGACCACACCGATTCCCGTTATGAGGACCTTTCTTTTTGTCAGTCTGTCGAGCATTTGTCCCGATACACCGTCATAAAGTTTTACTTACGTTAGCATTGTTGATTGAGCTAACCACAGTTCTTCAGAACCACCGCAGCGGTTTGTCCGCCGTACGTATAGCTGCAGCAGAGGGCATAGTTTATCTTTTTAGCCAGCGGCTCGGTTACTATATCCAGATTGCATCCCTGCGCTTTGCGGTTGATATTTTTCGCTGCGGGGACCAGGCTGTCTTTCATTGCACAGACCGCAGCGATGACATCCAGCATGCCGGCAGCGGCGCCGGTGTTACTGAGCATGCTTTTGGTCGGCCAAACCGGCACTTTCACACCCGCCAGAGCCGCCTCAATCGCTTTGGCCTCCGCCAGGTCGTCGGCAGGTATCCCCGTACCGTGCGGAATAATCAGGTCCAGGTCCTTTGGTTCTATCCTGGCATCGGCCAGTGCTTTTTCCATCGCTATGCGGATACCTCTGCCATCGGGTTCAAGCTGCTCGTAAGCGGCATTGATACTGTTACTGTGGCCGACACCGGCTATTTCAGCGTAGATTCTTACACCCCGGCTTTGTGCTCTGTGATAGTCCTCCAGTACGACCATACCGGCAGCCTCGCCGAAAACACTACCGCCGGCGTCTGCGTCGAAGGGCCTGCAGGCAGCAGCGGGGTCATTGGTGCTGGCGGTTGCGACCCTTTTCAGCAGGCATTGTCGGGCCATAATTATTGGGTTTACCTTTGCCTCGGCACCGCCGGCCAGCGCAACGTCACTGTCACCGCGAGCGATGAGCTCGGCTGCTTCAGAAATCGCCAGATGACCCGACGCCTCGGCACAGGTGATGGTGTTACTCGGGCCCTGGATATCGTGGATTATACCTATGTGACAGGCCGGCATATTGGGCAGATATTTCAGCAGCCACAAAGGCGTGACCAGGTCAAGGCCTTCTTTTCCCCATTTTCGTATATCAAATTCGCCATCGGTGATACTGGCGGCCACCGCGGGCGCAAGTTCCACCAGGTCACAGCTTATAAGTCCAGCGCCGATAATGATTCCGGCCCGCACAGGGTCTATGTTAACACTTTCTGCGTCAATGCCTTTTGTTATTATCCCGCTGTCGCTAAATGCTTCGTGAGCGGCTACTATTGCCAGCTGGATGTCTCTTGACATGAGTTTTACGGCTTTTCGGTGGCTTTTGGGCAGGAAGGCCTGTATCTGGAAGTGGCCGACCTGGCCTGCGAGTTTGCAACTGAAGCCGGCGGGGTCAAATGCGGTGATTTGGGCTATGCCGCTACGGCCTGCCTGAAGGCCGGCCCACATTAGGCTTCTGGTGTTACCTAAGCAGCTTATCGCTCCCAGGCCTGTTATTACCACCTTGCGGGTTGTGTGCTTATCGGTCATTTATGCGGCAGTTTATATAATGTATTACCTAAAGTCAAAAACCGAAAATGCAAAAAATCCCCTTTTATAGAACTATGGGTTCGGTTATCTGAGTTCAAGGCTGGTGCTCGTTTTCAGCTTTTGATGTTTTGCCTTAAATCCATACCTTGCAGAAGTGACTTGAAAGTCTCGGTGAATACGAAGTTTTCCTCGGGAAACTGTTTGCCGGCAAGATTTTTGTCTATGTGGCTGAAAATCAAATCTATTTCGGCAATTAATTTATTGCAGCGGGTTATTCTGCCGCTGGTGCCGGCGGCCTCGGGGGCGATGGTTTCAATCTTTGCCTCCAATTGTATGGTATCGCCGGGGGTTACGTAGTCAAAAAAAGTGCATCTGGTTATCTTTGCGAGTATAACTTTTTCCTGAAATCCTTTTGCCTGGCCGACAAGTATGCCTGCGGTCTGAGCCATTGCCTCAATCATGAGGCTTTCGGGCATCACGGCAAATCCGGGAAAACGGTCGTACAGGTATTCCTCGGCCAGGGTGATGTTTTTAACGGCAACGGCGCGGCTGCCGCTTTCGAATTCGATAAATTTATCTATCCATATCCAGCGCATTTTGCCCCGGCTTTTTGCGTGACGGTGCTGTCAGGAGGTGAATTATCCGCTTTTGCTTAGTTTGTTTTCAACGAATCTAACTATCGCGTTGACGGTGAACAAATCGCCCAGCCTGTTTATGTCCGGATTGCCCTCGAAGGCGGCAAGGTCGGTATGCGGCATACGGGTTTTCAGTTCTGCCAGTCCCTTTGCAGTGAGTTTGCCGTTGCTGACCAGCTCGGAATTACTAATAAGATTTTCCGCCGGAAACAACTCTTCTCTTGCTATTTTTATTCCGAAAGTCTTCTCCAGCCGAAACACGATATCGAGAAAGTCAATACTCTCGGCCCCGAGGTCTGTCATCAACGTTGCATCTGCGGTAACCTCATCGGTATCGACGCCAAGTGCATCAACCAGCACTGTCTGGACCTGCCGCAAAATCTCATCCCGACTCATTGCCATACTTCATACCTCCGGTATTGTGACTGTTCCAGAATCTTTTCTTGATTATAATACTAATTCTCTGTTTTCGGTTCGAAGTTCTTCAACAATTTACATCTTTGTTTCATACTTTCGGTTATTCCCGCATCCACATCAGCCATTCGGGGATTCTGGTCGGCCAGATTAAAATGCCTCAATCCGAATTTACCCTCGACAATTCGTTCGCCTTCCGATTCGCCGAAGCCGAAAAAACTGCTTACCGAATCCTCGATGCTTTTGGCCTGAACTGTGTATTGCACCTGACGGCCGGGCCTGACAAAGCTTCTGTATTTTACATTTTGCGCCTGTGTAAGCAATATCATACTGTGGGCAAAATGCTCGGTTTCCCTTACCAGCCAGGATGCGGATTCTATAAGCCCTTCCAGCAGCAA
>DATKWV010000011.1:0-5140 GCA_035529405.1 Sedimentisphaerales bacterium | reverse complement strand
TTAAACCAGGCCGCTTTGACATTAACTCCCGCCCACGGCCTGAAAATTGATGTCGGAATCGATACCTTCACTCCCAATTTTGCCGCCTACAGATACCGAATAGACCAGCAGAACTGGCGGCAGGGAAAACCTGACCAATGGCTGCTGCACCCCGGTAAAAACTCCCTGCAGGTTGTATCGGTGAACAAATTCGGCATCGAAGGCTCGCCGGCCAGGGCCGTGCTTGTACTCGAAAAGTCCAGGTAGTCTCTTGACGTATCTGTGGTTTTATGGGGGCGCAATGTGATTGTTTTTCCTCTTGCGCTTGTAATATATGGTATAATAAAGTATGAATAAAATTACAGGTTCAGGAGGTCACGATTATGAAAACAACAATTCTTACCGCCGCGAAACTATTGGCCTTTATTGTCGTGTTTGACTATTCTTTTTCAGCATCGTCTTTTTTCTGTCCGTCATCTGCGTATGCGCAGACTAAATCGGATGATGCTGCCGCCCTCACACAGGCACAGCCTTCGGAAAGACCCACCGGCCCCGCTGCCCGCCAGAGAATGGACTTTATAAAATATGTCAACTGTCACCTCAGGGACGGCCAGCTCGTGTTCGGCAGGTTAATCTCGGAAGACAAGAATAAAATCACCATAGAACAGCCGCAGGGCAGCAGAATTATTGTCTTCGATTACAGCAAAAGGGAAATTGACCTGCGCACTATGGATATAAAAAACATCCCCCACTTCCAGTACTACCTCGACCTTGCCGAGTATTTTTCGGGCAAAACATGGGACTTTACCGACGACCCCGACGATTTTATACAGGCCATACGCTGTTATGAGAATGCAAAGAGCCTGCTGGAAAGCCAAAGGCCCGGCGATGAAAAGCTTGCGGAAATCCAGGGCAAAATAGAACACCTGCTGGCCGACAGACAGGTCTGGATAAGAGAAATCGCCTCACGGGCCGAACTGAGGAAACTCGAGTTCGAGGCCGAGTTTGAAAAAAAGTTAAGCACTCTTGAGAAAAAAATCGACGCCTCCGACTCGAAACTGCAGGCCGGCCTGAACCGCATTAACGATATTGCCCGCGATATGGAAGACCGGTACGACGCCCTGGCAAAGACCCTTACCGAAAGAGACGAGGATTTTTCCCGAAGGTTGAATGTCCTGGCCGAACGCATACAAATAAACAGAGGCCTCATTGACCAGCTCTTTTGGCTCCGTCCTCCTCCCTGATTTGCGCCGGGCGGCAATGCTCGCTTCCTCTGGAACCCACCGGTTGCCGTGATGGCAGCATCCCGGTGAAAAACCAACGCTTTCAAATGCTGTCTTATGATTTTGGCCTTTTTGTTTTTGCTTTTCCCAGTGCGAGTTTAACTTGTTTTATAAAGCAGGCTGTTTCGGACAGGATCTTTTGTTTGTTGTCCAGGTTCTCTTCTATTATTTGCACTATCTTTGACCCGATAATTACCCCGTCGGCACCTGCTTGTGCGACCATTACAGCGTGCTCGGATTTACTGATTCCAAAGCCCACGCAGATGGGCACGCTTGTCAGCTTCTTGAGTCTGACCACAAGGTCTTCGACCGTATTCGACAGCGTCTCCCTGCTGCCGGTAACGCCCAGCACCGAAACCGTATAAATGAAACCCGTTGTCTGACGGGCAATGACCTTCATTCTCTCGCTACCGGTGTTTGGTGTTACCATAAACACCGTTTCCAGGCCCGCCGCCCGGGCCGGCCCTATAATCTCTGCAGCATCGTCGATGCTCAAATCCGCCACAAGCACACTCGTTGTCCCTGCCGCACGGAAATCGCTGAAAAACTTCTCGGTTCCGTACTGGTAAATAAGGTTGTAATACATCAAAAGGCCGATTGGTATATCCCTGTACCCGGCCACCTTGCCTATAAACTCAAGTGCCTTCTGAACGTTCATTCCGCCGGCCATTGCGCGGATATCCGCCTTTTGTATTGTCGGACCGTCCGCTATCGGGTCGGAAAAGGGTATCCCAAGCTCCAGGATGTCGGCACCGGCGTCGATAGCGGCCTTTACTATCTCCAGGCTTGTGTCGAAGTCCGGGTCCCCGATTACAAAAAAGGGTATAAGTGCCGCCCTGTCCAATCCTGCGAAAACCTCGCTATATGTCCTCATATTTCCTGTCCCGCTTTACCTGAATGAAATACGCAATAGACAATAATCAATTTCCCACCGGCCTGTGTTTTTCCACGATTGAGACATCCTTATCACCTCTGCCCGAAAGGTTTACTACTGCTATTTGTTTGTCCTTTACCTTTGATTTCAGACCGCACAGATATGCCAGCGCGTGCGCGCTCTCAAGTGCCGGCAATATACCTTCTGTTCTGGTCAGAAGCTCGAACGCATCGAGTACCTCTTCATCTGTTGCAGCTACGTATTCCGCCCTGCCTGTATCCTTCAGCAGGCAGTGTTCGGGTCCCACCGCCGGGTAATCCAGCCCTGCACTGACGGATTCCGTATCGCATACCTGCCCCTGTTCGTCCTGTAAAAGATATACCTTGGCCCCATGCAGAATCCCCACCCGTCCTGCCACCAGTGTAGCCGCGTGTTTGCCGGTGCTTATACCTTTGCCGCCCGCTTCCACACCGATAAGTCTTACTTCCTTGTCCTTCATAAATCCTGAGAATATGCCTATGGCGTTGCTGCCCCCGCCCACACACGCCA
The DNA here is from genome assembly GCA_035529405.1 of Sedimentisphaerales bacterium. Lineage (GTDB taxonomy): Bacteria > Planctomycetota > Phycisphaerae > Sedimentisphaerales > Anaerobacaceae > DATKWV01. The sequence goes on along the minus strand of DATKWV010000011.1, from coordinate 2,455 downwards.
CCACCATATCCGGCAGTCTGCCTATCTGCTGGAGACTCTGCTGCCTGGCCTCTTTGCCTATACAGCACTGGAAGTGTTTTACTATCGTAGGGTACGGATGCGGCCCGCAGGCCGAGCCGAAAAGGTAGAATGTGTCGGATACATGCGCCGTCCAGTATCGCAGTGCGTCGTTAATGGCGTCTTTGAGTGTGCCGGTTCCGCCTTCGACCGCGATAACCTCGGCGCCGCAAAGCTTCATCTTATGCACGTTGACACTTTGTCGCTCGATGTCCGTGGTGCCCATGAATATCTTTGTTTCCATCCCGAACAGCGCACCCGTCATTGCCGTAGCAAGCCCGTGCTGGCCCGCGCCGGTCTCAGCGATAAGCTTTGTCTTTCCCATGTACTTTGCCAGCAGCCCCTGCCCCAGCGTATTATTGACCTTGTGGGCCCCCCCGTGCAGAAGGTCCTCGCGCTTCAGATATACCTCGAACCCCACATGTTCGCTGAATCTCTTGGCGTGATAAAGCGGTGTGGGTCTGCCGGCGTAGTTCCGCGATAAATCCGCAAGCTCACGCACGAACTGCTCGTTCTCGTAAAGCCGGTAAAAGCCTTCCTCCAGTTCCTCCAATACCGGTATCAGCACTTCCGGCACGTAGAAACCGCCGTAATCTCCGAATCTGCCTTTGTATTTCATATTGATTTCTCTGACTTCTGAATAAGGTTGATTTTACATTTTCCTGCCTTTTGACCTTTAAGCCGCCTACAGTCCCCGCAGATGCCTTATGTTATCAAAAAGCTTTTTCATTTTCTTATGGTCTTTTTTGCCGGGCTCCGATTCTATCCCGCTGCAGACATCTATGCCGTAAAAGCCAAGTTTGACTGCCTCACCGGCGTTGTCCGGCGTTATCCCCCCCGCAATAAAAACATCCTTGCTGATATGACCAATCATGCCCCAGTCGAAACCCAAACCCGTTCCGCCGTATTTTTCGCTGCTGAAGGCGTCAAGCAGTATCGCATCGACAGGAAAATCCTCTGTCTTTTTGATGTCGTTATGGTCTCGTACCCTGACGGCCTTTATCGTTTTTACGTCAAGCGAAAGCAAAGACCGGCAGAACTGGGCGTCTTCATCTCCATGCAGTTGTACGAAATCCAGCGTGCACAGAACTACCGTATTATGTATAAAATCGTATGAAGAATTTACAAACACGCCTGCAATATCGATAAATGCGGGCAGCTTGTTTATTATTTCTGCTGCCTTTTCGGGCTGTACAAAACGCGGACTTTTGTCGTAAAAATTAAAACCCAGCAAATCAGCCCCCATATCCATCGCAGCCCGTGCGTCCCGGTAGTTGGTAATCCCGCAGATTTTGACCTTTGCTGTCAACATAGACTTTCCCGGTTTCTGCTCATCCTGCAGCGTTGGATATTATTATCAGCTTTTCCAGACACTTTAACGCCTTGCCTTTGCTTACCGACGCATCTGCCATACCGATTGCGGTTGCAAAATCATCTGCCAACCCGCCTGCAATTATCGCCGCAGCCGCATTCAAAAGCACAATGTCTTTTCGTGGTCCTGTGTCTTTGCCGGCGAGTATGTCTTTTATGGCCTTTGCGCTGCCTTGAACGTCACTTGCTTTAAGTTGTTCCATATCCGCTGCCGCTATACCGAAATCTTCAGCATTTAATTCCTTGTTAAAAATCCTGCCGTCTCTCAATTCCGTAATTTTAGTCGTCCAAGCTGTGCTTATCTCGTCCATCCCGTTGCTGTGCACTATCATCGCGTATTCTGCACCTAACAGCTTAAGCGCCTCAGCTATAAGCGGCATCAAACCCTCATCGGCTACCCCCATTACCTGTCTGCGAACCTTAGCCGGGTTCGCCAGCGGCCCCAGGATGTTGAACACCGTCCTGAAACCCAGCTTTTGCCTGACGCCCTGAACATACCTCATCGCCGGGTGAAACTTCGGCGCGAACATAAAACCGATATGGCATTGCTGGATGCACTCGGCCACAACAGCCGGCCCGGGGTCGATGTTTACCCCAAGCTCAGCCAGCACGTCCGCAGAACCGCATTTGCTTGTAATACCCCGGTTGCCGTGCTTTGCAATATATACGCCTGCACCAGCGGCAACCAGCGCAGCAGCCGTTGAGATATTAAACGTCTTAACACGTCCTGCCCCTGTTCCGCAGGTGTCCACTAAATTTTCAATACTGATGTTGACCGCCACTGCATGACTTCTAAGCGACCCGGCAAGACCAGCCAGCTCTGTAGCGCACGGCTTCTTAAAACGCATCGCCGTCAGAAAGGCTGCGATTTGAATCTCGTCAACCGCCCCTTCGAAAATCGTATCCAGCACCGCTTTTGACTGCTCGAAACTAAGGTCACGACCCTCCAGAACTATTTCAAGATATTCGGTTATTGCCGTCATAACTATCTGCTATCCGCTGCCCGCTGTTTTTTTGCCATTGACAG
>DATKWV010000010.1:0-14493 GCA_035529405.1 Sedimentisphaerales bacterium | reverse complement strand
TTATCGATAATATGTGCATACGGTGTTACCTCAAGGCCGACCATCCCGATTTGGTCGCCGCGGGGGTGCAGGATTTTACCGCAGAAGTGAAAGTGGATGATTCGGGTTCCGGTCTTAAAGACAGTACCGTTCTGTCGCTTTACTGTCCGAAAGAATTCGAGCAATCGGTGGTTTCGGTGGATTATTTCGGGCGTTATTTCGGGTATGACGACAACGGCAACCGGCTGGAAAACGACTGGCACGGCTATACACAAAACGGGCAATATAAAAATCATATAGGCAGGGCAACTACTGCGCCATTTCGCGTAAAGTGGGACACGACGATGATACCCGACCAGGATAAGCCGATGGCCGTTAAGGCGGTGGTCAGCTTGAAAGAAGGTTTCCAGTATGTTACGCCTGTGCTTGAGGGTTTGAGTTTTCCCGCCGACAGGAACAAAGTGCGTATGTATAAATGCGCCCGGATGCCGGTACCTTTCTGGTCACGCGCCAACAATGCAAAAACAGCCGATATGGAGTTGCCGGGGGACTTAACAGGTGTCGAACAAGCGCGATTGATGGTAAAAATCTGGGACGGGGGCGAAGGAAGCGTAAAAGACCATTTCAAAATAAACGGTCATCCGTACCCGATTACGTCCGGCAGACATATTCACGATGTAGTTTTTACGGATGTTCAGGTGGATATAAGCGACCTCAAAGACGGCGAAAATACTATAACACTGCTTAGCGATACCGAGCATCACGGGATCGAGGTTCTTCTGCCGGGGCCGTGTTTTGTACTTCGATACGGCAAAAGCGCAGCGGTTACAGGCCTAAATATCCAAGATTAAGGGAGGTATAAAGATGTGTTCCTGGAAAATCATGTTAAAACTGATTGTTGTGGTTTGTTTGCAGATGGCAGGCGTATCATGTGCGCCGTTGAATAAGACAGCGGCGATTAGCCTGGATAAGTGGACATACATTGAAGTTGACAGCGAACGCGGCAAGTGGGGTGATTTCGCCGAGCCGAAGGGGGTGAGGTATTTCGGTTTAAGTGCGTGTGACGTAACGGGTGACGGTTACAGGGACATAGTTTCAGGCCGGTACCTCTATCGCAATCCAGGCGGGGATATGGCCGACAGGTGGCAGCGAGCGGACCTGGGTATTAATGTCGATGGTATGCTGTTTGTGGATGTTGACTCGGACAGGTACAGCGACATAATCGGCGAGGCACTGCCGGATGTGTATTGGCTGCAGGCGCAAGACAAACAGGGAAATAGCTGGAAAGCAACCAGGATTGGAGTATTGCCGAAAACCGGCCATGTCAACGGCCAGGGCTTCAGGCTTGCGCAGATAACAGCCGGCGGCAAACCGGAAATACTGCTCAGCAGCGGTGACGGAATTTACTATCTGCAGATACCTTATAATCCCGGCGCAGGCAACTGGCCGAAAACCCGTATAGCCGGCCAGGCATCGGAGGAAGGCATAGGCACGGGCGACATCGACGGAGACGGTGACATCGATATTGCGGCAGGATACGGAGAAAAGGCAAGGGACGCGGGTATGTCTGTCGGGTGGTGGGAGAACCCCGGCAACGGCACGGCTGACTGGAAGTTGCATGATGTCGGCACGACAATTCATCTTGCCGACAGGGTTGCCGTTGCGGACGTGGATTCGGACGGCCGGGCAGATATTATAGTTACCGAGGAACGATGGCCCGAACCTGAGGATGCTCACATATTCTGGTACGGGCGGGCCGGCGCACCAACAAGCGAAAACTGGCTACGGCATACGGTTGCAACTCAGAATACCACCAATAACCTCGACATTGCCGATATGGATAATGATGGTGACATCGACCTGATTACCGCTGAGCACCGCGGGACAAAGAAAATGCAGGTCTGGGAAAACGACGGCAAAGGAAACTTTACCGAACATATTGTCGATACAGGTAAAGAAAGTCACCTCGGCGCACAGGTATTCGATATGGACAATGACGGGGACCTGGATATTCTCAGTATAGCATGGGACAGTTACCAGTACCTGCACCTGTGGCGCAACGATGCAATTGTCAAAAAACGGTGAAATAAAGGGTGATAATGCCGGTGTTGCCCAGGGGACGGTACAGAACAAAAAATGCCCGATTATAAAGGGAGGAATATTTTATGAAGGTAAAGGTTTGGTGGTATCTGGCATTTATCACGGCGATGGCGGCTTTTGCCGTTGTCATTTTATCAAAGGCGAATTTCAAGGTATCAGGGAGGTCAAAAGACATGGTTGAAGAATCAACAAAAGTCAGGTTGGAAACCACAAAGGGAAATATAGTCGTGGAACTTAACCCGCAGGCTGCGCCGATTACGGTAAAGAATTTCCTCGAATACGTGGAAAAAGGATTTTACGACGGCGTTATATTCCACAGGGTCATACCGAACTTTATGATACAGACCGGCGGCTTTACGGCTGATATGGCGCAAAAAGCAACAAACAAGCCGATTGTCAACGAGGCCGGGAACGGCCTGAAAAACGCCAGAGGCACCATAGCCATGGCAAGGACATCCAACCCCGACAGCGCAACATCGCAGTTTTTCATCAATCACAAGGACAATGACTTTTTAAATTATGTCGAGAATCGCAACCCGGGCTACGCGGTCTTCGGCAAAGTAATCGAAGGAATGGAAGTGGTGGACGCCATCGCGGCCGTAAAAACAACAACGAAAAACGGGATGGCGGATGTACCGGTGGAACCTGTAGTAATAAAGTCGGCCAAAGTGCCTGGGAAAAAGTAAAGCGGTTTTTGCAAACGCGGGATTCGAAGTGACAGCACCGCAGATAATAGATTTTTTCAAAATGAAACCACTTCCATCAAGCAGGTTTTCGACCCATCTGACGGATTACATCTATCATTGCCTGTGTGCCGTCACGGCCCCGGCCCTGGGCCTGAAGTACCCCCAGTAACTGATTGGCCAAAGCGACCCCCGGCAGGGGCTGTTTTATCCGGCTGGCATACTCCAGCACAAGCCTTAAATCCTTCTGCTGCAAATCGACCATAAAAGCCGGCTTAAAGTCACCGGCTATTATCTTCGGCCCCAGTGCTTTAAGCGATGCGCTCGAGGCAGCGCCTGCGGTGGTAACATCGAGCGTGGTCTGCAAATCAAGGCCAGCCTTCTCGGCAAAGGCCAGGCCCTCGGCAACGCTGATTATGGTGTGAATGACCATTACCTGGTTGGCGAGTTTGGTCAACTGGCCGCAGCCCAGCGGGCCGCAGTGTGTGATTTTGCGACCAAGGATTTGCAGAAGTGGCCGGACCTTTTCAACAGCGTGTGCCGGCCCGCCGACCATAATCGATAGTTTGCCTTCTATGGCGCCGGCCTGACCGCCGCTTACCGGTGCGTCTATTAAGGTCACACCCTTTTCGGCAAGCTGGGCACCGATGCGCCTTGTTTGCTGCGGGGATATGGTGCTGGTATCGATGCATATCAGGGGCGGTTTTGCGGTTTTTATTACGCCTTTTGGGCCAAGAAGCACTTCATCGACATCCGGCGTATCAGGAAGGCAGGTAATGAGAAAATCGCTGTTTTCGGCGGTATCAGCAGGACAGTCGGCCCACCTTGCCCCCTGGGAAATCAATGGGCGGGCTTTTGATATGGTGCGTGTGTGTACGGTCAGAGAATAACCGGCCTTGAGCAGATTTTCCGCCATCGGCAGGCCCATAATGCCGGTGCCGATAAAGCCAATCCGTTCCGGGGGCATTATATTACCTCAAGCCGGCGAACAACAGCCTGTACCCAGCGGTGCGTGCGAACCTGCGAGCCGATAAGCAGCAACAGGGCCGCGACCCATAAAGCCGTAAAACGGAAGTAGTGAAATATCGCTGACGGTGTCTTACAGTGTTCACCGGCCCGGCAGGCCTTCAGCAGCTCTTGCGGAGTATATATTACCCCGAAAATAACGGGGGTAAATAACTTCTGCCACGGCATCAGTACGACAACCAGAACCAGCGAGATAAAAAACGCCCGCGTTATGTGGTTTATTCCGCCCAGTCGGCCAAGCAGCGACAGTTTCAGGCTGAACAGAATCGTCAGGCAGTAAAGCACCGCCGCGGGTACGAGGATAAAGTTAAGCGCACGCACAAGGCCGGTCAACTGTTTTGCCTTAATGCCCAGGCGCAGGCTGATTTTCCTTTTCGTTTTTTCGGGCGCCGGTACGGCTTCGGCGGGCTGGTTTGGGGCAGCGGCCTGCTGGGCGGCCTGCTCGATTTCGGGCACAACAGGCGGCGCCTGTTCCTGCATAGCGGCCTGACTCTTTGGTTCAACCGCAGCGGGCTGTTCATCGACCCTGACACAACCCATATTCGCAAGCCAAAAAGCGCCCTGCAACAGCAACAGGCACAAAAGAACTATCAAAAACAGAATGTTCTTCCACGTTCTGAAGACCCCAACCGCCTCAAGACAATCGGTAGAGTCAAGTAAATTGTTTTGTTTTTCCTGCTCCTGTTCCATATCTTAATCTCCTAAATTTGTGGTCGGGTACGGCCTATTCTGTCATAAACTTTGCCCGATGCTATCGACATTTCATACAACTGATAACTTCATTATGCTTTCGGGCCGGTAAATGTGCAAGATATTTATTTGCAGCCATACCGCACAGCTACATCAGGCCCTGTTTTATTATACGAAAGCTTTTTTCGGCAGCTTCAATAGTTTTCTCAATATCACGCTGCGTGTGGGCAAGTGAAACAAACATAGCTTCGAATGCGCTGGGGGCCAAATAAATGCCCTCTTCCAGCATCAGGGCGAAGAACTTCCTGAATTGCCCGATATCGGTCGCTTTGACGTGGTCGAAACAGATGACCGGCCTGTCGGTGAAAAAGCAACTCATAAGCGAACCCACACGATTAATCCTGACAGGCAGATGGGCCTGTTCGGCAGCGTCAGTTAGTCCTTTTTCCAACAAAGCGGCTGTCGATTCCAGTTCCCGGTAGCAATTGTCGTTCAGGAGAATATCGAGTGTGGCATTTGCCGCTGCGGTTGCCAGCGGGTTTCCGCTGAGCGTACCGGCCTGATAGACCGGCCCGACGGGCGCAAGATAGTCCATAATCTCACTTCGGCCGGCGACCGCCGCTAAAGGTAATCCGCCGCCTATTATCTTGCCGAGGCAGGTCAGGTCCGCTTTTACGCCGTAAAGCTGCTGAGCGCCGCCGGCGGAAACGCGAAAACCGGTTATTACCTCGTCAAATATCAGCACGCAATTGTTTTCATCGCATAACTGGCGAAGCGCCTGAAGATAGCCCGCCAGCGGCGGTACCACCCCCATATTGGCGGCTATCGGCTCGACAAGTACAGCGGCAATCTGCTGGCGGTGGGTTTCGAATACGGCTTTGGCTGCCTGGGAATCGTTATAAGGTATTACGCATGTCAGCTTTGCAATGTCGCCTGGGATACCGGCGCTTGAGGCCAGAGTCCCCGATGCCAGCCCTGACCCGGCAGCCACCAGCAGCGAATCGCTGTGGCCGTGGTATCCGCCGGCCATTTTGATTATCATATCCCTTCCGGTGAACGCTCGTGCCAGTCTGACGGCGGTCATGACCGCTTCAGTGCCGCTGCTGACGAAACGTACTTTTTCTATGGAATCAAAGGCGGTGATGATTTTTTCGGCGAGTGACGTTTCCGCGAGGGTAGGTGCTCCGAAAGAAGTGCCTTTTTCGGCGGCAGAGGTTACGGCTTGAATAACCTTCGGATGTGCATGGCCGAGTATCATCGGGCCCCAGGAACCGACATAGTCGATGTATTCATTGCCGTCAATGTCATATATTCTGGAGCCGCGGGCGGCAGCGATAAAAAGCGGCGTGCACCCGACGTCCGCAAATGCCCGCACGGGCGAATTGACGCCGCCGGGCAAAAGCCCCTGTGCACGTTCGAATGCACCTGCCGAGCGTTGATGCTTATTTGGTTTGGAGCCCATTTTGCCCTGTATTTTAAGCAAAAAACGCGCTGCGTTCAAATGGTTTCGTACGTGGTAAACTGCAATTTATAACCTTTCAGGCTGCGCGAGCGGCTATTTTTCTTGCAATAAACGCCATGGCAACTATACTCTACTGCAAAAGTTATGTACCGGAAACAGTCTTTAGTGCGTATAGCTATGGCGTTGGCGGAGCAAAAACATGAATTTAGTAAAGTGGTTTCGTAAAAACAACACCAAGGTAATGGCGGTTGTGGTAATTGTGCTGATGGCGGGCTTTATTGGCGGTTCGTATATCGAACAGCTTGGTCGAAGCCAGAAACGTCAGACAATCGCGTACTCCGGGGGCAATAAGATAACAAATTACGACCTTAGCATGGCCCGAGAGGAGATGGAGATTCTCAAAATGCTCGGCGCCGATTACCTGTTAAGAAATATCAATTTAGGTGAACTGCGTCAACCCGACCTGACAGCGGTGCTGCTGGCCGAGGTGCTTTTTGCCGACCGGACAATTTCTCCGGAACTGAGCAGAATAGTAAAATCAACCGTCAGAACAGGCGGGTACAGGATAAGCAGCAGGCAAATCAACGACATATACAGGCGAGCTTTTGAAAGCGATATTTACTGGATTTTGCTGACAAGCGAAGCGCAGCGGGCCGGCATAAGGGTATCAAACGAGATGGTCGGCAGGCACCTTGCACAAATAATACCGAGAATATTCCCGCAGGCCACATACGCGCGTGTAATCACACCCATAATCAGCAGAACAGGCGCCGATGAGCAAAAGATACTCTCGACATTCGGCAAGGCCCTGGCAGTGCTCGAATACGCCCGGGCGATGTGCTCGGCGGAGGATTATACCGACCTGGAGATAAGACACAAGGCAAGCTGGGAAAATGAAACGCTCGAAGTCGAATTTATGAGAATTGAATCGGCGAAATTCTCCGACAGCCAGCAGCAGCCCAGTGAGGAACAAATCCTCGAGCATTTCAACAAATACAGGGACATTTCACCGGGCGATGTAAGCGAGGAAAATCCTTACGGTTTCGGATATAAACTTGCCGATGCGGCAAGTTTCGAATATATGGCGATAAAGCTCGACGATGTTTCCTCGATAGTAACGGCCCCGACACACGAAGAAATGGAAGAATACTATGAGAAAAACAGGGCGCAATTCACACAGGAAATTCCAGCCGACCCCAACGACCCGAATTCCTTAACGACAACGGAAACCAGAAGCTACGCCGAGGTCGCAGACAGTATTTCACAACTGCTGAAGACCAACAGAATTGACGCAAAAGCCGACGCCATACTTCAAGAGGCAAAAACTATTTCTGAAGCGCAGTGGCAACCAGGGGATACCGAACAGGTGGGGGACAACAGACCGGCCGTTAACTATGAGGTTATTGCCGGGCAGGTGGGCGGAAAATACCCAATAAAAGTATATTCAGGCAGGACCGGTTTGCTCAGTGCCGATGATATACGTGCCGACAACCGGCTTGCAATGCTGTATATGAGGGGGTACGGACAAAACAATCCTGTCAGCCTGACAAGGGTTTTATTCGGCGTGGAGGAAATCGATGCCGGCGAGCTTGGGGCATTTGACGTACCCAGGCCGAAGATGTACGAAACCATCGGCCCGGTAAAAGATGCTGCAGGCCGGATAATGGCAGTGGTCCGTGTTGTGCAGGCCGAAAAAGCCCGCGCTGCCGAAGCCATAGACACCACCTTAAGCAAAGAAACAATTACGCTCGACGATGCCCCGGCCGAGGCTGCCGAAAATTATTCGGTGAAAGAGAAAGTTACAGAGGATTTGAAGAAGCTGGCGGCAATGCAGACCGTAAAAGCCAATGCCGAACAGTTCGTGCGTGTTGTCACTGAAAAGGGATGGGAAAAAGCAATTGAGCAATTCAACGAACTGCATACATCGCAAACCGACAGCACGGATAAAACAGCAAGTGAATCCGAGCCGTTCCGGCTGCAAACCTTCCCGAGCGTGCGCAGGGTATCCAAAGACACGCTCGATACCGTGGCCGCCCAGACAAGCGGCGACCCGATGGCACAATACATGCTCAAATACAGCAGCAAGGAAAGGCTACTCGTGGACAAGTTTTACTCGTTACTGGGCGAAGGCCAGGACCAGCGGCAAAGCGCGTCCCTGATTGTGGAATTCAAGCCTGATATGAGCTATTATGTCGTCAAGAACATTTCCATCAACCGTATCGACCAGCAGCAATACGAACAGATGAAAGGACCGCGGACCTTCAGGGAGGATATAGTGCAATCTCAGTCTTTGGCAGCCGTTCACTTTGGCCCAGCGAACATATTGAAGCGTATGGATTTCAGGCTGGTTGAAAATCTAAACCAAACCCTTGACCCTGTACCGCCGCAGCAGGCGGACAGTGGCGGGCAATAAACACAGTAATGTTACGTATCGCCAGGGAAAATCGACTGCTTGTTTTATTGACGGTGGGACTTGCAAGCTGGCTTGTTCCGGGCGGCGGATACTTTATTCTGAAAGAAACGAAACGTTCACTTATAGTATTCTCGACGATAGTGTTGACGTTCTGTGTGGGCTTGTACGTGGGGTCAATCGGTGTTATAGACACGGTCGGCGCTACTGCATGGTACGTGTATGCGGCGCAGATTATGACCAGCCCCGTTGTGGCGATACTGGGTTATATTACGGCCGGAGGCGGTTTCCCGGTGTACAGCAGGCCGAACGAAATCGGCCAGATTTATACCAGCACGGCCGGCCTGTTGAATCTGCTGTGTATAGTCAACGCCGTGTACCTGTGTCACACTCGAAACCTGCAAATAACGGAATAACCCAATGAGCGAACACTGGTTTTTTATAACCGCACTGTTTACAGCGCCTGAGAATATCAGCGTAAATCCGGAGTCGATGTTCTGGCTGCTGCCGCTGGCAATGTCTATAGCGGTTGTTTATAAAGCCACGAAACTGCCGAGCATAAAATGGTCGGCCTTGCTGAAAGAATCGGTGATACTGTTCGGTTCCATCGTGGTTTTCCTTGCGGTAGTAGCTGTGGTGCTGTTCGCTGTTACGTGGGTAGTGACGGAATGACAGCCGTTTTGCCGCCGGGTACTTCGTTAATCGCCCGCGGCTGCCGGAACGTTTTCGAGCAAGCCTAATTCGACAAGCGAGTTGAAAGCCGCTTTCTGCTCGGCCTGTTTTTTTGTTGTCGCCCAGGCGCTTGGAAAATGCCGGCCGGCGATTATCACTTCGGATTCGAAGCACTTGTCGTGGTCGGGCCCTTTTTCATCGAGCAGCTGATAGACAGGTGTGATATTAAAATGCTGCTGTGCGTACTGCTGCAAAACCGACTTGAAATTGTCATGGGCCTGCTGAGCGTTTGCCTTGTCAATGAGCACAGCCAAGTTTTTCAAGACAAAGCCGCGCGCCGCTTCGAGGCCGCCGTCGATGTAAATGGCGGCAACCAGCGCCTCGAACAAGCCCGCTGCCAGAGAACCCGACAGCGCCCTGTTGTCGGTAAAACCTTTGCCTACCTTCAGGAATTTCTGCAGCGAGACCTTCTTGATTATCGATGCGCATGTCTTGCGTGATACAAGCATGCTTTTTATTTTTGTCAAATCTCCTTCGAGATAACTGTCGAACCGCTCAAAAAGCGCCTGGCAAATCACTACATCCAGGATGGCATCGCCGAAAAACTCGAGGCGCTCGTTGCTGTGAAGGCGGTTGTCGGTGGCCGAAGAGTGAGTGAACGCCTGCGACAGTAACCTGTGATTGGAAAAGTGATAGCCTATGACCTGCTCAATTTGCTGCAGAATCTGCTCATTCATTACAAAATACCCTGTTTTTGCCGTGCAACTGCGAGCAGATTACAAAAGCCGCTGTTGTCAGCGGTCTTGGTAACCGGCTCAGCATTACAACACAAATTATACGAGAAAGGCAAACCGCATGTCAAGGGCCGGCTGGACCTTAACAGCTACTTTACCATTTGCAGACCCGCCAGTGCGACGAACTTGTCGTCAACAAGGTCGAATACTCCCTCAAGACCGGTCACAATAAAAATGCCTCTGGTTGCGGGCGCGACATTGCAGAAAATAAGCTTATGACCGCAATCGGTCAGCAGCTTCCGCAATTTCAGAAGCCTGGCCAGGCTCGAAGAAGTTACAATATCAACGCCCGAAAAATCTATTACCGCGTCACAATCGCCTCTCTGGCACACTGCTTCAATCACGTTCTTCAGCTCCTCGCCCATCTGCGGTTCACCGGGCAGGTCCACAACAATAATATCTTCCGACCAGTTTTGGATCCCCATTTATTGCTCCTTTTCCACTTTATGCCGCTATTGACGGATTTCAACTGATAGTATCGGCACAAGCTCGGCGCCGGTTAAACAAAAAACCCGGCGCTTTAACAATCCTTTGTATTGAATTGGCCGATAAAAACGGCTGTTTAAGGCGGCCCGGCTCTATCGGCACCTTACATGTCAGTGACCCTGGTTTTGGCGTAGTCTTACTTTCTCAAATCCCGCATAAACTGGTAGTCGCCCCAGGCTTCTGCCCAGCCCTGTTCGCCGGCTGCGCGGGCCTGGGCGTCATTTCGCCACAAATGCACAAACCTGTAGTCATCCCAGGCTATGGACACTATATCCAGGTCCCCGTCGCCGTCCATATCAGCCAATTGCGCACCGAGGTGGCTTTCTCTGCCGCGGTCGATTGTATGGGCTGTGAATTTGCCTTTACCATTGTTTCCCCAGACCTGCAGTTTTTCTTTGGGCCCCTTATGCTCACAAACAATAATATCTATGTCCCCGTCTTTGTCTATATCAGCCACATCAAGATTGTTCAGAGAGTACTGGGTGACCACAGTATGGCGTATCCAGTTTCCGCTGGTTGGTTCAGCCGGCTGCTGAAACCAGTACAGGCTGGCATCGGGGTCTGGGCCGGGGTACCTTTCCTCGGTAACGACGATATCCAGGCGGCCGTCTCCGTTAATGTCCGCCAGGACACGCCGGTCAGCCAGGAATTTGGTTGTTCCCACTTCGTACCTTTTCCAGTTACCGCTTTTGTCGCCGGGGTTCTTCCACCAGGCCACTTTCGTGCCGCCGTCGCCGAACGAGCCGGCTATGTCAATTTGACCGTCACCATCTATATCTGCGGTACTGTACCCGCCGCCGTCTTCGATTATACGCACACAGGGCCAGTTCCCCAAAGCCGGCTGCGCGGGAATTTCAAAGCAATAAATACCGTCACGTGCGCCCATCAATACCTCCGGTTTTCCACCGGCGATAATCTGGGCCAGGCCGTAATCCTGGGTATTGACGTGGTCGGTTTTGGGAAGCTCGCCTATTTTCACAGCTTTCCACGAATTACCAGCCCTGTCCTGGGCTTCGAGCCAATATACATCCGGAAGTGCCTGGCCTATTACATCGCCAAACTCGTCGTTATCCACATCGACAACGACCATAGCGTCAACATTGAAGCCTAAATCAACGCGAACCCACGGTGCTGTCATGTCCCTGCCGGGATTATGGTAAACGTATCTTCCGGACGCTATGTCCTTATAACCGTCGTGGTTTAAGTCGGCCATAGCCAGGCCGAAGTATTTCATCCATTTCGGTTCGTCGAAATCGCCCCATTTGCCGCGCTTGTTGTCAACTTCTATATAAGTCCATTTGTCCAGGGCAAGTTTATTATCGCTGGTTTTATTCTCCCACAGCTCGATAGGCGGCAGGTTATAACGGCGCAGACCAATGATGTCGATGTCACCGTCGTTGCCTATATCGCCGATTTGCAGGCTGTAGTTTCCGGTGTTGGCAATGACCTGCGGCTTCCAGGTAAGGCTGTCGCCGTTATTGACAAAAACTATAACCGGCGACAAGGCACTGTATCTTGGCATTTCGGCGCCCACCACGTCTATATCGCCGTCGTTGTCCATATCCGCCACAGCGAGGTTGTGACACCAGTCCATCTGCCCTATTATATGTTCAGCCCAGGTGTCTTGCCTGGGGTCGGCTGGGGCCTGGTACCACGAAATGGGGTATCCGTACATCTCGGTACTGCAGATAATAAGGTCAAGGCAGCCGTCACCGTTCATATCTTCGAGTAATACCTTCGAGCAGTTGTCCCTCCAGTTTCCCTTGCCGTGCCATTTCTGTGTGTACCATTTGCGGTCGATGTTGTGTTCTTTCCATATACCGTTTAGTGCATCTTCGGGAGTTTCCACCCAGTAGCCTGCAAGCATTATATCAGGGTCGCCGTCCCTGTCGATGTCCCCTACGGTGGTGCCTTCCTTACCAGGTGCGGGTATAGTGATTTTGTGCCAGGTATCGGCATTCTTTTGAAGCCACACATACAGCATCTTCATGGTGCGGGTAACAACATCGAGCCTGCCGTCCCGGTCAAAATCAGCGGTTTCTATTTCCTTGACGTATTCGGTTTTTCCTATGTCGTGACGTTTCCAGGCAGCCTTGCCGGGCTTTCTTTGGGGCCGTGGATTCTCGAACCAGCAATTCATTCCTTCTTCGCCGCCGGCAGCGGCAAGCCGGCCAATAACGTCCAAATCACCGTCACCGTCGATATCGGCAATTTCCATATCACAGGCACTGTAGCCGGGATAGTCGCTTAAGGCGGCGATTTCGCATATAGTATGCTTTTCCCAGCGGGGATATTCATACCAGACGAGCTTATCGGGGATTTGCTTTTTCAAAACCACCCCGTGGCTTTCGGTTTCATTAATCGCCACTATATCGTTGAAACCGTCCCCGTCGATATCACCGACCTGTCTGTGGCCAAAACAGGCGTCATCTATGACTTTGTATTCAAAAGGTATGGGTGCAAATAAAGGCCAGGCCGGCGTATCGCCCGATGCCGGGTTTTGCACTGAAACAAGCCCGCAAAAAACAACTATAACAAAAAACAGCAGTTTGTCGGTTTTTACTTCAACAATTCCGAACCTGCCGCTTTTTTCGTGCCCGAAATCCATAGCTTTGCACCTTTCATATCCTGTCACTTAAAAATAAGCTGTTTTTCTATACCGGATATACGACAAGCTGCTGGCGGAGCAGCTGGTAAATGTTTTTCTTTTCGTCAATTGCCCGTTTGGAGGTTTCTCTGAATTGCTTTTTCAATTCGTCAAAATCCATAGCCTGCACCGCAGCCAGGTCCTTTCCGCTGGAATTGGCAACAACGAATTTTGCCATTGTCTCTGCAGCCATTTCGCGAATAAGCTGCCACAGTTCCTTGCCGTCCGTGGCGGCAATGGCCCTGCCCAGTGCCAGAGACAAGGACAATATAGCGTTCATACCCAGCATGCCTTTTCTTTGCATTATACGTATTTTTTCTTCGGCTGAGGCGTTGGCACCAACTACACCGGCTGCTACGGCCTGCTCGTATTCCAGGCCAAGCAGCTGCCTGTCGGCATCGAGCAGACTGCCAAGCTGCGAGAGGTTTTTGCCTACGAAGGCCTTGGCCAGCACTGTCTCGATGTGCTTTACCGCCTCCATACAGCCCTTGCCTTCATAACGCCTGGCCCGCTTCCATAGACTCAGAAGCTCATCGTCGTTCTTGGCCTTAACGGCTGCAAACTCCACACCGCTGTTGAATCGGTATGTTCCGTCGCCGGCGTCCTTGAATAAATCCGGGTACTTTTGTGTAAGCTGGCTGCGGCGGATAATGCTGTCCACGTAATGGATTGCTTCGTCAACCCCGGCGCTTGTGCCCAGCGGTGTCGAACCCTTGAAGCGAATAACGCCTGTTTTACCCAGAAACAGGGTCGCCGCCGCTGAAGGAATACCCGCGTTGGTGGCTTCTTCTGTTCCGCTGACCGCCTCGATGGCCAGCATTCGAATCAGCAAACTCGCGATGTCTTGCTCGGCAGCGCCAGGTGCAAGCTCTATGTCTTTGCTGCCGGTCAGCGTGAAAATCAGGTCTTTGAGATTGTTTTCGATTTCCTGCTTTCTTTCGGCGGTTATCTGTTTGCGGCCAGCCCTGGCAAGAGCGATTATCTCCATTACCCTGCCGTATTTCTGCAGCCTTTCGGTATTGGCTCCGCCGCCGGCCTTCATACCGAGGGCGTTCATTGCCGTTGCAATTTCCGCCTCGAACGGGTCATTGGGAGATTTGGAACGATGAGATACAACCAGTTCGGCACCATAAGCCAGGCTGGTCAGCATCGCAAGAACCGTCTCCGACAGGGTCCCTATCTGGTTGGCCTTTATAAGGGTGGCGTTTATTTCGCCGTTGCGGGCGCACTTTTCTATAGTTTCGTCCTTGGTGGTTACTAAGTCGTCACCAATAATGAATATTTTGTCTGCCAGACCTTCGATGTTCCTTTGCTTGTCTCCCTGCATAAGGAGCTTCCAGCCGGCGTGGTCCATTTCCCCGAAGCCATCCTCGATAGACAACACGGGGATATCGTTTTCCATCGCTTCGCGGTACAGCCCCAGGACCTCGTCCCTGCTCATATCGACCTTGCTTTTGTCCCTCCAGAAGCGGTACATTCCCACCGAATCCATCTGGCCGGTTTCCTGTCTATAGGCGTTCTCAAGTTCCGAAGCTGCAGGGTCA
>DATKWV010000009.1:0-7511 GCA_035529405.1 Sedimentisphaerales bacterium | reverse complement strand
GGCCATCGGCAATCGCAGTTTTGAGGGCATCAATGTCCTGCTGCGTACGCAGGGGCGGGTTGACCTTGTAATTGGTATCGTAGTCGCAGCAGGCCTGCTCGGTCAAAAGCAAATGGTGCGGTGTTACCTCGCAGGTAACGCGCAATGAGTCCTTTTTGGCGGCGCGAATAAGCTCAACAGAGTCGGCGGTGGAGATGTGCTGAGCATGATAGCGGACGTTTGTTTTTTTGACAAGCTGAATGTCCCGCCAGAGCATGGCCTGCTCGGCGAGGGCATCTGCGCCCGGCAGGCCGAGTATGGTGGACTGCAGGCCGGCATTCATTACGCCATTTGCGGCAAAGGCTTCATCCTGGCAGTGTTCAGCAATGAGGGTGTCAAACATTGTGGCGTACTTCATAGCGCGAAGCATAACGGCAGGGTCCTGTACCCCCCTGCCGTCATCGGTGAAGCCGACGGCGCCGGCCTCGACCATAAAACCCATCTCGGCAAGCTCAACGCCGGCGGCCTGCCTGGTGATTGCACCCATAGTATAGACGTGGGTTTTTCTGGCCTGCCTTGCCTTTCTGTGGACATACTCGACGTCGGTTTCGTTTTCGATGGGCGGTTTTGTATTGGGCATACAAACAACGGAGGTAAAACCGCCTGCCACCGCGGCAGCAGAGCCGCTTTCAATAGTCTCTTCCTCCTCGTCACCAGGCTCGCGAAAATGCACGTGTATATCAATCAGGCCCGGTGTTACGAGTTTGCCGGCGGCATCGATGACGACGGCGTCCGGCTGTGGTGGTTCCTGAATGTGGTCGGCAATCTCAGCAACCCTGCCATCGACAATAAGCAGGTCGGCCTTTTTGTCGATAGCGTTGGCCGGGTCTATTATGCGGCCATTTTTAATCAGCAGAACAGAGCTCATAGTTCGTAGTTCGTTGACAAATAATCAATAAGTAATCATCAATCTTCCATAGCGGCAGCCTGGTTGACCAGGAACAATACGGCCATTCTGACGGCCAAGCCGTTTGTAACCTGCTGGAGAATAACACTGTTGCGTCCGTCGGCAACCTCGCTTTCCATCTCCAGGCCCCTGTTAATAGGGCCGGGGTGCATAACGAGAATATCAGGTTTTGCCCTTTTCATTCTGTCAACGGTCAGGCCGAAATAATGCGAGTATTCCCTGACAGAAGGGAAAGGATTTCCGCCAAGACGCTCAAACTGGATACGCAGCATGTTAACAACATCAACTTTTTCGATGACCTGGTCAAGCGAATAAGCAACCGAGACGGGCAGCTGGTCAACCTGCGGCGGCATAAGTGTCGGGGGGCCGACAAATATAACCTCTGCGCCGAGCTTGCTCATGGCCCACAAGTCACTTCTGGCAACACGTGAGTGGGCGATGTCACCGACGATGGCGATTTTAAGGCCGGCAAGCGAACCCTTTATTTTACGAATTGTATAGACATCCAACAGGCCCTGGGTGGGGTGCTCGCAATAGCCGTCACCGGCATTTATAACAGAGGCATTGATGTTCCTGCTGAGGAATTTTGCAGCGCCTCCGGCACTGTGCCTGATAACGACAATGTCAATGCCCATGGCCTCAAGGTTCCTGGCGGTGTCCAGGAGGGTCTCACCCTTGCTGACGGAGCTGGATTTTTTGGTGAACTCAATGACATCGGCGCTGAGCCTGTTAGCGGCCAGAAAGAAGCTGTTTCTTGTCCTGGTGCTGTCTTCGAAGAACAGATTTACCACGACCTTGCCCCGCAGAGGTGGGGCTTTTTTCACCGAGCGGGTGCTTATCAGTTCAAAACCCTGTGCAGTATCGAGAATATATGCAATCTCTTCGACAGTCAGGTCCCGCAGGGACAAAAGATGCTTGTGCTGCCAGAAGGACTTTTTGGTTTTTCTTTTCACTGCCATAATCGGATGTGACAGTCAAATACGTCACCGCAGCGAGGCGGTTTTTCAATCGACAACGACCTGGTCTTTTCCGTCGGATTCGGTAAGCAGCACCTGTACGAGTTTTCCGGGCGCCACATCGGTTTTAAACCCAGCATAGTCGGCCTGTATGGGAAATTCCCTACCGGCCCTGTCAACAAGTACGGCCAGTTTAACGGCCCGCGGTCTGCCCAAATCAATGAGGGCATCCATAGCAGCCCTTGCGGAGCGGCCGGTATATAAGACATCGTCAACCAGCACAATAATTCTATCGTCAACATCAAAACCAATCTCGGTAGTGCGTACAAGCGGGGTGCTGCCGGCCTGCGGGCAGTTCAAGTCGTCTCGGTAAAGCGTTATGTCGAGCGTTCCACAAGGTATATCCTTGTCGAGGCGTTCCGCTAAGCGGTCCGCCAGCCTCTGTGCGAGGAGTTCTCCCCTGCTTCGTATTCCTATAATGCCTAAGTCCATTTCAGGCGGGGTATCGGCGATAATAGAGGCGGCGAGTTCGCCGAGAATCCGGTCAATTTGCTCAGCAGCTAAGATTACATTCATAAATGTGAGAAACCCTTAAGTAAATTCGGCCGACATAATTGGCGGCAGTATAGCAGTCAACGGCGTAAAAGGCAAGATTTCTAAAAAATTAGTTTTTAATAATGCTGTTTCCGGTGCAAAAAACGGGTTTGTACTCGCCAATTCCGGCTGGAAGGTACTTGAAAAAGGACAGGTTTTATGGTATGATAATCAATAAAGAAGCGTACTATAGAGGCCATACGATGGTCATAACAGGGCATAAAAGCCATGCCTGTATAAAGCCATCGTTACGGGGCGGGTGAATGGTATATTCCACAAATAAAGTGTTTGTGGCGGCAATGGCGGTGTGCATAACGGCCCTGCTTGCAGTTGCCGACAGCACCGGTACGGCGCAAGAGCCGGCAAACAAGAAAATCCTTCAACCTCAAGGGCTTAATCACGCTGGAATCCACCGGTTAAGACAGGCAGAACCGTCTCTGACCGGAAAAGGGGTGACAGTGGGGGTAATAAGCCGCAGCATCAGTTATATCGAGGGTGAACCGCAAAACGACTACAGGCCGGATGTCAGTCATAACTGCCTGCGGGAAGAACAGTTCGGCTTTCATGACGGCAGCCAGCCGGCAGGGGCAATATCACCGCATTCAACAGCAATATGCTCGATACTGCTGGGAGCAGATAGTAACGGTTTCACAGAGCAGGCAGGAGAATTTGATTACGAAGGGGCAGCTCCGGCAGTAAAAGCCCAGGTGTATGAATTCTGGTATTTTCTTATAAATAACGTTTTTACTTTCACGATGCCGGAGGCAAATATCGTAACAGCCAGCTTCGGGACGGATTCACAAGACTGGTGGACACGAGGAATCGAGTCACTGGCAGAACATTACGGCATTACCGTTACAGCAGGTATAGGTAACGGCACGGATGCCTATGACACGGCTCTTTACCCGGCAGCAGGGTCCAATGTGATCGGGGTGGGCGTAGTGGATTCGGTCAACAGCGCCGAGCCGGCAACGGCACTTGCAAACTTTGCGCTGGCGTACCCGCGGCATTCAAGCGCCGGCCCGACGGCAGACGGCAGATGTAAGCCCGACATAGTGGCGCCGGGCAACTGCCTTGCTGCTGCTGTCAATGAACCTGACAGCTATAAAGCTACGGGGAACTGGTCAAGTTTTTCCACGCCGATGGTGGCAGGCACAATCGCCCTGCTGGTGCAGAAAGCCCAGCAAGACCCTAATCTAAGCAGCGCTATCTCACCGGCGGGCGGGAACTGCGTAATGAAAGCCATACTGATGAGTTCTGCCAGGAAACTGCCCTTCTGGCACAAGGGCCTTTTGAAAAAAGACGACGACCATACGGTACCGCTGGACTATGTTCAGGGGGCAGGAATGCTGGACGCGGTAAGCGCATACGAGATATTAACAGCCGGTCAAAATGACGGCGGCAAGGGAACACCAGCGGGATGGGACCTGAATACGCTGGAAAGAGGCCGCAGGCCGGAGAAGGTTTATAAGCTGGCCGTAAGCCAGCCGAAAGATGAATTTATTACCGCTACGGTTGTGTGGAACAGGCATTATGAGAGTGTGTATCCTTTCGAGCCGCTGGCGGAAAAAGATGCGAACCTGCGGCTGGAGCTTTGGGCGGTGGACGCCAACGACCCCAACAAAGATTATATGCTGGATTACAGTGACAGCCAGCGGGACAACGTCGAGCATATATACTGTCGGGCGGACGGCAACTATGCCAATTACGAACTTGCGGTACTATACAGTGACATCGAGGAGCCGAACTCGGCGGATACGGGACATAACTACGCTGTGGCGTGGCAAACAACCGAAGGGCCGGACCACGATGATATTCTCTGGTACGACCTTAACGCCGACGGGATTGTCAACGATTCGGACGTCCTGGCACTGCTTAACAGCCTTGCGGCCGGTATGGCACCACGTGAAGGCTATTTATTCGGCGACATCAACGAAGACGGGATAATAAACATCGCTGACCTTCAGATTCTGGCAAATCACCTGAATCTCAGGGCCGACTGGTACAAGGAGTAAGACAGTAAACAGCCCGGTTTTCAGATGGGATTTTATAATAATTTGATTCCGGCGCGGGCGCAGTTTTCGAGCATCTCGTCCGGCCAGATGCTGGCCTGTACCTCGCCTATGTGCAGCTTCCTCAAGAAGAACATACATAAGCGTGACTGGCCGATGCCGCCGCCAATACTCAGAGGCAACCGGCCATCCAGCAGTTTTTTGTGCCACTGATAATTCACACGCTCCAGGGCATCCCTTATTTTAAGCTGCTTTAACAAAGAATCCCTGTCAACCCTGATACCCATCGAACTGATTTCAAAGGACCTGTCCAGCAGAGGGTACCACAGCAGTATATCGCCGTTAAGGCCCCTTTTGCCGCCGCCGGTATCGGTAATCCAGTCATCATAATCGGGAGCCCTGCCGTCATGAGGGCGGCCATCGGGCAGGCTGGCGCCAATGCCTATTAGAAAGACGGCCTTGTGCTCAGCGGTGATTTTATTTTCCCTTTCAGCAGGGGTCAAATCAGGGTACATCTGTACAAGGTCCTCTGTGTGCACAAAGGTAATCTGCTCGGGCAGCATCGGGGTAATAGCGGGGTATTTTTTCTGCACAGCGGCTTCGGTCTGTTTGAGGACAAGATATATTTTGCGGACAACGTCCTTTAGATAGTCGAGTTTTCTTTGTTCTGCGGTAATGACCTGCTCCCAGTCCCACTGGTCAACATAAATCGAGTGCAGGTTGTCCAGGCACTCTTCATCGGGGCGAACGGCGTTCATATCGGTATATAAGCCCTCGCCCGGCTGGAAACCATAGTCGGCCAGTGCCATTCTTTTCCACTTTGCCAGCGAAAACACCATCTCAGCCGCAGCTTCGTTGTCGTCCTTTATGGCAAAGGTGGCCTTTCTCTCGATACCGTTCAAATCGTCATTTATGCCGGAGTTTTTCCTGACAAAAAGCGGCGCCGATATTCTCTGAAGGCACAACTGCTGTGCCAACTGGTGCTCGAAAAAGTCCTTTATGAACTTAATGGCGGCCTCGGTTTCCCGCAGCGACAAATGAGATTTATATGTTTTATTCGTATAAAGCCGGGGCATAGAAATTACCTCCTGCACATAAACAAGGCACAAGCCATCCGCAGATAAAACGTGTATGATATGCAAACGGGCGGGTTTGAGCAATTAAATAAAGCTAATATAGTTAATAACCGGTCAGGTGCCTTGAACTTTTTTTATGAATGGCAATATGTGCAGCAAGTCTGGTAGAATGGGCACAATTGGCAAAGGGCCGTGGCAGTGAATTCGTACCAAACAGGAGACCGAACGTGGGTAAGCTGAAAAAGCAGCTTGGTCTTGCAGGGATATTTTCCATAGCAGCAGGGGCAATGATAAGCTCGGGTCTGTTCGTTCTGCCGGCAATAGCGTACGCCAAGGCGGGGCCGGCGGTGATATTGTCCTATCTTTTGGCGTCAATTCTGATAGTACCCAGCGTACTGAGCAAGGCGGAACTGGCAACAGCGATGCCGCGTTCGGGCGGGACATATTTCTACGTGGAGCGCAGCCTTGGGCCTGTGCTGGGGCTTTTCAGCGGGTTCGCAAACTGGTTTTCGGTGGCGATGAAAAGCGCGTTTGCAGTCATGGGTATGGCGATTTTCATCGAGGTCTTCTTAAGCACGGCGTTCGGGATAAAAATGAATCCTGTGCATTTGAAAGCTATTGGTGTGTTGTGCTGCGCGGTATTTACGGCACTGAATATTTTCAGCGTTAAGCACGCAGCGAGATTGCAGATTCTGCTGGTGGCAGTGCTGATAGGGCTGCTGGTTTCGTTTGCAGGGTGGGGCAGCGCCGTCTTCGAAATAAAAAGATACACCGGATTTCTTGACAAGGGCTGGGCGGCGGTATTCGCCACAGCGGGGCTTGTGTTTATAAGTTACGGGGGGCTCACGAAGGTGGTCAGTGTGGCTGAGGAGGTCAGAGACGCCGGAAAGAACCTCGCACGGGGGATGATACTGGCGTGGTTTGTGGTCAGCGCGCTTTATATCTGGGTAATAGCAGTGGTGCTGGGCGTTACCGAAGGCGCGGAACTGGCCGGCAGTTATACGCCGATATCGCTGGCAGCGGGCAAGCTGATGGGGCCGACAGGGTATGTGCTGCTGGGCATTGCGGCCGTAGCAGCCTTTGTTACCACCGCCAACAGCGGCATACTGGCGGCGTCGCGGTGCCCGATGGCGATGAGCAGAGACAAATTACTTCCGGGATTTCTGGCAAGTATAAACCGGCGATTCCATACACCACACATAAGCATAATACTGACAGGCGCGTTTATGATTGCGGCGATAACCGCCCTGGATATCGAGACGCTGGTCAAGACGGCCTCGACATTGATGATAATACTTTTTATTTTCGATAACATCAGCATTATAGTCATGCGCGAGAGCAGGATACAGAGCTACCGGCCGGTATTCATTTGTCCCTTATACCCGTACATACATATCGCGGCTATTATTGTTTACGGCGCTTTGATTATAGATATGGGGAAGGTGCCGCTTTTGATTTGCGCGGGATTTGTTGCGTTCAGCGGGGCATGGTATTTCATCTACGTGCACCGCAATGTCAGCAGGCAATCGGCCCTTATGCATATTGTCACCCGCGTAACGGCCCGCGACCTGAAGACACCTACACTCGAAAACGAACTCAGGGACATTCTCATCGCGCGAGACGATATAACCGAGGACAGGTTCGACAAACTCGTGAGAAGATGCGACATCCTCGACATCGAGGGGTCCAAATCGGCAGACGAGGTTTTTCGGCAGGTAAGCGCTATTCTGGCAAAGCGACTCGCAACCGACCAGCACAACCTGTTCGAGAAATTCCTGCAGCGAGAGGCCGAAAGCGGTACGGTCATAGAACCGGGCCTTGCCATACCGCATATAGTGGTGGAAGGGCAAAACAAATTCGACATACTGCTGGTCAGGGCACAGGACGGTGTCCGATGGCCGCAGCAGCAGCAACCGGTGAAAATAAT
>DATKWV010000008.1:0-3006 GCA_035529405.1 Sedimentisphaerales bacterium | reverse complement strand
CTGTTCTTACCTGTTCCTGCTACTGCGGCATTTGCCTTCTCGGTATCTGTGCTTAGCTGCACTTCGAAGACCTGCTTTATATGTACGCCGCACTTTTTAGCCAAATCGAGCAGGTTCTGCTGGAGTTGTTTGTCGGCCAGGGGCGTGCATTTATACAGCAGTGGTATTATCCAGACGGGCATGATTTTGCTCAGCGTTACGGCAACCAGCACCCAGAGGGCTGCAGCCGGTACCGGCCAGGTATTCGGAAAAGTCCGCAATAACAGATAAAACAGTTCCGCTGCAGGTAAGGCTGCCGCTGATACCAGTAGCGTTTTCTTGATATTCTGTTTGAACCAGCCCGGGAGGGTCTCTGAGCAAAGACCAAACCTGTGCTCAAGGACATAACCGCTGTAAAAGTCCAGCGGGACCATCAGCAGATAATAAAGAGCACCAAATGCAATCAAGTAAAGGCCCAACTGCAGATAAAAATTGGCCGTAGCTGCAGCAGCCAACTGTTTAAGGCCCCGGCTGGCCGGCGAAAGAAGCATAAGGAGCAGAAACAGCGCCGTCAGTAGTACCTGAACAATCGTCAGGCGCATCTTGAGAGCCGAATATTGGCTGGCCTTGGTCGAATTTTGTACCATAGGAGTTAGCCCTTTTGACACGGATGATACGTAACGACTTTTGCTCCTTAGTATAATACTGAAAAACACGGCTGTGGTGCACAATTTGCCTTTGATTTGGTTACGGCTGATATATAATCGGACTTATGCGAAACAGTCTCTTGAGCCAGATTTTCGAGCAGATGGCCGACATAATGGAGATTCTCGGCGAGGACCGTTTTCGCATCAATACGTATCGCAAGGTCGGGCGGATTATTTCGGATGTACCCGGCGACATAAGCAGTGCACTGTCAAGCGGTGAACTGGCAGCGGCGCCCGGCATCGGCAAATCCAGCATCGCCAAGATAGAAGAGTTCGTGAAAACCGGCAAAATAACCGCTCACCAGCAGCTGCTTGGCAAAATTCCGGCTACGCTGCCGGCACTGCTGCATATCCCCGGTGTGGGGCCTAAGGGTGTGAAGGCGCTGTATGAACAACTGAACGTAAAAAGTATCCCCGAATTCAAGGCGGCCATTGACAGCGGTGCAGTTGCGCAATTGCCCGGGTTCGGCGACAGGAAGGCAGAGGTAATTGCAAGAGGCATCGAATTTCTTGAAAAGTCCACGGGCAGGATACGCCTTGACCAGGCAGCCGAGGCCGCTGAGCTTGTACGGCAATTCCTGAAAAGTCACAGCGGCGTTCGCAAAATTCAAACTGCCGGTTCGCTGCGTCGGCGGGTTGAAACTGTCGGCGATGTGGACATCCTTGTGGCTGGCGACAAGGGTAAGGAAGTAGTGGAGGCATTTACGAGCGCCGAATTTGTGCAGGAGGTTCTGGCAGCCGGCGGCACAAAGGGTTCGGCGATTATCGATGCGGCGGGATGCGGTGTTCACGTCGATGTGCGCGTTGTACCGGAGAAAAGTTTCGGTGCGGCGGCGCAGTATTTTACCGGCTCAAAACAGCACAACGTGCACCTGAGGGAAATCGCGGTAAAATCCGGGCTGAAGTTAAACGAGTACGGTTTATTCAAGGCCGAAAAAATGCTGGCCGGGACCGTGGAAGCGGATATTTATAAAAAACTGAAGGTCGATTACATACAGCCGGGTCTGCGAGAGGACCGCGGCGAAATCGAGGCGGCAAAAAGTCATTCACTGCCCGAACTAATCCGGTGTAAAGACATAAGAGGCGACCTGCACGTTCACACAAATGCCTCGGACGGTAATTGCGACATAATGCAGTTGGTCAAAGCCGTCAAAAAACCTATAACCAGCGACCTTGAGGACACCATCGACGGCAAATGGGGGCCTTATAAATACATCTGCATAACGGACCATTCAAAATCCAGCGCCATCGCAAACGGCCTGTCAGCCGGGAGACTGGCCCGGCAGATAGAGCTGATTCGCAAGCTTAACGAGCAGGTCAAGGATATAGTAATTCTGGCGGGCAGTGAGGTTGATATTCTGGCGGACGGCTCGCTGGATTTCGACAACAAACTGCTCAGTGAGCTGGATTTTGTAATTGCGTCCATACACTCGGGCCTGTCAAGCTCCAGGGAAAAGGTAAGCATGCGGACATTGAAGGCAATGGACAATCCGTATGTGAATTGTATCGGCCATCCCACCGGCAGGCTTATCGGCCAGCGGGAACCGATGGACGTGGATATTGCAGCAGTGATAAAACACGCAGCCCAGACGCATACGGCCCTTGAAGTAAACGCCAACCCGTACCGGCTGGACTTAAAAGACATTCACTGCAGGATGGCCGTAGAGGCCGGCGTAAAGCTAACAATCGCAACAGACGCTCACAGCGTCGAAAACCTCGGCTTGATGCACTACGGGGTGGCCACTGCTGGACGGGGATGGGCAACAGCAGATGATGTTCTGAACACATATTCAGCGGCGAAGCTTAAAAGCTGGGTTGCTGCAAAAAGAAAATGCTAATACACGGCGTCAGCAATGTCAGTGCAAAGTTTGAAAATTGTGTTAACGGGCATGCCGGGCTGCGGCAAAACAACGGCTGTTATGAAAATCGCAGCAGCGTTAAAGGTGAAAAAGCCGGCGGGCTTCTACACAGAGGAAATTCGGGAAAACAACACAAGAAAGGGTTTTAAGTGGGTAAGTCTTGACGGAACAAGCGGAATACTGGCGCACGTTGACATCAGGGGCGCCTTTCGGGTGGGTAAATACGGGGTGGATGTCGGCGGTTTCGAGAAGTCTGTTGTGCCGATTCTGGACAATAGTCTGCAGGCGTCTGTGAATGACAAAAGCGGCGCAGGCAGCAGCGTACAGTTGATTATTATCGACGAAATCGGCAAAATGGAATGTATGAGCGAAAAATTCATTAACGCGGTGCGAAGGCTTTTTGCCTCCGACAAATGCGTTCTGGCAACAGTGGCGCAAAAAGGCGGCGGTTTTATTTCCGA
>DATKWV010000007.1:0-13904 GCA_035529405.1 Sedimentisphaerales bacterium | reverse complement strand
TTGTGCCCCATCGCTGCGTGTAATTATTGTATTCGGCTCCGGTACTCCAGGTGTATCCCTTAGGTTCGTTGCCGTTATAAACAGTGGTTCCTCTGCCTCTGCCAAAACCGGCAATTATTATTTCCCTGCCGATTTCGTTCGGCTCGGTATATAAATCCACGTAATCGGAAAGATTTGCACTGTGCAGTTTCACAACGCGCAGGTCAGCCGTTGGATGATTTAGTATCTGGTCAACACGATAAGTAACACCGCCTATGACAACAGGCGTATTGACGTCTCCGCCCTGATGTTTGCAGGCCAGAATATGATTTGGGGCAATTACAACACACGAGCTGTTTGTGCCCCATCTGCCTACGACATTGCAGTCGGGCCTGTCCAGCCAGGTCATAAGGTTAGGCTCCCCGTCGGGATGTAGTACGACACCGAATACCGGTGCCGCCCTGCCAGCCAGTAACACAGACATAATTACCAAAAGCAATCGTGCTTTGTACGGCTTGCCTTCCATAAACCCAGCGTAAGGGCAACACCGCGGCAGAGCCGGGGCTGGTACACAAGCGGACCCATCCCGGCTGCGGTTAAATTCGGTGATACCCGTCCTCCTTTTTTTTATGGTACGGAACGCGAAGATATTATAACAGATTCCGCTGCATAGTGCTACGGAAAAAACGTAAAGCCCCCTTGCTTATTGCCTTACAACGAGAAAGGATTTTGCCCAAAAGCCCGTGTTTCGTTATTTTATTCGTTGGTTTGCCGCAGCCATCGGACAAATTCAGCAAGGCCGACATCTATTGCCGTAGCTGGATTATACCCCAATTTTTCGGCTGCTTTACTTATATCCGCACAGGTTTGCTGCACGTCGCCGGCCTGCGGCGAAAGGTATTCTATGACGGCTTTTTTGCCGAGCGCTTTTTCGATTTTCGTTACCAGGTCATTGACCGATATGGGCCTTGAGTGACCGAGATTGTAAATATCAAAACCATTGCATTTTTCTATAGCAGCGGCGGTACCGTCGATTATGTCGTCAATGTAAGTAAAGTCCCGCATCATACTGCCGTTGCCGTAAACGGGTACAGGCTTGTCTCGCTCGATAAGCTTTGCGAACTTGTGGATTGCCAGGTCCGGCCTTTGCCGGGGACCATAAACAGTGAAAAAACGAAGGCAGGTGACGGATATTCCGTAAAGATGGTGATACGTATGACAGATAAGTTCAGCGGCCTTCTTGGTCGCTGCGTATGGGCTTATCGGTGCATCAACGCTGTCAGCTTCGGAAAAGGGTATTTTTTTGTTGTTGCCGTACACACTTGAGCTTGAGCCAAAGATGAACCCGCCTGTTTTGTGTTTTCTGGCCGACTCGAGCAATACCATTGTCCCGTTTATATTCACATCGGCATAAAGCAAAGGCTGGGCAATCGAAGGCCTTACGCCGGCCTTTGCCGCAAGGTGCACGATAATATCCACGCCGGCGGCAGTTATGCGGTCCATAGCCGCACTGTCGCGAATGTCTGCCTGGTATAGTTGAAAGTTTTTATGTTCAAGGCAGGCTGAAATGTTTTTACGTTTGATTTGCGGGTCGTAAAAGTCGTCGAAATTATCCACACCCGCCACTTCAAAACCTTCGGCCAGCAGCCGTTCACTGAGGTGCGAACCGATAAATCCTGCCGCTCCGGTGACAAGTATTTTCATAAAAGCCCGCCCTATGCCGAGTAGATAATAACCGCCCCCACGGCCATGACAGCCAAGGCAATTATTCGAAAGATAAAGGTCGATTGTTTCAGGTACCAGTCAAGCACGGATTTAATTCTTTTAGCGCCTATTACGAATATCAGTACGCCGGAAATCATGAAAATAATCCCGAACGTAACTATCACCCACCTGATATCACATTCGCTGGCAGCCAGCAGAAAAACCACCGCCAGCGTCAGCCTTATCACTGCTGCAAAGTATATGCGCCTGCCCTGCCTGAAGAATCGCATAAGCCATTTCACTGCTTCCGGCTTCAACAGATACACTATCCCCAGCAAAAGTACCGCTATGCCCACACATTGAACCACTGTATCCATAGCCTTGCTCCTTAATTGCTTACAGGTAAACTGTCTTATCAGCCGCTGGGGTCATTTTGCGCCGGCGCAGCCCTTCCGATGCAATGATACTCCAGCCCTGCCTGCTTAACTATACCCGGCTCATAGAGGTTTCTGCCGTCGAAGATAACGCGTCCTTTGAGTTTGGCGGCGATAACCTTGAAATCCGGGTTTCTGAATTCCTGCCAGTCGGTGAATATAACAAGAGCGTCACTGTCAGCCAGCGCATCATAACCGTTCGAGACGGTCTCAATTTTGCCGTTCAGCGCCTCCATCGCTGCAGGGCCGGCTTCAGGGTCGTACGCCTTTATTCTTATTGAACGCTGCAGGAATTCCTTTATACAGTAAATTGCCGGCGATTCTCTTACGTCGTCGGTTTTAGCCTTGAAGGCAAGTCCCCATACAGCCAGCACCGTCTTGTCCGTCCTGCCGCTGAAGTAATCTATAATCCGTTTGGCAAATCGCTGGTGTGCCTTCAGATTCACCTGCTGAACGGCTTCGGCCATGCTCATTTCCACTGCTTTTGCCCGGCCTGTGGCAATCAATGCCCGGACATCTTTCGGCAGACAGCTTCCCCCGAAACCTATTCCTGGAAACAGAAACGCCCGCCCGATCCGTGAATCACTGCCCAGGCCCTGTCGTACAAGCTCCACGTCTGCGCCAAGCTGCTCGCACAGTTCGGCAATTTCATTCATAAACGATATTCTCGCAGCAAGCATCGCGTTAGCGGCGTACTTGGTCATCTCGGCAGAAGCAGCGTCCATAAACAGCATCCGGTTGCCTTTACGCATAAACGGCGAGTACAACCGGGACATTACGTCTCTGACGTCGGCACTGTCGGTTCCTATGATAATTCTGTCCGGATGCATAAAATCCTCCACCGCTGCGCCTTCTTTCAAGAACTCAGGATTGCTTGCGTAATTGAACGGCACCTGCGTTTGGGGCTTTATTACATCGATGACTTTTTTGTACGTGCCCACGGGGACGGTACTTTTTGTGGCGATAATCCTGTATTCGGTGAGGTATTGACCTATCTGTGAGGCGACAGAAAGTATCGCCGATGTGTCGGCTGAGCCGTCATCGTTTGAGGGGGTGCCTACGGCAAGAAATATAATCAGGCAATTATCGACACCCAATTTCAAATCCGTCGTGAATTCAAGCCGGCCCAGTTTCTCGTTTTCCCGCACTATCTCACCAAGGCCGCGTTCATAGATTGGTATGACCCCTTTTTTCAGGCCGTCAATTCTCTTTCGGTCGTTGTCAACGCAGATAACGTTATTTCCCGCCTCCGCCAGGCACGCCGCTGTAACAAGACCCACGTACCCGACACCGACCACACATATTTTCATTTTGTCTGGCTCCTGCAGTTTGATTCTTTGGCAATTGACTTTTGACTTTATCAGTAATCAACTTCAATCATTTCAGTGTCCACTTCCACACTGGCCGCCTGGCCGAGCATGTCGATTTGCAATACCAGCCGCGCAACCGACTTTGTCCTGACAACTATGCCCTGCAAACCTGCCAAAGGACCGCCTGCAACGCGGCATACCTGTCCCGTTTTGACAAACTTATGCGGTGTCAGTACCACGCCGGCTCGAATGGTCTTTTCGATTTGCTGAAGTTCACTGAGAAGTTTCTGCTGGTCTTTTACCGCTATAAGGTTGGCCACCCGATTTGTGCGCAAAACTTCCACTCGCTGGTTTTCCCGGGCGCAGAAGAATATATACCCGCTGAAAAGCGGCAAAAGCGACCGTATTGTTCTGCCGCTCTGCCGCCTTATCTTCCAGCTCATAGGAAGAAAGTAACACACCCCCTTATGGATTAAATCCCATGCAAGCGCTTTCTCATTACGGCTTTTGGTATGCCCGACCCACCAGGGCCCGTCAAACTGGGCGATGGTTTCCTGCGGCGGCCAGATAGCCGGCGGGTTTTCATCTACCTTTAACAATTTTCATCTACCTCAAAAAACATCTGTATCAAAACGGCATAACCTTAATCCGCGACTCTACACCGTCCTGCCCGCCAATCGGTCCTTAGCGGCAGCAGCCTGAACACATCCTCTGCTTTTATAGAATTTAACCACCATATCTGCCGCATATTCAATCTGCTTTTCGCTAAGCTCCGGGTATATCGGCAGAGACAGTACCTCCTTACAGACCTTCTCAGCAACCGGAAAATCGCCCTTTTTGTAACCCAGGTCTCTAAAGCACGCCTGCAGATGCAAAGGCTGCGGGTAAAAAACGGCTGAACCGACGTTGTTTTCTCCAAGGAATGTCTGCAGCGAGTCTCTTTCGGCTGCCCGGATAGCATATTGATGATAGATACTCGTATTTCCAGCCCTGACTCTTGGACATATAACCGGTGCCTGGCCCAGTATCCTGTCATATATAGCGGCGTTCTGCCTTCGTTTTTCGTTCCACTCATCGAGGTATTTAAGCTTGACAATCAGCACCGCCGCCTGTATAGCGTCCAGCCGAAAATTGCCCCCGACAAGATCGTAAAAATATCGAGGCTGTTGGCCGTGGTCGCGGAGAATCCTGATTTTTTCTGCCAGCTTTTCTTCGCTGGTTATCACCATACCGCCGTCACCGAACCCGCCGAGGTTTTTCGTGGGATAAAACGAAAAGCAGCCCACCGTCCCCAGATTGCCGCACTTTATGCCGTTTCGACTTGCTCCCAGGCTCTGACAGCTGTCTTCAATCACAGAAAGGCCGCCTCCGGCGGCAATTTCCATAATCGGTTCCATATCCGCCGCCTGCCCGAACATGTCCACTGGTATAATTGCCCTTGTCTTGTCGGTTATTTTTTCCTCTATCTGCGCGGGGTCGATATTGCAGGAATCGTCCTGTACATCGACAAAGACCGGTTTAGCCCCCACCCGCACGATGGCACCAGCCGTTGCAAAAAAGGTAAAAGGTGTCGTTATGACCTCATCGCCTGGCCTTATTCCCAGCGCCATAAGGCTTACAAGCAGCGCATCCGTGCCGCTGGAGACCCCGACAGCGCATTTACTGCCGCAGTATTCAGCGATTCTCGCCTCGAATTCCTCCACCTTCGGGCCCAGACACAACATCTGGCTGTCGCAAACCTCACCTATCGCCTGCAGAAGCTGCTCTTTGATGCCGGCGTACTGAGCCTTCAGATTCAAAAAAGGAACGTGCATCCGCTTGTCCTCTATCTACTCGAATAACACCCGCAATAAACCTTTTGGTACATGCTGCTTAACTGAAAAACCCGTTCTGCGGTATCAGTTTATGCCCGCTAAGCCGAAAAGTCAAAACATTTGGGCTTATATCACACAATCTGCTTATACTTTCGCAGAAATGGCAGACCACAGACAATGCCTGTGCATTGGTTAAAGGGTAACTTCCAGATATTCGGTATCAGCCGTAAAGCGCATGGGGCCGTCATAGGCCACGGGTACAAGCAGGCAGTCGCCCGCGTTGAAGTCAACCGCTATTTCAGGTGCTGTGCCGATTTCTCCACGGCCTGAGAGGATAATCAGGTTTCGCATTGCACCCGCTGAAAGCTGTGTTTGTGCGTTCTTTTGCTGCTTATGCTTGTCGAGCTTAAAATAGGGACAGTCTGCAAGCCTGCCGCCGGTTGTTACCGGCAGACTGTCTGCCGATGCGTCGAAGTGGATGCATTCAAGCGCTTCCTGGATATGCAGCTGCCTGGGTTTGCCGTTTTCGTTTACCCTGTCGAAGTCAAAGACACGGTATGTGGTATCGGATGGCGTTTGTATCTCAGCCAGCAGTATGCCTGCTCCTATACTGTGCACGGTGCCTGCAGGCAGAAAGTGGCATTGGCCTTTTTCCACCGGCACTTTTGCCAGCATATCAGCGACGTTGCCTTTCTCTATTGCCTGCCGGAACTGCTCTTTTGTTACGCCTTTTTTCAGTCCCTTGTAAATTACCGCACCGTCTTCAGCATCTATTATATACCAGCATTCTGTTTTTGGCTGTCCTTTGCCCATTTTCTTACACGCCGCTGCGTCCGGGTGCACCTGTACGCTTAATATATCCTGGGCATCGAGAAACTTTATAAGTAACGGAAACGGCAGCTTAAAATTGTCATCGCCGGTTATTTGTCCGGGATATTCTTTGATAACAGCCTCAAGGGTCCGGCCGGCCAGGTGCCCGTTTGCGATTACGGATTTATTGTCCGGCAGGTCTGCCAGCAGCCAGCTTTCGCCGATTCTTTCTCCGGCGGGAATGTCCTTATGGAAAAACTCACGCAGTTTCCGGCCGCCCCATATACGTTTTTTGTAGATGGGTCTGAACTTTAGAGGGTAAGGCCTCATAACGTTTATTTTATTTTACAGGCTGCGAAGTGTCCAGAGATTACCATTTAACCAATTACCGCAGGCTGCCGCGCCCAATAAGGGTTGACTTTTGCCTTATGGTACTGTAAAATAACCGATTATGAGGGCTGGAAGGGTGAAGAATTCAGGTTTTAATGAGCGTTTGTATGCGGTAGTGGTGGGTAATTGCACCGATGAGTTCACAAGTTCGGCAGCAGAGCTGCTGGACAGTTATGCAATTGAATTTATTCTTTGCCCGGATATTTATTCAGCGGCGGGCAGATTAGCAAAAGACCAAATCAGCCGGAATATCCTGGTTATCGGGCACATTAGAGATTTGAGTAAAGAAAAGGGACGGTTCCTTCAAAAAATTTCAGAAAAGGGCCTTTATTGCTGCTGTCTTGCGGAAAATGGCTGGCCGCAAGGTTATAAATACCCCAGGCAGTTGTTATCAGGGTTGACACAGGGTTCGGTTTTCGTCATAAACGACTTTGAGGACATCCGGCAGATAATTACCGGATTATCGGCGAATAAAAAAGCAGTTGCGAACGTCCTGAAGGGAAAAAATGACTTTTCCGGTTTTAACGGTGAACAGTTTCGCGCAACAAAGGCCGAGCTGGAGGCGTTACTGGGCGGGCAATAAATGCGGGATTTCCTATTACCATCGGAGGGTTACACTGAGACAATAGTGTTAACCGGTGACATTGAAAAGGCATTTTCAGATGTCGAAGCGGTACTGTCTCAGCCGTACCGGATATACGGTAATATACTTGATGCGATTGACGCAGCCGCCAACACAAACGTTTCGGCTGTTATTGTTATAATCTCAGGCGTTACGGCCGGATTGAAGGGGGCTTTGAAGGCGCTGAGGGAGGTAAATTCGCAGGCAAAGATTATTCTGCTTGCCCAGACTTACGAAGAGCCCAGCGCCATTCAACTGGTGAAGTCAACTTTCAATGGTATGGCCCTGGCGGACGACTATTTGATTTGCCCGATGGATTTCTCGCAGCTTCTTTCTTACGTGTCAGGTCTTGGCACCGCAGGGGTCGACGACGTTAGTAGTACAACAATTGAGGCAACATCGGTTGACAAATCGCTGGCGTTGAAATTGAAGACGCTGGAGAAACTGGCCACTACCGACGAGCTGACAGGACTTAAGAACAGACGATACATCCGGGAGTTCTGCAAACAGGTCATAGAGCGCAGCAACAGAGAAAACGGGCGGGTGACTTTGCTTATTTTCGATATTGATAATTTCAAGCATTACAATGATGTTTACGGTCATTCGGCGGGCGACGAAGTTTTAAGACAGGCAGGTCTCTTGATGCAGCGATGCTGCCGGCGTCACGATGTTATTGCCAGAGTCGGTGGAGATGAGTTCGTAGTCGTTTTCTGGGACGACCCGCAGCTTGAGACAATCAGCTCCGCAGGCGAAAGACGTTCGGCATTGACCGACCATCCCAAAGAGGTGATATTTATCGCAAAGCGATTCCGCAAAGAGCTCAAGAAGACTGAGTTCCACCTGCTGGGACCCGAAGGCAAAGGGGTACTGACAATAAGCGGGGGCCTGGCTGGTTATCCACAAGACGGTTCGACGGTAGAAGAACTTTTCGAGCAGGCAGACAAGGCACTGCTGGAGGCCAAGAGCAGGGGCAAAAACAGGATTTATCTGGTCGGCGAGCCGGAAGGTGATATTGCCGACATCGAGTAATTACTCGAGCATCACCGACCAATAACGACTGTTCGTGTAGGCGACAGCAGTTTATACCTTATACCCCGCCACTTGATTGTCCTGCCAAAAGCCGAGGACAGAATAATCGCCAGCAGCACCAGTGACCACAACCACGGTAAAAGGATATCAGCGGCAACAGCGAAGGTCATTTTGCGCCAGTATTCACTGAGCAGTTGAACAGCGGTTCTTTGCCTGAATGCAGCCACCAGAATCTGCCCAGCTAAAAATAAAAAAGGCACGACTGTAAAAAATGTGAAGTACTTTTGACTAATCGCTGCCTGGTAAGCAGCTACAGCTGCGGTTGCCCACAAAGCAAGTACCGAGTACAGGCAGCTGCAGAATCCGAACCACCAGGTCCGCGGCGCGTTTATGCGGGTTATCAGGAACTGCCTGCGGCCGAATTCAAACAACTGGCGCCATGTGGCAGACTGGTAGGAAGCAACCAGACACGCAGGGACAAAAGTGATTTTCAGCCCTGCCTTTTTAACGGTATAGCTAAGTGACAGGTCATCGCTTAATGCGGTGGGCCAGATTTTGTCCAGACCCAGACCTTTAAACACATCGTAGCGGATAGCCATGGAACCGCCCCAGGCCTTATTGAAGGGTGTGTTACCGAGCAATTGTACGACCCTTGCATTTATGGCTGACATCGCCAGTGAGGCCCAATTGTTTCTTCGAGGTATAAACCAGCGGTAACCGGTGGCGGCACCGATTTTTGCACGGCGCAAAGGATAGACTATGCAGCTTAGCCAATCACTGCGCACACGGGCATCCGAGTCGGCAAAGGCCAGGACTTCCGTGTCGGCCCCGAGGTTACGGTAACAGTACAAGAGATTATGAATTTTCTGGCTGCAGGATTGGGCCCGGCCGGCAACCAATACCTGTACCTCAACAGCCTTCGAAGTACCCCTTAGCTGTTGTTTGAGCTGGTGCAGTGTCTCGTAGGCAGGGTCGCTCTTGTCGCCAACCACAAAGTACAGCAGATAATTTTCGTAGTCCTGATGAAAAAAAGAACCAATGTTCTTTTCAAAATCCGCATCAAGGCCCTTGCATGGAACAATTAAGGCCGTTCGCGGCCTGTACCCTGTACGCTTTTTCCTGTATTTATTCACCGCGTAACGGTAGTTTCTGTATGCAAGCGCCAGAAACATTACCTGCACGGTGATTATCACTGCGGCTATATAAAAATAAAAATTCATCTCAGCAAACCATCAGGCAATTTCAGTCCCTCGATTCGGGGATTCCAGGCAGAAAAAAAACTGTACCGGACAAAGAGGCACCATCAATGTCAAACACTTATCAGGCCCAAAGAGCATATCATTCTCCGGCTGCAATTGCCAGCTAATTCTATATCTGCCGATGGCGCGGACTTAACCTTGATTTGTCAGGCGCAACTGTTATAAAGACCACACCGGCGAGAAACCGGTTCGATTGGAACAACTGCAGGAAAATGGAGGTAAGACATGAGAAATGTTGTGACAGGGGTTATTATTTCAGCCGGTTTGGCGGTTTTTGTATGCGGATGTAATAATGTCAACGGTCCTTATACAGACCCTTACCCGGGCGCGAAAAGGCGCTGTTTTACTGAGTTGCCGGTCGGTGCGGTCAGACCTGGCGGATGGCTCGAAAGAACGCTGCGTGCATCTGCCGACGGTATTACAGGCCATATTCAGCAATACAGGCCCGACGCAATGTGGAATACCTGGGATAACCGGCGGTACAGGCAGCAACATCCGTACACGCCGGGCAACGTGCGGTCCGCCCAATGGTGGCCATTCGAGGCACAGGCATATTGGGCAGACGGATTATGTCAGCTTGCCTGCATTCTGGAGGACGACAGGCTTAAAGGTATAGCTGATGAGTTTGTCGACGGGGTTCTGGCAGGTCAAAACGCTGACGGGTATATCGGCCCCTGGCCGGACAAGCCATACAGTAATGAGGGAGATATTTACACACAGAGTCTTGTTTCGCTTGCACTGATGTCTTACCACTCAGCCACCGCCGACAGCCGGATAATCGGCGCCCTGCACCGGGCATTCAAACACATCTATGCCAATTGCAGACCGGTGTACGACCAGCAGGGACTTTTACCTGTTGCCTGGCGGGGAGGTTCGTACGGCTGGCCCAGCGCCTCTCATATAATTTACCCTATTCTCCGGGTTTACTCGAAAACAGGCGACCAGCAGCTGTTGAGACTGGCTGAAATGGTGTACGACGCAGGCCAGAAAATCACCGCCGGCCGGCGCAGTGACATTCAAATCCAAAGCCTGCTGCTCGATGGCGACACGCTGTATGATATGCACGGCGTCGATACGACCGAACTGCTGCGGATTCCGGCGGTTTATTATCTTTACAGTGGTAACCAAGACGATTTGAATGCGAGCATCACAGGTATCGAGAAAGTCAACAGGTATCACGGGCAGGTTCACGGCTGTCCGGTCTCGGATGAGCAGCTGCGCCAGGCCGGAGCCGTCAACAATACCGAGACATGCGACCAGTCAACGTGGAGCAGTACAAAACAAACGATGTTCGCCATAACAGGAAATGTAAAATACGCTGACGGTGTGGAAAAAATAGTCTTTAATGCCGGGCCCGGCTCAAGAAGGCCTGACGGCAAGGCGATACAATACTTCAGTGCACCAAACCAGGTATCGTGTACGAGAAGGTCGGGTGTTGAGCGTGAAAGAAAACTTTTCCGTCCCGACGGTGACCCGGGGGTGCTTTGCTGTGTCGGTGAATCAAACAGGCTTTATCCCAATTATGTAACCGGTGCGATGTGGCTGGCATCGGCTGATAACGGGCTGGCAGCGATATGTTACGGGCCATGCACCGTAACGGCCGAAGTGGGCCCAAAAGCCAGGAAGGTAACTGTCAGGGAAAAGACAAATTACCCGTTCGAAGAAAAAATCCGTTTCGTGTTAGAGTCTTGCGAACCCGTGGAATTCGCGCTGTACCTGAGAGTCCCGGGATGGTGCAGCCAGGCCAGTATCCAGGTCAATGGCAGGCTTTACAGCCAGACACCACGTCCCGGCAAGATGGTGAAAATCGAGCGGCTCTGGAGCAGTGGTGATTGTGTCGAACTTAATGTGCCTATGAGTGTCAGCCTTTCAAGATGGAATAATTCATCGGTGGCAGTAACCCGCGGGCCGTTGGTTTATTCGCTGAAAATTAAACAACAGTGGGCTCAGGTCGGCGAAAGATTTGTCGGCTTCGGGGACTGGCAGTGCAGTGCAGGAAGTGACTGGAACTACGCGCTGTGTCTGAGGCTGGAGGGCGACAGACAGAAGGCTTTGATAGCAAGGTCTCAGCCTGCGGATTCATATTTTCAGGTCAAATACCCCGAAGTGCCGGAAGACTCCTGTCCGTGGGAATATCCTCCGGTGGAATTGATTTGCAAAGGCAAAAAGGTTGACGGCTGGCAGCTTCTCGATGCAGATGTCACGCCCGATGTTCCGCAAAGCCCTGTTATCAGCAACAACCCGGTGGAAAATATTACGCTGATACCCTACGGCTGCGCACCTGTGCGCATAACCTATTTCCCGATAGCAGATTATAGATGAAAAGAACGCGGCAGCTTAATATTAAAACCTTTTGATTGCGGCACCAGCAGGTTAGGGTATCGACGCCAGCGGTACTATTGAGTCTGTTATTTCAGTGACAGTGTAAGGTTTGACTGTGCTGATGGGCAGCAGGCAGCCGTGGTTGTGGTCCGATGCAATTATGATAAGGTTTTCGGCAGGCTGAGACCATCCCTGCTGCTGCGGCTGGTGGCCGAGGATAAAAGTATCAGCATCAAACAGCTTGCTTAATGTTTTTAATGTCTGAAGGTTATGTCTTCTGCCCCAGGTTAAAATATAAACAGGGCCGGGCTTGACCATGTCCGAGTCCCTTATCGGCCTGTCGAAAATCTCAGGGTCAAATTCGTCTATGTAGCGGTCGTCGGGCAGTGAATGCGAGGCCCATATTCTGTTTTGCGTTCGCAGTGCCAAAGGCTGCGAAAACAGAAATTGCTTAATGGCTGATTCAATCTCGGCAGCGGCATCAGGAAATTCTCTATTCAGGGCACAGCGCATGGCACGGTTCATTTCCCTGCCGTTTTTCATTACTTCACCACCACTTATCAAAGCGGTATCATGGTTGCCCATAATGATATGTACCCTGTCGGGAAAGCTTAACTTATAATCAATCACGTCAAACAAAAGCCTGTAAGACAAACACCCGCCTTGAGAATCTTCAGGTCCTCCGTGTATGATTTCCTGCAGGAGCAGGTGTCTGTGAAGGTTATTTTGCAGGTCGGCAAAAGTAACAAGTCTTTCGAAGTTTCGCGTATGTCCGTGAATATCGCCGCTAACAACCAGGTCGGTATCGGCGGGCAGTAAAATAAGATTGCCCTGCCGGAACTTATCGCCATGGTTGGCCTGGGCACCTTTTTTGAGCAAATCAATTATCGTTTGCGGCATTTTTGCCTGCTCTTAGCTTGTCGCCTAACAGGCTGTGTATCATCATGTCCAGCTGCGACATAACAATCATCATATTAGGCGGGCGCTGAGCCGGGTCTTCTTTTACACAATCCATTACAAGGCTTGAAATGCTTACCGGCACCTGTTTTCTTAATTCATGCGGCGCCGCAGATGGTTTGGGCGGGGTCAAACCGAGGTCGTTGTTCTTAGGTATCAAAGTCGGCACGTTCTGGCCGGTAAGCGCCCAGTACATAGTGGCACCAAGATTGAACACGTCGGTTCTGGGGCCCAGTGGCTTGCGTCTTACCTGCTCAGGGGCTATGTAGTCGGGCGTACCCTGAATACGTGGTTTTGTGGTCCCTATTTTACAGCTTTGTCCGAGGTCTATGATTTTTATAGAGCCCGATTTATTAATAAGAATATTGTTCGGCTTTATATCACAGTGTACCAGGCCTGCCTGATGCATCGCGTTCAGGCCGTTTGCAACCATTCTGAACACGAGCAATACATCCACCAGACTTAAAGCGGGGCTTTCCTCGAGGGACTGCCCGTCGAACAGTTCCATCGAAAGCAGCATTTCGCTGATACTGAAAAAGTTGCGTATTTTCCTGAGCCTGTAACATTTGCGCACGTATGGATGGTCTATGCGGCGAGCTATTTTGTATTCGGTTTCCATCTGCTCGAAGATTCGACAATCTTCGGGTTTTTCAAAAATCACGCGCTTGAGCGCGACATTTTCTCCGCTCTGCTGGTCGGCAGCCATATAAATCGTGCTGCGGGCGCCCGTGCCGATGCGCTTGACTATAGTGAAACCGCCCATGTTGATTATACTTTTAGTCATATTATCCGTGATAAGCTAAGAAATAAAAATAACAACACATAAAACCGTTTTTTGGTGGAACATTAAGCTTTAATGCCTCCGATTTACAAACCTGTATTATACAATATCACACGCCCTGTGTCCAG
Organism: Sedimentisphaerales bacterium; assembly: GCA_035529405.1. Lineage (GTDB taxonomy): Bacteria > Planctomycetota > Phycisphaerae > Sedimentisphaerales > Anaerobacaceae > DATKWV01. The sequence continues at coordinate 365 of DATKWV010000007.1, read as the reverse complement.
CTTTAAGACCTTATTTTTCACGTCCCGACAAGCGAATACACAGATTACATATCGTCATATTATCGGTGACGGAGTATTAAATATTTACCTGCACGCTCACAGGCCGGCAGAGGGCGAATTCGTATCAAAAGCCGATTTGACGATTCCGGCGGGTCAAACTGAATTCTGGGCAGGGTCTTAACACACAGCAGAACACGCACCAAAAGCCGGATAACAAGTCCGCTTATGTCATAAAAGGCTGACAGGGCCGTCTGCTGAAATTGCGGCAGTTTGGATACATACTCTTGGGGGTCTTTTTCGAATTCGGTTTTACATGCCTGACAGCAAAAGTAAACCCTCCTGCCCTTATAGTCGGTGTAGATATC
>DATKWV010000006.1:0-27079 GCA_035529405.1 Sedimentisphaerales bacterium | reverse complement strand
TGGGATGGTGCTGGTTTACATGGTCATGGCGAGCCAGTTCGAGTCTCTGCGCGACCCGTTTATCATATTCTTTTCCATACCGTTCGGGATTGTGGGTGTGATTTTGGCGCTGACGTTGACGGGGCAGTCGCTGAACGTGGTAAGTTTTCTTGCGCTGATTATGCTTGTTGGTATTGTGGTTAACGACGGGATAGTACTTATAAGCTATATAAACATACTCCGGCGGCGAGGATACGACGTTTATTCGGCGATAGTAGAAGGCGGGCGCAGCAGGCTGCGGCCAGTGATAAGTACAAGCTGTACAACGATGCTGGCGATGACACCGCTGGCGCTGGCGAGGGGAGAAGGCTCGGAAATCTGGGTGCCGTTTGCGGTGACGATAATCGGAGGAATGTTTGTGGGTACGGTTATTACGCTGGTTCTGATGCCCAGTCTTTATTTCGTGTTCGAGGGCGGGCATAAAAACAAAGTTCAGGCAGGCTGAGATGACGGGATAGAAAGTATGAAAGCCGTATTGATAATGTATAACGCGGCCATAGATGCCGAGGTCGACGAGGCATTGAAGCTGCTTAATGTGGATTGTTACAGTAAATTTGCGGGCACTCTTGGCAGGGGCCGGTCGAGCGAGCCCCACTTCGGCAGCGATGTCTGGCCTGCGGTAAATAACAGCATCTTTATTGTTGCCGACGCGCAGAAGGCCGAGAGTGTAATGGGCAGTGTTCGGCAGATACGGGAAAAGCTCGGCACGGAAGGCATCAAGGCGTTTATGTGGCAAATCGAGGACGTGACCTGATACCTGTTGCGGGTTGAACCTGTAAAAAGGTCATAAATGATACTTATATGCGTTTGAAACTGGTCAGCAGGGAATTTGCAGTTAACTGGAAAATTTTCTGGAAAAATCCCCTGCCGGGACGATAATAATATTTGGTGTCTTTAGCTTTATGGAAAGGGGCGGAAATTGGGGCACGGCACAGAGTATAGTGCGAATATTGAGGTCGCGGCTGGGGCTGAGGCCCTTGCTTGCCAGAGTGTCGGACATTTCGTTAAAGAGGCTCAAGAAGCGATAAATACCAAAAACAGCTTCTACGTGGCCATATCCGGCGGCAATACGCCAAGACGTTTCTACGAACTGCTGGGGCAATTACCGGATGCAAAATCGCTGCCGTGGGAGAAAATACATTTGTTCTGGGTGGATGACCGTTTAGTGCCGCTGGATTCACCGGCGAGCAATTACAGGCTTGCAGCCGAAACCTTTCTGAAAAACACAGCCATACCCCCACGGAACGTTCATCGCATCGAAACCGAATGCACCGATTACACCGTGTCTGTGGAAAGATATGAAAACACCATACGGGAAGTTTTCAAATTGGCGCAGGGTCAGGTGCCGGAGTTTGACCTTATATTCCTGGGTATGGGGGTCGAAGGACATACAGGCTCGTTGTTTCCCAACAGTTATGCGCATCTGAACACGGACAGTCTTGCGTGTGTTGTATATACTCTGGACGAAAAGCACAACAGGATAACTCTAACCGAGAGGGTTTTGCGTGCTGCCCGTAAAGTGATTATTCTTGTTTCGGGGGCCGAAAAGGCGGGCATTCTGAAAGAGGTTTTAACGGGGAGGGTCGATGAAGTACGCTATCCCATTCAAACACTGTGGCCGGTGCTTGAGCGCATAACGTGGCTTGTTGACAAGCAGGCGGCAAAGCTGCTTGAAAACAAGTAAGGGCCGGCTGTTACATCTGTGCTTTTTGCTGTTTACCGCGTGTTTTCAGCAACAGTATCGGCGCAGCTATGGCTACGGACGAATAGGTACCTATTATTACTCCAAAACAGATAGCGAAGGCAAAACCTCTCAACGCCTGGCCGCCAAAGATGTACATAATCAACACCACGATAAAAGTGGTGAAGGATGTTAAGATAGTTCGGGATAATGTCTGGTTTATGCTGTCGGTGATAATCTGGGCAGTGAGCTGTCTTTTGCTGCGGTTTTCACGGATGCGGTCAAAGACCACGATAGTATCGTTAAGACTATAGCCAATAAGGGTCAGGAAAGCGGCAATCATGGCCAGGTTGATTTTGAAATCTCCGATAAGCAGTTTCTGGCCTATGACGGAGTTCGCAATATAAGTACAGGCGACAACGGCGCCGCCGGTTATCAGCACGTCATGGACAAGGGCAATAATGGCGGCAAAACCGTACCGGACATTTCCGAAACGCACCCATATATACCCGACAATCGCAAACAGCGACAGTACGATTGCTATAATCGCGCGCGTTTTTGCTTCAGCTCCGATGGATGGGTCGGTCTGCGTGATTCTCCCGAACGAAGTTTCCATTTCGGTCGCAGCAAGCACCTTTGCGGTTTCGTTTTCAACAAATGCCGTCCATTCATCTTCGGTCAACTGCCTGGTGCCGGCCTCGGGGTCGAGACTGAGATACACGAAGCTGTTTACAGGTGTCTCGGGCGGCAGTTCTGCCAGGTTGGGCCCGAGCAGATGGTACTGATACGACCGCAGAGACTGATACGCGGGCTTGAACCGCAGGTCTCTTAATCGCTGGTCTATTCTTTCGACTGCAGCGGGTGTTTTAATGTTGCAGACGACCTTGATACCGCCGAGAAAATCGGTCAGCTCAGGGTATGAGTCAACGAGCTGTTCGGATATTTTTTCGGTGGATAGTATTTGCGGCTGGAGGTTCTGCTGGATTTCGAGTTCCTGGTCAAACGCAGCTAAAATTGCGTTGTTAACGACCTCATCAACTTTCGGTTCGGAGATTTGAGCGTTATTGAACGCGGTTGTAAGCACAGATTTAACAAGCGAGACATTGACCTGGCTGGTGGATATGACAAAGGCGGCGGGATTGTAGGGCTGCTGTGTGACTTGCAGGTTGTTCAGGCGCCCGCGGAATCTGGCCTGGACATTTTTTATGGCCGCAGTAACGGCTTCGACGGTTTTTTCCGCATCGGGGAACGTCACGGTAACGGTGGTTCTGTTTGTTTCGGTTGTGATTATTTCGTACTGGTCGTTTGACTTGCCTATGCTGTACACATTCGCTGCAGCAAGTCCGGGATTGCCGAGTTGATTGCCTGTTTTGCTTATTCTGTCCTCGACCTGCTGCCTTGTAAGCGAGACCGAGTCCTTGAGATTGATTTGTACGGAAGTTCCGCCGGTAAACTCTATATCGTATTTATTGTTTACCCGGTCGTCTCTTGTGAAGAAAACAAACAGTCCGCCGGCAATGAGCAAAACCGATATCGTCAAAAAAACTGGTCTTGCCCGCATCCAGTTTATATTGGGACTGCGTATGATGCTGAGCATAAACAGGGGGTTCTTGATAATTTTTTTTGCCAGTAAATAATCGAAGACAACCCGCGTGACAAACAGGGCTGTGAACATGCTTGAAAGGATACCGAGTATAAGCACGATTGCAAATCCCTTGACCTCCTCCGGTGCCCTCCACAGCAGAATGGCGGCGGTGATGAAGGTGGTCAGGTTGGCATCGAGGATGGTTCTGAAGGCCCGCTCATAACCGTTTTTTATGGCGATGCGCAGCGAGCAGCCGCGGCGCTGCTCCTCACGGATTCTCTCAAAAATAAGCACGTTGGCATCGACACTCATGCCGATGGTCAATATGATGCCGGCGATGCCGGGCAAAGTGAACGTGGCCCTGACCAGGGCCATAACAGCGAGAATAAACAACAGGTTCAGGCACAGCGCCAAATCGGCTATAGTGCCTGCGAGCGTATAATAAACAAGCATGCAGGTGACCACAGCGACAAGGCCGATTATTACAGCGGTGATACCCTTGTCGCGGTTGTCGGCGCCGAGGGAGGGGCCGATTGATTTTACGGATATCGGCTGCTCAATAAGCCTTGCCGGCAGGGAACCGGCGTTTAGCTTGTCAACCATATCCGCCACTTCGGTCATAGTGAAGTTGCCGGTTATCTGGCCGTTTGTGGTTATCCTGCTTTGTACGTTGGGGGCCGATATGGCTAAACCGTCCAGGAGGATACATAAGGGTCTGTCGATATTCTGGGCGGTAACGTTACCGAATAATTTTCCTCCTCTTTCGTCGAGGACGAAATCGATGGCCCTTTGCCCGGTTTGGGACTGTCTTCCGGGTGCGGCTTTCTCTAATTTCCAGTCCTTTTGCGACTGGTGCAGCATCACCTCGTTAGCCTTGTTGCTTGCCAGGACATAGTATTTGTCGCCGAAAGGTGCAACAAAGGTGTTGGGGAGTTTCCATGTGTCGAAACTTTCGAGCTGACACCATACGTATTTGTTGTCGGAGGCATAGGTCGGTCCCTTGGCCTTGAGTAAATCCACATAATAAGATATTTCGTCGGGGTCAACCTTCGGATGTCCCTGTGTTGGCAGTATTCTGAATTCGAGTATGCCGGCGCCCTTGAGCAGCCTCTGCAGGTCCCTGGGGTCGTCCAGCCTGCCCCTGAACGGGCTGTAGGTGTCAAAGGTCTTAACGGTTTTATCAATATCAGCGGCGAGGTCCTCGAACTGGGCTTTAAGCTGTTCGATGGCCTGTGCTCTTTTGGGAGTATCGGCGGGCATTTCGAGCACGGAGTTCAGCTGGTCGGCGCTGAGGTTCAATTTGTCGAGTTCTCTTTTGGCATTTCTAAAGCCGATATTACCGCCGGTGTCGGGGTCGGTAAGGTCGGAGACGACCTTTTTCCAGTCAGCATAGGTATTCACGTAATCGGTCAGGGTCTGCAGGTGCTGCGGCTGCTGGTTCGGGTCGGACTCATTCTCCAGAGCCAGCAGGTCTTTGATGGATTCGTCAAGCTGCTGCTGATTATACCTTGCCAGTTCATCACGACGGTTTTTTAACATTTCAAGATTAACGCCCGCTGATGAGATTGAGTTTTCAAGGTGCTGCAGTTTCTCGAAAAGACCGTCTCTTTCGGCCCTTAGGGTGGTTCGCCGGTCCCAGGTATCGGCCAGGTCATTGAGGATTTGGAGGTTTTCCGCAGAACCGGCTGCAAATTTTTCAAAGTCCGCGTGCCTGAGGTCGGTGGGTTTTACCAGAGACCTGATAATAACCGCAGTGTTGATGTTCCGGTCAAGCAGCCGGGCCTGGGCATTCTCAAAATCCAGCCTTTTCTGCCGGGCTTCGGCGGTTGACAGCGGCATTTGAATCTCAAATCGGGTATTGCCATACGGCCGCCAGACGAGATTGCGCATACTGGCCGGGTCCACACGCCTTCTAAGCACTGTTATCATTTTCTCGGCAAGGCCCCTGACTTGTGAGTCTTCCAGGCCGTAGGGGTCGATTTCGTAGATGAGACTGGTTCCGCCGGCAAGGTCCAAACCGGGCTTGAGGGTTTGTTCGGGCGGGTATAAGGTCCAGGCCGCAACAACGACCAGCACAATAATTAAAACTATTTTCCAGGTCAGGTTCCTGTCCATAATCACTCCCTTAGATGATGTTGCTTAACGATTTCACTCGGTGTCCGTTGAGACATTCTTTGCAATGGCCGCGGAGCTGATTCTTATTTTAGTGTTGTTGGATTCGTCAACCTTCAGCGTAATGTAATTGTCCTTAACATCGACAATGGTGCCTATGATTCCGCCTACGGTCTGTACTTTGTCGTTTTTCTTGAGCTGCTGTACCATTTTTTGATGCTGCTGCTGTTTTTTTCGCGGCGACCTGAACAGCAGAAAGTACATTACCACAAACATCAGACCTAATAACACAATGGACTGAATGTTCACCGGACTGGTTTTGCGTTGCGGTTCAGACGGTGCCTGTTCGCCGGGTGCGAGGGTCTTGGTGGAGGTTTCCTGGGTGCCGAGGGGTTCTGAAGTGATGCCTGATTCGCCGGAGTCGGCGTTTTGTGCCTGAGCTAACAGCCAAATGTTATTCATTTTTTGCCATCCTTTCATATAAGCTGCCGGTTTTTCTAATAAACAGCCAACCACAGATAAACCCTAACTTATAACCGACAATCGCCGTAAATTACAGAAAATTTGTGAAATTCTTATTTTGCGGCGGTTTAGCCGGCTTCATGGTTGAAATACATACTCATTTTTTCCCTGGCCCATTGCGAAAACCGCTTTTTTTGTATGTTTTGCCTGACCTGGGCCATCAGTCTCTGGTAGAAGGAAATGTTATGGACCGACAGCAAAATAGGGCCGAGCATTTCGCCGCAATTAAAAAAATGCCTTATAGCTGCGCGTGTAAAATTCCTGCAGCAATAACAATCACAACCGTCTTCAACGGGCTGGGTGCTTTGTATATGCAGGCTGTTCCTGAGCCGCAGCGGGCCTTTTTCAGTAAATGCAAAGGCGTTTCTGCCGTTGCGTGTGGGCAGGACACAATCAAATATATCCACGCCTGCGGCCACAGCGGCGATAATATCAGCTGGGGTCCCGGCACCCATTAAATAGCGGACCCTTTCCTGCGGCAGAATTTCGTTTACCAGGCCAACGGTTTTAATCATATTTTCATGGCCTTCACCGACACACAGGCCGCCGATAGCATAACCGTCAAAGTCCAGCTTAACAAGTTCTGTTGCACACAGGCGGCGCAGCTGCGGGTTTACGCCGCCCTGCACGATGCCGAATAAAAGCCGCTGTGGATTTGCGTGGGCCTTTTTGCAGGCAGCGGCCCAGCGAAGCGTTGTTTCCACGGCCTTTTGCATCTGCGCATCGGGGCAGGGAAAAGGGGTGCACTGGTCCAGGCACATTACTATGTCGGCACCGAGGCGGTTCTGGATTTTTACAGCAGTTTCGGCGGTGAGCAAGATTTTTTGGCCGTCAACGTGACTGCTGAACTCAACACCGCCGCTTCGAATTTTTACCAGTGGACTGAGAGAAAGAATCTGGTATCCGCCGCTGTCGGTGATTATGGGCTTCGGCCATCCCATAAATGTATGCAGGCCGCCGATTTTCTCGATTACATCAATTCCAGGCCGAAGCAGCAGATGGTAGATGTTGGCCAATATCATTTCCGTACGCGTTTCCAGCAGTTGTTGGGGGGTGATTCCCTTAACCGTACCGGCGGTGCCGACCGGGCAGAATACGGGAGTTTCAACAGTTCCATGCGCAGTGGCAAGCAGGCCCGTGCGTGCGGCACTGTGCGGGTCGGTTTCGAGGATGGTAAAGGTTTTGTCGGGCATTTCAGTAAATAGAGATAATTTTAGAATTCGGGTAATAATGTGAAAGTATCTGTCGGGCGTTTTTTTTTCGCTTTGCCATTGCCTGTGCGCCGTGCTGGCACATACCCACACCGTGGCCGAAGCCGCTGCCGGCCACCAGAAGGGTTTTGGCCGATTTTTCAGAAACGCTTGCGGTATGGGAGGTTTGGTCGGTTTCAATGGTGCAGATTGTGCTTTTAAATTTGTTTCCGGAGGGGTCTATGGATAAGCGGAAATCCTCTGCCCGTAACATTTCCGTTTTGCCGGTTGAGCCGACCAGCTTAATCATAGTCAGCCTTGACAGCTTTGATGTCCGCTTACGGGTTTTTACCTGATAGTCGCTGCCGGCGGCGGGTACTATCTGGTCGATTTTGCCAAGCGATTTTAGTTTTTGGTATTTTTTTTGCAGCCGGGCACACGCATCATCGTAGTCAAATTCGGCCTGCCAGGACAGGTAAGCGGTTTTTGCAGTTTTTTTGCAGTACGGACAAGGTACGCCGGCAAGAGGTTCAAAGCGTCTGCCGCCGAACACGTTTTGGCTGTTTTCCGAATGGCCGCCGCAGACGGAACTGTAGTATGCTGGAAACAGCACATAGTCTGTGCCGTGAAGTGCTTCGATGGTCTGTTCCTGCGCGGACCGGTCATCGACCTGACACGCCAGCACCCGGCCGATTGTAGCGTTGACGGCTCTCCAGATTTGTGCTGACTCGCCAGCCAGGCCCAGATAGACCTGGCTGCCGGCGGTTTTGGTCACGTCCCAGTGCCGGTTTTGTCCAAATCGCTTTTTTATGTACAAACAATATGTTCTTGCGGCTATTGCCTGGGCCTTCAGCGCTTCGGGTTTCCACCAGCGGGGCATTTCGGCACCGACCACGCCTGCCAGATAGGGTTCAAGCGGGACCAGGTTAACAGCGTCAAATGAACTATTATCCTGATTGAGCACCAGCTTTAGCTTGCCGCGGTAATCCCGGCCGTCGATGTCGAATATGTAGGGGCTTTGCGGGCACATCACTAATTCGGTACCAGCCGAAAAAGTAGCCGGCCAGGTGTCGTTGCTGTCGGCAGGGGCCGGCAGGGGCGGTGCAAAGGTGATTTTGCCTTGGGCAATCCGTATAGTTATCGGCGCATCAGGCTTTTGAAACGTTCGCTTTTGCGCAGTCTGTGGGTCATAAACTTCAAAAGCGGTTTTTAACGTGACCGTACACGCTTTAATATCGTCGAGTAATAATACTCTTACCCAAAACTGCGGTGCGATGTCCATATGGATGGTAGGCTGGTCTGCGGGTCTTTTCGCGCAGCCTGAGATTGTCAGGCATATAAACACCAGAAAGACTTTGGTGGGTTTTTTTGTTTTTTTGCCAACTGCATAAATCATAACTGATGTATATGCGCAACGGCCCTGAGGTGCATCTGCTTTTTTACCGGGATGACCAGCCGGTTTTTTTTTAATCCAGACTTCGCAGAGATACGCCCAGGGCGCTGAGGGCATTTTTAATTTCGTTAAGGCTTGTAACGCCGAAGTTTTTGCTGGCAAGCAGCTCGGCATCGGTTTTCTGTACGAGTTCCCCGACAGTTCTGAGGTTCAGGCTCTGTAAGCAGTTTCGAGCGCGAACCGACAGTTGAAGTATTTCGACGGATTTACCCAGCAGAACGGTGTCGGGCGCAGGGACCTGCTGGTCGGATTCCGCGGGAAACTGCTTTTGGTCCAGGGCCATACCAAGCCGCAATCCCTTGGAATCAAGCACAACGTTGATTTCCTTCAGTGAAGTTTCACCGAAATTCTTGTAGGATAACAGCTCGGCCTCTGTGACATGCAGCAGGTTACGCAGCGTATACAGGTTCATTTTCCTAAGGCAGTTTCTGCTTCTGACCGACAGCTCGAAGTCAGACAGCGGCGTATCAAGGACTTGGTTTCTGCGGCTTTTCTTCTTTTCCTTTTCTTCATCGTAGAACATTGTTTTGGAGTCTTCGATGTCTTTTTTGTACATGATGGCTCTTTGGTGATTGGGATGAAACATCAGGACCTTGTCTATACATTGCGCCGCTTTTTCGAAATCGTCCCTGTCCTCGTAGAGCACAGCGAGGTTTATCAGGGCGTGTACCTGGACCGGCGAAGTGGACACAATCTCCTTATAGTAGTCAATTGCGGCGTCCTCATTACCGGACAGGTCGCACCTGTACGCCAGGTGGAAGAGGGTCTTGTGGTCGTTCGGGGACAACTCGAGGGCAATTTTGTAATTGTCCACGGCGTCCAGGTAAAAACCCTGTACTTCCTGAAGGCGGGCAAGCTGATAGTGATAGTCGGCGCTGACGTTCTGGAAATTCGCGTTTTTCTTGAGTTCCTTTTCGGCAGCGTCCCAGTCGGATGCCTGGCGATATGTAGCAGCTTTCTCAAGAGTTATATCCGGGAGTTGAGCACCGTAATCGAGGCTTTTCTGAAGGTTGTCGATGGCCTGGTCGAAGCGGCGCATGCGGCGAAGCGCCAGGGCCATATAGATAAATTTTTCCTTGCAGTCGGATGCGTTCTGAAGTTTCTCAACCGCTTCGGCATTTCTGCCGAGTATGAAAAGTCCGATCCCGACGGCCAGGGCACCTTCCGGGGTGCTGGTGTTGATGTTGGACTGAACCTGCTGCGTGAAATTCATGGTGTTTTGTTCGCTGGCGTGCACCCGGTCAGAAAGCTGCTTGAGCTGCTGGATTGTGGGCAGTTGTTCGCCGAATAAGTCGATTTGCATCGTTTTTGTCATTGCTTCCATCATAATGGCTCCCGATTTAATTTTTGGCATATCAGCTTAAAGCACGATATTATAAGTGCAAAAACATTGATTGCAAGGGTTTTCTGCTTCGCATATACCGAAGAAAAACCGGTTTACCGGCTAATTCACTTACATTTGCCCGCGCCCCTTTTAAGGTTTGGTGCCGAGAATCTGCAGGGATTGTTTGATAACCGGCAAAGCGGTAGTTGTGACTTTCGGGTCGTAAAGGGTGCCGTTGATGTCCATTCGCACCACAGCGTGTCCCAGGCCTTCGGTCAGCGATTGCAGCACGTCGGGTTCTGCAGAGGCAAGTCTCCGGCCTCGAGCGGTAAGGGTCAAATCGAGGCTGTTGTTTTGCAGGTCCATAAAGCCTGAGCCGCTGAACGCCAGGGCCTGGCCTGATAAATCGAACTTTTGAAAAAACAGTTTGTCGTGGTTTATGTATGAGTCCATCAGCATCTGCTCGAAGGCAAAGTCGGCCGGCTGTGTCAGTTTCAGCACGTTCAGCAGCTTGGCCAGCGGCGACATTTTACCCAGTTTCATATCAGTTATTGCCAGTCTGCATCTTCCTATACGAGAATCAGAACTGCCGAGACGACCATAGGCACTCAGTGAACCGTGCATTCTGCCGGTGGTACAATCATTGCCGGCGGTGCGGTTTTGGTTTTGTTGCGCCTGTTCAGCGGCAGCGGGATTTTCAGACTCTTCGGGGTCGAGAAGGAACTGTTTGAGGTCTATATCGGCAAAGCCCGACTGGAGTTGATATTCCCAGGTGCCGGTGTCGGCCTGCTTAAGCTGGAATTTGCCCGTGACCGTACCATCGTAACAATCGGCGACCAGGTTGTCAGCCAGCCAGGTCCGACCGTCCGGGTGGTAAGTTATGCCCTCGGCAGCTGCGTTTGTGAGCGCTTTTGCCTTGAGTCTGAAATCGGCGGTGACAAGTCGGGCCGTTGTAGCGCCCAGGCCGAGGGCGCGGCTATAGCTGCCGCGGACTTTATCGAATTTCGCGTATGCCTTCGTAATGACGGGGCTGGTATTGAAAGAACAGTTTTTAAGTTCGATTCGGCCGTCAAAATTGATGCTCCTTCCCCCGGCGAGGTCATTCGATATTTCGAGCTTTACGCTGTCAAGGTCAAGTCGGCCGGTAGGTGACAGCTTCCGGTAAGCAGCGACAAGACTTTCCGGCAGCGCCAGACCGAATTGCTTATCGAACAGTATATCTGTGGCGCTTAGCTGTAAATGGGCGACACTTGGGTTCTTTTCGGCGAAAATTATATGACCGTTCAGTTTTACGGTCGGCACATAGGGCGCTATCTGTATGCTATGGGCCACCCTTGCAGTAATATCCTTCAGGGTCACGCTGTCTTTATTTGCCGTCACCGTGCCGCAGATATCTGCAAGAGGGTATCCGAGGCTTTGGAGGGTTGCATTATTTTTCAGACAATTGACTGTCAGTTCGTAGTTCAGTTGCGAGTCGCTGGAGTCTTTGAGTAAATCGGCCGCTACGCTGATGTTTCCACTGGGCTGCAGGTCGGTAACAACTTTTTCCATTGTCGGCGGCAGCAGTGCAATCAAATCATTGCTCAATTGGAATTGCCTTGTGTTCAGCGATAAATGGTAACAGGGCCGCGCAGTGGCGGACTCGGCCCAGACTTTACCTGTGAGTTTTTCAATGTTTATCAGCCCGGTGCGGGCAAGCTCAGTGCACAGTTGCGATTCCTCAGCCGGCAGCGCCGCAGCCAGCGCGTTATCCAGAGGCAGATTCTCGGCCTTTATGAAAATTTCGTAGGCCGATGACTGGTCGTAACTGTAAGAAACTCGGCCGTGAAGGCTTATTGTCCGGCTGTTTTCCTGGCACAGCAGCGAGGAAATAATTGCAGCATCCGGCTGGAAGTATATCGTGCCGGTAAGATTTTTGAGCGGGTAGGGAAAGTGACGGTACGTTACCGCAGCGTTGAGCAATTTGACAGCCAGCGCCTTCTCAGCCGATTGCCCGGTTTGCCGGCTGATGCAGTAATTTATAGCAGCTGTGCCTGCTGGCGCAAAGTCCGACCAGACCTCTTGCTTCTTTTCGCTCAGCGCAGCATACAGGTCGCTGTCCAAAGCCATGTTTTCGCTTGTAATCTGGATTTGGTACCCACGATTCGAGACCAGACCTGTAAGCGAGCCGTTAAATGCCAGGTCAACGTTGCCGTGCCGGCCGATAAGGTTATTCAAAACGACCTGCTTTTCGCTGAAGTTAACCCAGCCCTTGATGTGTTCCACGGTGTACGGGAACTTGCGGTCGCAGATGGTAATGTCCCTGCAGTAGAGTCTTCCGGCGAGCGTGGTTTGGCTGAGGTTTTGAAGATTTCCCTCGGCCTGCAGCTCAAGGTCGGCGTTTCCGGCGGGTCTGAACCGGCTGAAAAAGGCCTCTAACGGTTTAAGGGCAGCCAGCTTTTCCGGAAAAAGGATGTTCTCAAGGTCAGGTGAAAACCCGGGCGCAGCGTGTTTGTTCTGCAAATCCTTTATTTTGAGATTCACTGCAAAGATGCCGGAGTGGTCGTATTTAATTTCTCCGGCCAGGACATTTATTTTCCATACCCTTTCAAAGGCCGGCAGGTCTGCAGAGGCGATTCCGCCGGCAATGGTGACAAGGCCCGGACGCCAGAAACCGTTGAGTGTATTCCTGCCGAACGTGCCTGTGCTGGCTGTAGCCAGAGTGAAGATACAGGCATTTTTTATATTTTCGGCGGGTTTTAAGACCGCATCTAACGGCACCCCTGCAATCGTTTTAGAGCAGGAATTCGAGACCCTGCTGTAGCGCAGTATACCGTTTTCAAGGACAACAAATGGTATTCTGTCGCCGCCGGCACCGCCGCCTTTGAGTTTCAGACAGGCCGTATTCCATTTCGCGGTGTCCATGTCGAACTGCGCGTCAAAAACAAAATGATTGACGGAGATGGTTTTAAGCCGGGGGCGAAATAACAGCACACTTGCCAGGCTAAAGCGGGCATAGACTGTCCGGGCCTTGAATATTGTGTTGTCATATTTCAGGCGCTGCCACGGTAATACGGCAAGGTTTTTGATCAGGACAGAACCGTCAAAGCCCAGGTCCAGTGATTCAGCGGTCACTTTAGTGCCGACCATTTCAGTTATTTGCATAATGGCGATTTTGCGCAGCGCCCTGCCCGTAAGCAGAAACAGCACATACACCAAGACAATAAGCACAAGAATCCTCGCAAAAATGCGCATAAAACCTTTGGGGCCCGGCCGACAGATGCCGGCGTTTTTTGCGTTATTGTCCATTTATGATTCTTACCGGTTCTTTATGTGTCTTTGCCCCTAATGGCCTTGTCGGCAATATCTCTTCGGCAATACGCCCCTTCGAAGTTGATTTTATCCACGCCCTGATACGCAGTTTCCTTTGCCTGCGCGATTGTCCGGCCCAGCGCCGTTACCGATAGGACCCTGCCGCCGTTGGTAACAAGCTGGTTGTTGCTGAGGGCTGTGCCGCCGTGAAAAACCATAACGTCAGGCATTTGTTCGGCCTGTTCGAGGCCGGTTATCACCTTGCCTTTTTCGTAATCACCGGGATAACCGGCAGACGCCATTACCACACACACCGCCGGGCGAGGGTCCCATTCCAGCGTAACCTCATCGACTCTGCCCTCACAGACAGCCAGGCAAACCTCGAGCAGGTCGCTTTTTAGCCGCATGAGGATGGGCTGCGTTTCGGGGTCGCCGAACCGGACGTTAAACTCCAGAACCCGCGGGCCTGCCGGAGTGAGGATAAGCCCGGCGTAGAGGACGCCTTTGTATGGGCAGCCCTGGCGGTTCATAGAGTCCACCACGGGCACGAGGATTTCCCGTGTGATCTGGTCTATTAACTGTTCGGTGACAATCGGTGCCGGGCTGTACGCACCCATTCCGCCGGTGTTGGGGCCGGTATCGCCATCCCCGATGGGCTTGTGGTCCTGCGAAGATTCCATAACATAGATGTTTCGTCCGTCGACAAATGCCAGTATCGAGACTTCCTGGCCGAGCAGTTTTTCCTCGACGATGATTTTATTTCCGGCAGGGCCGAATATTTTATTGCACATTATTTTCTCGGCGGCAAGAATGCCGTCGGCAGGGTCATCACAAACGAACACACCCTTGCCCTTGGCCAGGCCAGCGGCCTTGATAACAACGGATTCGTCCCTGCTGGCGATATAGGCCCTGGCATCGGCGAATTTCTCGAATACCTGGCCCTCCGCGGTTGATATTGCACCGGCCCGCATAATCTGTTTTGCGAAGGCCTTGTCGGCCTCGAGCCTTGCCGCAGCGGCGCTCGGGCCGAAAGCCTTTATGCCGGCGGCCTCGAAGGCGTCCACAATACCCGCAGCCAGCGGGTCCTCGGGACCTATTACGGCGAGCTCGATGTCGTTTTGCCCGGCGAATTCGAGCAGTTTGTCCGTATCGCCTGCGGATATTGGAACATTCTGGCCACAACCAGCCGTTCCCGGGTTACCGGGGGCGATGAAAAGCTTACCGAGGCTGCAGGATTGAGCCAGCTTGTATGCGATGGCATGCTCGCGTCCCCCGCTGCCGATTAACAGTACATTCATTTGTTGGGCCCTGAATAGTTTTGCTATTTAATAATGTTGTCTGCTCTAAACGTGTTTAGCCTGGTGCATGTATTTGGTTAAGGGCGTCTGCTAAAAGCTCCATTGGTAAATGTAGCATAGTGGCGTTTTTTTCTCAAGGCGATAATTGATTATTGATAATTGCAGTTGTCGGTGTTAGTTTATTGACAAGAGCTTATTGAAGGAAAGCCTATGGAATTGTCATGGCCGATGAAATTGCGTATAGCGGCGGCGGCGGGTCTGGGTGTTGTTCTAATAGGTGTTTTGTGTGCGCCCTTAGGTGATTGGGACCAGCGGGATACCGGCATACTCCTGACGCGTGTGGGTCTGGGCGGCGGGGCGGTTCTGGGTCTGGCGGCGTTTTTTGCAGGTGCGGCGGCTTATTTTATATGTTGGCCTTATGGGCGCCAGATAGCGGTCCTGGCAGTCCCATCAGGCTTATCGCTCTGGGCGGTCAGGTCCGGTACCGTAGCTGATGTGTTACAAACAAGTCCGTTGCTCAGCCAGCGCCTGTGGTTTTTTGGGATGCTCAAGTACGAGTCATTGCTCTGGCTGGCAATAGTGGGGCTGGGGTTTGCAGGTGTACTGGCTGCTGAGATGCTTTGTTCAAAGACCGTCAAGACGCCCAAGCCGGTGCACAGGGCCGAAATTAAATTCAATACCGTCCTGCGTGCGGCGGCTGCTGCGGTGGTGTCGATAGGTGTGGTGTGGTTTAGCCTCGGTGTACTTTGTCAGGATGTGCGATTATGGGACAATTACCTCGGCTCGGTGGTGGGTCAGCCGGCAGTGGCGCAGATAGTTTACGCGGTCGTGATTTCGTTCGGTTTGGCCGGCTTTGTAATCAAAAAGCTCCTTGATGCTGCTTACGGGTGGGTTCTAATTGCTGCTGTTTTCGTAACGTATTTTGGCAGCAGCACTTATATTAGGAATGACATCCTCGGATATACGATGGAGCACATTCCGCCGGTTTTCTTTCCCCAGGCGGCAGCGAGTATTCTGCCCATACAGTTAGTCGTTTTCGGCACGTTAGGGGCGATAATCGGCTATTGGACGGCTGTACGCTATACCTACTGGCGGCAGCACGAAAGCGAGTAAAACGACGTATAACCGGGGGATTGGACCTATCTTTTTTCCAGAAGTGGGGGGTCACATAAGTACTGTTGCGGGCAATGTTTATGTTCGCAACGTCCGATAAGCACATTGTGTCCCACAAACAAAAGTAAAAACAGCTATTTCCGATGCGGCAAATAGCCGAAAATATGGTTGTGAAGGATACTGGATGAAGCGGCGGTCAACGGGCGGGGCAGAAGGTGCGCCGGTCGTAAACGGCGAGGTTTTGAGCGAACGAAAGTTGTGTTGTGTTCGTAAAGTATAAAGCCAACACACAAAGGGAGTTGAAAATGTTGGTTTTGAGCAGACAAAAAGATGAGTCAATAATCATCGGAGACGACGTAGAGATTACGATCGTCGACGTGCGGGGGGATAAGGTGCGGCTGGGCATAACCGCGCCCAAGAGCATACCGGTTCATCGCAGGGAAGTGTACGACGCCATTCAGCGCGAAAAGAAGGAAAAGGCGGAGAAGGAAAAGGCCGAGAAGGAAAAGGAAAAAGGCCAGTAGGGCGGCTGTTTTGGCGCTGGGTTCTGGGGTCCGGGGGCAAAACCGACATACCTTAAGCGTAGTGACAATCTTTTTTTCCAGGCCTTGCAACCACTTTTAACATCATAAAACGGCCCTGCGGTTTTATCGCAATCAGCAGCCGGCACGTCTATCGGTTTTATTTAGGCCCAGGCGTTCTTGCAATCAGCGACAAAAGCGCTATAATAATTATTTTTGTACGTTTGCTGCGGTTCTTTTGGTTCAGACTTGGGAAAGCTGTTATGGCTAAAATCACCAAACTTGAGGACATCGTATCGCTGTGCAAGCGGCGGGGCTTCATATTCCAGTCCAGCGAAATATACGGCGGCCTTGCCAGCTGTTATGACTACGGTCCGCTGGGCGTGGAACTGAAAAACAACGTTAAGAAGTGCTGGTGGAAGTCGGTTGTGCAGATGCGGGACGATGTGGTAGGCATCGACTGCAGTATTCTTATGCACCCGCTGGTGTGGAAATCCAGCGGGCATACCGACAAATTTGCGGATTTAATAGCCGAGTGTAAAAAATGCAACGTCAGGACCAGGGTTGACCACCTGGCCGAGCACGCTGAAGAGCATACCGAACACGTATCTCTGGATTTGGCCCAGGCCCAGGCCTGCGATTTGACCGGCAAGGTCTGTCCGAATTGCGGCACGGCAGGGCAGTTCACGGACCCGATGGCCTTTAAGCTGATGTTCGAGACGCAAATGGGAGCCAACGTGGATGACGCTATGACGATGTATCTTCGGCCTGAAACGGCCCAGGGAATCTTCGTTAATTTCAGAAACGTGCTGGACAGCACGCGGGTGAAAGTTCCGTTCGGAATTGCGCAAATCGGCAAAAGCTTTCGCAACGAGGTAACCACAAAGGCTTTTATCTTTCGAACCAGGGAGTTCGAGCAGGCTGAGCTGGAGTTTTTCTGTCAGCCGGGTACAGATGAGCATTGGTGGAACACGTGGAAAGACCTGCGTTTCAACTGGTATTTGGATTTGGGTATAAAAAAAGAGAACCTGCGTCTTCGTGCGCACGAGGGTGATGAGCTTGCGCATTATGCCAGGGCGTGTGTGGATGTCGAATATAAATTCCCGTTCGGGTCGGGTGACTGGCAGGAGCTGGAAGGCATCGCCAACAGGACGGATTTCGACCTGCGCCAGCATCAGAGGGGTATGAGGACACTTAACAGCTGGTTTGAAAATAACCGGGATATGACCAAAATCGACCTGAAGGCCGAGGCTGAGGATTACCAGTCGGGGCCGCTTTCTTATTTCGACGAGCAGGAAAAGAAACGGTATATTCCGTATGTAATTGAGCCAAGTGCCGGCATAGACAGAAGCGCCCTGGCGTTTCTTGTCGATGCCTACGATGAGGAGGTGGTGCGAGGCGAGCAGAGGAACCTGCTGCGGTTTCACCCGGCCATTGCGCCGATAAAGCTGGGGGTATTTCCGCTTGTTAAAAAAGACAATATGCCGGACATCGCCCGGAATATCTATAACGATGCCAGGAAACATTTCAACTGTTTCTACGATGAGAAGGGCGCTATAGGCAGGCGCTATCGCCGGCAGGATGAGGCAGGTACGCCGTTGTGCGTTACCGTTGACAGCCAGACTCTCCAGGACAACAGCGTTACGGTCCGCGACCGGGATTCGATGGAGCAGGTGAGGGTGTCAACGGGTAAATTACTTGCGTACGTTCGTGAAAAATTAGAGGTCTGACCGTGATTACAGACAAAATTGAAAATGCACATCTTTATGCGGGTGTGTCTGAGAAGATTACAAGGGCATTGGAGGTGTTAAAGAATACGAACTTTGCCGAAAAAGAAAACGGCAGGTACGATATTGACGGTGACAACATTTATTATTTTGTACAGCGCTACAGGACTGAGCCGGTTGACAAGGGCCGACTGGAGGCTCATAAGAAATATATCGATATTCAGTTTGTGGCAGCAGGACGGGAAACGCTGGGGTATTGCACAACGGACAATCTCCAAATCGAGCAGCCTTACGACCGGGACAAGGATGCAGTGTTTTTCGAGGTGCCGAAGGGCATCAGCAGAATAAGCCTGTATGAAGGTATGTTCTGCATATTGTTTGCGGCCGATGCGCACATGCCGGGCAGGGAGCTGGCCGGCCAATGTGAGGTTCTCAAAGTAGTAGTAAAGGTGAGAATTGATGGCTGAGGAAGTGCCCCAAAAGAAAAAGCCGGGTATCACAAAACGGGTACTTAAATATATCGGGCTGGGATTGCTGAGCCTGGTTTTGGCCGTTGCGGTTGTTTTTCAGGCACCGTGGAAAGTAATAACACTTCTGGCTGTTGTTCTGCTGGCGTGCACTATATTGCCTAAACCCGCAAGAAAGTGGTTCTGGATTTCGGTTGGTGCTGTGGCAGCAGGGCTGGTTGTGTGGGTCTTTTTGCCCGACAGCGACAGCGGCGATTGGCGTGTCTTTACGTTCGACGATGAGTTAGCTGCACTGCAGGCCAAGCGTGCGATACCCGATTCCGAAAACGCCGCTATTATCTACAATCGACTGTTGGACAGTTATCAGGAAGATGCGTGTGAACCTAATTTCGTAGATGATGACCGTTATGACATAACCGCCTCTGAGTTCTGGACAAGCGAAGACCATCCCGAAATAGCGCAATGGCTCAAAGCCCGGCAGGGCACAATAGACGGATTGCTTCAAGCTTGTGAAATAGAAGAATGCCGATTCCCGATAGCTGCCGATATCTGGACTTTGGACGGAAGTATGGACCGGTTACCGCAAATGCGTTCCTGGGCGAGACTGCTTGTCCGTGTTGGCAATAATGACATCGGCGAAGGACGGATTGATGCAGGATTTGAGAAATACATGGCTGTTCTTCAAATGGCGGAGCATTTATGCCAGCAGCCGACAATGGTAGATTTGTTGGTTGCAATGGCATGTGAAGCCGTGGCGCTTAAGCAATTTAACAGATTTGTTGTCACCGGCAATGCCACAGAAGAAAACCTAAGGTTTATCCAACAAATTCTGGCAAAGAACAAACATATCTGGAGTTCTGATTTGCCCGGGATTCTTGACTGCGAAAAGCTAATGCTCAAGAATTTGTGGGGCATGTTTTACCAGACTAATGGCAAAGGCAAGGTCAGACTAACCCGCGATCCAACGGCAGCAATGAGGGCTCAAGTTCCGCAAGATGCACCACAATTAACCTATTGGCAAAAAAAGCTTATTAGAGCAGGCACTATATTGCAGTGGTTTTATATGCCCTCTACTCCGCAAAAGCTCGCTAATATCATCGACATCGGCTATGAAAGATTGTATGCAATGGCTGAGCCGGAGTTTCAGTGGGACAGGGAGCCCGAAAGGGTTTCTGTAACCCAAATTAAATTTAATTACCGATACTTGATTCAGCATATGACGAATATCATAGAACCTGCTTATTGCAAAGTCCGGGATTTGTATTTGCGTATTGGCGCGGATAATATAGGCAGCAGGATAGTAATTGCATTGAGGCGATACAAAAACGAAAAAGGCAATTGGCCTGAAAGTCTTGATGATGTGAGGGATTTGATGCCGGCTGAAATTTTTGTTGACCCTATCAATGATGGCTGCTTTGTTTACAAGCTTACCGATGATGGTTTCACCCTTTACAGCAAAGGTAAAAACAATATAGATGAAGAAGGCCAGCGCGAAAATGAAGACGAATGCGGGCCTGACGACCGGCTAATCTGGCCGCAGAAAAGCAGACATGCAGAAAAGGTAGATGAAAACAATGAAGGATAGCTTTACGAGTATATCACTGCTGAAAGACAACGTCGGCAGGGAGGTTACGCTGGCGGGGTGGCTGTATAATTCACGCTCCAGCGGAAAGATACAGTTTCTGGTAGTGCGGGACGGCACGGGACTGTGCCAGTGCATCGTTGAAAAAGGCAAAGTGCCTGAACCGCTTTTCAACGACCTCGGCCACCTCGGCCAGGAATCGGCACTTGCGGTAACTGGAACCGTCCGGGCTGACAAAAGAAGCGTCGGCGGATACGAGCTGACGGTAACAGGCGGCCAGGTAATATCGCCGGCCAGCGACTATCCCATCACTCCGAAATCGCACGGCATAGACTTTCTGCTCAAACATCGTCACCTGCACCTGCGCTCCCAGCGGCAGTGGTGCATAGCCAAAGTCCGCCATACCGTTGTGGATGCCATTCGACGGTTCTTCAACGACAACGGCTTTATCCTTATCGATACGCCGATTCTTACGACCATAGCAGGCGAAGAAGTCGGCTCGCTTTTCGAGGTGGACTATTTCGGCGAGCCTATACACCTGACCCAGACAGGCCAGCTTTATCTCGAAGCAGCGGCTATGAGTTTCGGGAAGGTGTACTGCTTTGGCCCCACGTTCAGGGCTGAAAAAAGCAAAACACGGAGACACCTGACCGAATTCTGGATGGTTGAGCCGGAGGTGGCGTTTATTGATTTAGACGCCCTGCTGGAACTGGCGGAAAATTTCGTTTGTTTCATAGCCCAGCAGGTTCTGAAAAACAACATCGAACAGCTTGAGGTCCTCGGTGCCGACATTGCATCGTTGAAAAAGCTCAAACCGCCTTTTTACAGATTCACCTACAGCCAGGCGGTGGAGATTTTAACAGGCGACAAGGCCGGGAATTTTATGGCTGAGCAGTTAGCACAACTGCAGAAGGAAAAACAACAATTAGAAACAAGAATAACAGAACTGCAAAACAAAGAAGCAGGGCGGTTAAAGCAGTGGCAAAAAGACAAAATCGCCGCGGAGCTTATCGAGCTGCGGGCCGATTTGGCTGAGACCGAAACCAGAATCGAAAACAATCCCAAACATGCCCGGCTGGCTGCCGAATTCAGGTGGGGCAAGGACCTCGGCGGCTCGGACGAGACCATAATATCGCAGATGCACGACAAGCCGGTGTTCGTTACGCACTATCCCGGCCAGGCCAAGGCGTTCTATATGAAGGTGGACAGGGACAACGACAAGGTGGTCTTGAATTTTGATTTGCTTGCACCTGCCGGTTTTGGCGAAATCATCGGCGGCTCCGTGCGCGAAGACGATTACCAGCTTCTGGCCGAGCGAATTAAGCAGCAGGGGCTGAATATAGACGGCTACAAGTGGTATCTTGATTTGCGAAAATACGGGTCGGTGCCGCACGGCGGGTTCGGGCTGGGTGTGGAAAGAACCGTTGCCTGGCTCACCGGCGAAAAGCACATCCGCCAGTGCATCGCGTTTCCCCGAATGATGGACAAAGTCTATATTTAAACTCGTGGCCCCAAATCGCGGTACGGGTTATGCGACCGAGGTGGGCAAGGTCATCAGAAGTCAATAGCCAGTGGTGAATGGTTAATCGATGCAGGACAGGACTGTCGGAAAAGTTCTTAATCAAATTACCGAATACCTTATGAGAAAAGGTATTGAGTCGCCGCGTCTTACCGCCGAACTGCTGGTAAGCGGGGCGCTGGGTGTTGGGCGAATCGATTTGTACACTCGCCCGGAAACCGTACTCGATGACAGGGCCTGGGCACAACTGCAGGACCTGGCAAAACGGGCAGGCCAAAATGAGCCTGTGGAATATCTGCTGGGCAAAACGGAGTTCTACTTTCTGGAAATGATAGTCGAGCACGGCTGTGTTATACCCCGGCCGGAAACAGAGCTGCTCGTGGAAAAGGCCATAGAGTTTCTGCGTGACCGTCCGGGCCAACAGCTTGTCTGTGATTTGTGCACCGGCAGCGGTTGTGTAGCTGTTGCCATTGCCTGTAATTGTCCGAATGTGCGTTTAATCGCAACGGATATTTCCGCGGAGGCGATTGATGTCGCCGGCAGAAACATCGAAAAATACCATCTCAAAGACCAAATAACACTTTTGCAGGGCGACCTCTTCGAGCCGTTGAAGCAGGGCGGTACAGACAGCAAATACGACCTTATAGTCAGTAATCCGCCTTATGTAAGCACTGCCGAGTACGAGGACCTCGAAGAAAATGTAAGGAATTATGAGCCGAAAGAGGCCCTTTTAGCCGGCGCCGACGGCCTGGACGTACACAGCAGGATTATCGAAAGCGCAAATATGTTCTTAAAACCTGACGCGGCGCTGATGCTGGAAATCGGTTATAAACAGGGGCAGGCGGTGCGGCAATTGCTTGAAAAAACCGCGGTTTTTCAGTATGTCGGAATAGCTAAGGACTTCAGCGGTCACGACCGAATCGCCATAGCGGTAAAAGCCAATCAATAAGACAGGCAGGTGAGAACCTTGTAGTTTGTCAATTTTTCTCGGCCGCCCAGTTCCGTCAGCTCAATCAGAAATGATATTGCTGCAATTGAACCGCCGATTTTCTCGGTAAGTGCGCACGCCGCGGCCATAGTGCCGCCGGTAGCGAGCAAATCATCAATCATCAGTACCCTCGAACCTGCCGCTACAGCGTCACAGTGTACCTGCAAAGTGTCGCTGCCGTATTCGAGGTCGTAAGTGATGCTTTCGGTTTTGAAGGGCAGCTTGCCCTTTTTTCTTATGGGTACAAACCCCACGCCAAGCTTTTCAGCAACCGCCCCCCCGAATATGAAACCCCTTGCTTCGACAGCGGCAACGTAATCGACGTTTTGGTTTGTAAAATCGGCGCACAGCGCATCAACAGCAGCTGCGAACGCCTCCGCATCGGCCAGAAGGGGGGTTATGTCCCTGAATAAAATCCCTTGTTTCGGCCAGTCGGGTATGGAGCGAATGTATTTTTCCAGCTGAATGCTTTTACTATCGGCCATTATTCATTCATAAACTCATACAGCGTCGTCAGTGCCTGTCGCTGAAGCTGCCGAATTCGTTCCCTTGTCAGGTTCAATTTTTCCGCGATTTCTTTCAATGTCAAGGGTTTTCTGCCGTCTAAGCCGTAGTGCATCCTTATAATGTCCGCCTGCCGGGGGTCAATCTGATTCAGCAGCCTTAATGCCTTCGCCTTTTCCTCGTCCGCAACCAGCTCATCTTCCGGGCCGCCGGTGTTGGGGTCCTGGAGTGTCGCCGCGAGGCTGTGATTTTCATCGCAGTCATCATCGGTATCCTGAACGCTGCCCAGGATACAGACGATGTGGTAAATGAACTTGGCTTTTCGAGGGGTAATCTGCATTATTTCAGCCATTTCGTGTGAGGTGGGCCTTCTCCCGAGCCTGTTTTCCATTTCAGCCTGTGCATGGCGCCATTGATTTATCAGCGCAACCATATAGGTCGGGATGTGCAGCGGCTTTGTGTTGGCAAGCAGCGCTCGCTTTATACTCTGCTTTATCCACCACGCGGCGTAGGTACTGAATCGCGTTCCACGGTCCGGGTCGTAGTAGTCAACGGCCTTTATCAGCCCCAGATTGCCTTCCTCAATCAGGTCGCCGAGGCTCATCCCGCGGTCGGCATATCTTTTTGCGATATTAACGACCAGTCGCAGATTGCTGCGCACTAACTGGTCTCTTGCACGGGGGTCGTTTTCTTCGAGAATCAACGTGCCTAAGGACCGTTCCTGGTCGGCGGTCAGCAGAGAGGCCTCGTTGATCTGTTTAAGGTATTCCTTTATGGTAACGTCGAATGCCATAGCTGTCTGGTGCTCCGGCCGGTGCTAAAACCGCCGGCGTAAGGGCAAATTTAGTTCCGAATGCCTTTGTTATAAGACCAAATGTTGTTACCAGCATCGTCGTGTACTTTTAAGCTATCGGTCGAATGTAAAGGCGGGTTTAACGGGGTGCTTTGGACGAATAAATAAATGTCAAACTATCGGGCTTTTCTTTGGAAAAGCCTCAATGCCGAAAGCTATCCGTTCGAAGGCTCGCTCGCTTACTGGCCGCTGTCGCTGGTATCAGGCGGGCTTTGCCCGTTGGGGTCCAGTAATACCTCAGCGGCTTGCTGCTGTTCATGCGCCTTGTCAGTATCCTTGGGCTGTTTGTCCTTTTTGCTGGCGGCGGCCTTCTTGCGGGTTTTTTTACCGGAATCAGCCGTAGATTCCGCCTGTGCAGCCGGTGCCGTATCGGGCAGGTTTTCGGCAGCGTCCGCGACCTTGCGGGTTTTTTTACCGGAATCGGCTGTAGATTCCGCCTGTACAGCCGGTGCCGTATCGGGCAGGTTTTCTGCAGTGTCCGCGACGGTTTCTTCGCCCTTCATAAATTCAGCCACTGGCAGCTTCTGGTCTTCGGATGCGGACTCTGCGCTTTGTTCCTCCGCGGCCCATCGTGCCCTTCGCAGGCTCAGGCCTATTTTGCGCGATTCGGTGTCCACCCGTAAGATTTTTACTTCCACCTCATCCCCGATGTCCACTATATCCTGCGGTTTCTTGATTTTGTGGTCGGCAAGCTCGGAAATATGCAGCAGGCCTTCGAGTTCCGGCTCCAGTTCCACGAAAGCGCCGAAGTTGGTCAGCTTGATTATTTTCCCCTTGATGATATGGCCTGGGATGTATTTTTCCGGGATTGCGCGGATCCACGGGTCCTCGGTGAGCTCTTTGACGCCCAGCGATATACGTTGTTTTTCCTGGTCCACCTCAAGAACCACGCACTTTACCTGCACGCCCTTCTCGAGCGTTTCGCTGGGATGCCCGAACTTTCTTGTCCAGCTCAAATCGGAGATATGAATCATACCCCCGATGCCTTCGGCTATTTCCACGAAAGCGCCGAAGTTGGTCAAACTCCGGACCTTGGCGCTGACAACGGTCCCGGGCGGATATTTCTGCGAGGCTATTGTCCAGGGGTTTATCTCCGTCTGTTTCAATCCGAGCGAAATTTCCTGTTTGTCCTTGTTTACACTCAGTACCATAGCCTCTACGCTGTCGCCAAGATTGAGCATTTCGGTCGGGTGGCTGAGTCTTTTTGTCCAGCTCATCTCGCTGATATGAATGAGGCCTTCGATTCCGTCTTCAAGCCGCACGAATACCCCGTAGTTCATTATGTTTACAACAGTGCCCTTTACCCTCGAGTTTATCGGGTAATTGTGCTCGACATTCTCCCAGGGGCTTGAGGTCTTTTGCTTCAGGCCGAGGGAGATTTTTTCATTTTGCTTGTCAACGGCGATAACAACACACTCGATTGTTTCATCCAGCTTGACCACCTCCGAAGGATGCGAGATTCGTCCCCAGCTCAGGTCCGAGATATGTAAAAGCCCGTCCAGGCCCCCGAGGTCCACGAACACCCCGAAGTCGGCGATGTTCTTGACAATGCCTTTTCGCAGCTGTCCCGGCTCGATCTCTGCGAGGATTTTTTCCTTGCTGCTTCGTCGCTGCTCTTCGATCAGCTTGCGTCTGGAAATGACGATGTTTCGGTTTTCGACGTCGATTTTTAATATCGCGCTTTTTATTTCCTTCCCGATGAATCTGCTTATGTCACCGGGTTTTCTGATGTCAACCTGCGAGGCCGGCAAAAACACCGGCACTCCGATGTCAACAAGCAGACCGCCCTTGATGCGCCTTAGAACCTTACCTGTGACGGTGTCGCCTTCCTTTTTGGTTTGCAGAAGCATTTCCCAGTTTCTGATCCGGTCGGCTTTCTGTTTGCTCAGCGGTATAAGCTCGGTGGGTGTGTCGCTTTCTTCGAGAAGAACTTCGATTTCCGTGCCGGGAACTATTTCCTCGTTCTCGAATTCGGCCGCGTCAACAACACCTTCGCTTTTGAGACCGATTTCAACAATCACGTCATTGCCTATCTGCGATACGATGGTGCCCTTTATAATAGACCCAGGCTGACGGGAATCTATTCTTGTTTTCAGGACTTCTTCGAGGAACTGATTTTCCTCTTCCGTAAACATCTCGTTGACCTGCCGGTCCAGCTGCTCGGCAGACAGGCCTAATTTTGCGAAAATGTTTCTATCCACCATAAAATAAAATTTCCTTTCAGCAGTCTTTTCCTGCCCGAACGGCGCCGCTGATTTACGCCCGCCCGGCCTTGTGCAGCATTGCACAACTGTGGTTTATGTTGTCAATTTATTAAAAACGCATCGCCCCACGCGGACAATGCAAAAATCCCATGGTCGTTATTTGCCGCCGTTGGTATCCAAAGCCGCCAGTCTGGCTGCAAATTCGGCAATTACCCACTCAGGCGTCGAAGCGCCCGCGGTTATGCCGGCTGTCTTTTTGCCGGAAACCATGCTTTTATCAAATTCCTTCCAGTTTTGCAAGTGAAAGGTTTGACTATTATGTTTTTTGCAAAGTTCCGCCAGCATCCGCGTATTTGCACTTGCCAGCCCCCCCAGCACGAACATTACTTCCACCGATTTGCATAACCGCACAGCGGCCTGCTGTCTTTTTATCGCCTCTTTGCACAGCGTGTTTATTACCTTCAGCTCGTTAAAGCCGGCTTTTTCTATATCAGCCACCACCCGCCCGAAGTGGTCGGGACTTTCGGTTGTCTGGCAGATAACGCCCAGCCTGGCGTTTTCACGCACTTTATGCAGGTCGCTGCGGTCGGCTATTACGGTCACGTCGCGCGCACAGCCCACAACAGCCTGTACCTCAGGATGATTTTTATTGCCGATTACCACCACTTGGTACCCGCTTTTGTCCAGCCGGGCAGCTATTTTATGCAGCCTTTTGACTAATACACAGGTGGCATCGACAATGGTAAGACCTTTTGCCTTTATTTTTTCTATTTCGCCGGGCGCCGCGCCGTGAGAACGAATCAGAACCGTACCGGAAGAGATTTCATCGATGCTGTCGACGGTTTTTAGCCCTATCTTTGCCAGTCGGCCGACCTCATCCTCGTTGTGGATTACAGGACCAAGGCTGTAAACGTTTTTTTCCTGCGCAAGTGTCTTTTCCGCTATGGTTATAGCGTTTCTGACACCGTGGCAGAATCCGCAATTTTGCGCAACTGTAACTTTCATTGCTCTGTGAACTTTTTTTACCGCCGATATTGTAAAATGCCCCTGCACACGGGCTGCATGGAATTGTATGCTGAAAGGTCAATATAGTCCATTGTTTTAGT
>DATKWV010000005.1:0-17232 GCA_035529405.1 Sedimentisphaerales bacterium | reverse complement strand
GCCTGTCGCACGGCGGTGCATATCTGTTCGATTGAGTAGCGGTTCAGGTCAAAATCATCCGTGAATTCGGCAAAGCACGGCTGTTTCGGCCGATTTTCCTCAAGGTCGGCCTCTATGATTACTGCCGGACTTCGCCCCAGTACCGCATGTGACTGCAGCCCGATTTCCCTGACCTTGCCGTTAACCGGTGAATGTACCGGTGCTGATACGAATGCGTCGCTGTCGCCGACCTTTTGCCCAGCTTTAACCTGCTGGTCGGGGGTCACGGTGGGTGTACAAACCGCGCCTGTATGCTGGCTGAGCATTATCGAAACCGTTTTAGGTGCTGGCCCAGGCTGGATTTTGTTCTCCTGTGACAGGTACTTGCTTTCCGGGGGGTGTATGCCCCCCCGAAAGGAAAGCCTGCCACGTTTGTTTATATTCGTTTTTACCGACATTTTTGCGTGTTTAACTGTTGGCTGCCGGGCATGAAAAGTTATAAGTGCCGTCCCTGGTTGCAGATAAGCCCGTTATCGTATCCTGTCATATTTATTACAGAGCAGATTCAGTATTGTTATGGCCGCCGAAGTGCCCGCCAAAGCCAATATAAAACTAAACACTGTCAGAAGCGGCTTCGTATCAATAATATTGCCTAAAATATGGGTGGAGAATAACAAAGTGCCGATAAAGGTCAGTATGGGTACCAGAAAAGCAGCCAGTACTTCGGCAGTTAGAGAAGGGCCTTTTCTGCTGGTCAATTGCTCAAAAATCTGTCGGCAGCCAGGCTGCTGACCGCAACCCTGACAAAATTTCTGTTCGTTCATATGTTTTATTATCGTTTACGATAAAACGAACTTATAATGCATATTAGGCTGTTTTTCAAATGGAATTTTTTACTATTATGCATAAATCCATGTTGAGAAACTTTATACCTTTTTCAATAGCGGTTGTACTGAGCTTTTTTTGCGGCTGTGTGACCAATCCGGTAACCGGTCAGCAGGAGCTTATGTTGCTGCCGGTGCAGCAGGACATTGAGATAGGCCGAAGATACGCCCCAGAAGTCGAAAAGCAGATGGGCGGCACAATTGTCAATCAATCTTTGCAGGATTATGTCGATAGTGTCGGCCAGAAAATTGCCCGTATTAGTCACAACCGCGATTTTGATTATCACTTTACCGCCTTAAATGACAAGTCCGTAAATGCCCTTGCGCTGCCGGGCGGGTATGTTTTTGTCACAAAAGGCATGCTCGAACAGCTGACAACCGAAGCCCAGCTTGCCTCTGTGCTGGCTCACGAGGTAGTGCACATAGTTGCCAGAGATACCTCAAATATGATTAGCAATCAAATCGGAATAGACATCCTGCTTTCAGTGGCAGCCTCGCAGAAGACGCCTCGAGGTCTGTTGACAGCCGCGGATTTGACCCGTCAAATCCTCAGTCTGCAGTACAGCAGGGGCGATGAGCGTATAGCCGATTTGGCCGGCCTGAATTATATGGTTCTGGCCGGCTATGACCCTCAGGGCATGGTTGAGACTCTCCAGGTGCTGCAGCGCCAGAACGACCTTGCGCCCATAGAGTTCCTTTCAACCCACCCCTCACCTGAAAACCGTGTAGAGTATATAAAGGAAAAGATTCAAACAAGATATTACGGTATTGAGGGACTAAAGAGCGGACAGCAGGATTATAATGCAGGCGTATTGCAGCACTTGAGGTAAGTTAAGAGATATGCCACGGCACAAACCCGGCGCGATTGTCAAAGCAAAAAACAGGCCCGACACGTTAAACGTCAGGCCCAAAGGACAATTTGTGCCGAGTACATGCCGGTCGTAACAGGGTACCGTTAAATCGCCGTGCCTGTCAGTTCCGGGGGCGAGTTCTCATGTCTTCCGTTTTACTGTACTTGCATTGCGGACACCTGTCGGTATAATCCGCGCCAGAGGCGCCGCCAAAGAAAACGTGTTCGCACTTTTCACATTTTATTGCCGCAAACACGGATTCTTCACCACATTCTTTGCATTCCATGCCGGGTACTTGTAGTGTTCCGGCGTCATAGTTCTTCTCTCGCCACTGATAATACTCCTTTGCAGGCATCGAATACTCAGCACCACACTTTTCATTCGTACATTTAAGCCACTGCTGTTTTCCTTCCAGGTACTTCATGCCCGTAGTTTTGGAACCTCTTGAAAACGTTATCACAGCCGCTACAGTTATACACACTATGATAAGCACGACACTAATCAATTTTTTCTTACCTGGCTCCATATCCCAATCTCCCAAAATGGTTAATAATCGTTTGGTCCCGTGTACAAAAAATCCTTGAACTGCATTGTACGAAGAAAAACAGCCTTAGCCGTTTTCGCCGCTGACATTAACTTATTATCTGTTATGTTATTTGTCAAACCCTTATTTTTAATTATCTCTCAGATGCCGTTTTTTTACCGGCTGAGCCCAGCGCCATTTCGAGAATCCTCGACGGCTGTTCGGGCATGCCCGTGCGAGCCGAAAGATAGGCTGCCTCGATGACCGCCATGTTCAGCAGATTGTCCTTGGCGCTGTTGCAGAGTTCGTTTTTATCGGGCTGTAATATACTTAAAGCAAAATTAGTGACCATTTCCCGGCACCACCGCAGCCGATTATCGTTGAACAGCCGCCTTTTAATTATACGCCCGGAATTTGCAGTGCTGATAAGGACTTTATTGTCGGTAACGGTTAAAATCCTGTTTTTACCGCACAGCCTCAAAAATTCCTGCCTGGGCCCGAAGACTCTGCTGACAACCATGTTACCTACAAGTGTATCGCTGAATTTCATTGTGACAATTGCCGTATCCTCGGTCAGATACTGCCTGTGTTTTTTGTCTTCGGCCATGCTGTTGTTGGCCGTATAAACCTGCTGCGGAAGCCAGAAGTTGTAAACTATCTGGTCGATTATCTCGTAACAGTCGCGCAGCAGTACGCCGCCGCCTGCCAATTTCGGGTCACTGTGCCAGGCCGGTCGGGCACAATCGCCGTAATTGCATATAGATGTCAAGACCCCGGACTGCTCATCCATGACCTCTCGCAGGAAATCACGGAACACGTTATAGCTTTGTCCGAACCGTTTGGCGCAGGCGATGGCAAATCTGACGTTTTCCTGCTGGGCTGTATTAACGTATTCTGCCGCCTCTTCAAAGTTCCTGCCTGCCGGAGCAGCTTTAAGTATATGAAGTTTCTTCTTCATCGCCATTCGCAGCTGCTCATGGCAACTGTAAAGCCCCGCTGCCACAATCAGGCAGTCCAGCTCGGTTGTTGTCAGCAGCCGGCGGTAGTCGTCATAATGTGCACAGTCATATTTTTTGCCTGTTGTTTCGGCTACGGCACTGTCTTTATCGGCCACCGCCTGAATTTGAAAAAGTTCCGTCTGCAAAGCCGCTTCCAGCAGCAGCAGACCTTCGTGATTGAGACCAAGCACTGCGGTTTTTAATTTGTCTTTGTCCATATCCCGCCTGCACCAGGGTTCTCCGGCAAGTGTCGTTTTTTTATCACAGCCAGCCGTCAATCAACGCTGGATTTTCGATACGAACCGGTAGCTTCCTGAGCCAACGGCAAACACTGCTTTACCTGCCTCAATGCGCAGAAACTTTACTGTCTGGGCCTGTGTGGCTTTTTGACCGCTTTCGGTCACGCTTTGTAAATCCTCTGTCGGTATGTACACCGTAGCTGTAGTGT
Organism: Sedimentisphaerales bacterium; assembly: GCA_035529405.1. Taxonomy (GTDB): domain Bacteria; phylum Planctomycetota; class Phycisphaerae; order Sedimentisphaerales; family Anaerobacaceae; genus DATKWV01. Next base: position 13,549 of record DATKWV010000005.1, on the reverse strand, counting down.
TACAGGGTATGCTGACAGACCAATGAAAGTTATCCGACTTAATCTGCCAGTGACTTTCAATTGTGCCGTGTATTGACTGATACCGTGCCCTGGCAAAAGTCAGATTGCCTATGGGCTGCGGCCGGAATATGATGTTTTTGAATCCGGGATTATCCGGGTCGGGGCTGATTCCCGCAATGCCGTCGAAAAACCAGGAGTCGTAGCCGCCTTGGAACGGATGATTTTGGGAACGGGTGCCTCTTGACGTTTCATCGATGTGTTTTTCTCCCCAGTATTCCCAGAAGGTGGTTGCCCCGCGTTTGAAAAGCTCTCCTATACTGGGATAAGTTGTCTGATTGAGCATCTGCTGTACGGCGTGTCCGTAACCGTAACGGGCCAGTTGCCCGTATATATATCTGCTGCCCATATGGCCGGTGGAGTGGTGGGTTTCGTGTTTTTCAACAACATCGCGGACTAAGCTGTCAGCGACGGCGTTGCGGTCTGCTGCCGGCATAAGCTCCAGGTACAACGCCAAGGTGTCAGCCGTCTGGGAGCCGTAGGTTTTGTTGTCGGCGTTGTAAAAATTCTTATTGAACGCCGATTTTATATCTTCAGCCAGTCGGCCGTAACTTTCTGCATCATCGGTCTTTTCCAGAACCGCTGCCAGCTCGGACATTAGCTTTGCGTCAAAATAAAAGAAAGCTGTTGACGTCAGTTTCACCGGCGTTCGTTTCGAGAACACACTGCCCGGCTCAAACAAATCCCCGATTCCATTATGTATTATATAGTCCTTTGCTGTAGTTTTCAGATGGTTCATAAAGACGGTCATCCCTTCGTAATGCCGCCCTGCGACTCGCGTATCACCATAGTAAAGATACAAATACCACGGCAGTTGAATGAATGTCGAGCCCCAGTCCGGGTCCTGACCGCAAAGCCGTCTGCCCGGTGCAATGTTATAGGGTATGCCACCCCTGCGTCCCGTTTCTATATCCTCAACGAACTTCGTTAATAGTAACGGCACGTCGAGATTGTATATCAGCATCTCAGCGATAATATCACCGAGCCAGCCTCCCTTCTCCCGTGCCGGACAGTCGGTTACGATGCTGTGGATGTTGCTGGTCGCCGTCCATAGGGCTGTTTTATGGATACGGTTAAGCATTTCATCGCTGCACTCAAAATCGCCTGTTTTTTGGCAGGAGGTGTAAACAACGATACCTTCGAGATTTGCCAGTGTCGGTGTGCCGGAAAAACCGGTCATTTCCACGTAGCGAAAGCCGTGATATGTAAATCGCGGCTGCCAGACCTCCAGTCCCTCGCCCTTGCAAATATAGGTGTCGGTCTGCACAAGTCCCGTAGCATAACCACCACAGCTTGCCGGGTCTATCATACCATTGTCAAAAACCGTCTCTGAAAAGCGCAGTTGAATTCTCTCACCTTTTTTACCTGCGATTTTCAATCTTGCCCAGCCTGCGAAGTTCTGGCCCATATCATAGACATATACGCCCGGCTTTGGATTTACAATTCCGATCGGCTGGATGGTTTTCATTTGTTTGATTGCAGGCAGAGACTGTGATACTAATTTACCACCCGGACCATCTATCAGTACCGCATCGTCCCAATCGCTGTCGTCGAAGCCGGCACTGGTCCAGCCGGGATGCTCTAATCTCGCGTCATAATTTTCGCCGGCATAAAGGTTATTAGCCGTGATTGGACCCGTGGCCGCCTTCCATCTCTGGTCGGTTATGATAGTTTCGCTACTTCCGTCGGCATAAGTAATCTCCAATTGCAGCAGCAGTCTGGTCTTGCCGTAAACCGGCCCCGGCGGCTCGATTTTGTACTGGCCTTCAAGCCAGACTTTATTCTGGTTGTACCAGCCGTCACCAACTATTACACCTATGGCATTACCACCGGCTGCGAGTCTGTCCGTAACGTCATACGCCACGTAGAATACTCGCTGCTGGTAGTCTGTCTGGCCCGGGTCGAGGACGTGGTCGCCGACCTTTTGGCCGTTTATGCTTAATTCGTAATATCCAAGACCGCAAACATAAACGTGTGCTTCTTTGACGGGTCCGGTTATCTTGAATTCACGTCGAAACATTGGCGCAGCGTCCTGGTTTTCTCTGTGGCCAATGGTTATCCAGTTGGCTTTCCAGTCAGTGTCATCGAGCAGTCCCATCTGCCAGGCAGCCGGCTTGCTCCAGGCGGAAACTTTGTCATCTTTGTCCCAGACCCGCACCTTCCAGCAGCATTTCATTCGTGAAGAAAGTTTCCTGCCCTGATAAACGACGTGTGTGGATTGGCTGCTGTTGACTTTTCCCGTGTCCCACAAATCACCTTTGTCGGCGTCAAGGCCGGCCCGGCTGCCGGCAACCAGTACCTGGTAGGCGGCTTGCAGTTGACCCCGCTTTGCGGATTCGAGAACCCAGTACAAACGGGGATTGACCGCGTTAACGGCAGCAGGATTTACCGTGTATTCACAACGCAGTTCTTTGACGTTTATGTCACTGTATGTACCGTTCTGACAGCCGCCAAAAAAAAATGCTGCCCATAACGCAGCGATTAATATGCTCGGCATCCCTGACTTTGACATTTCGATATCCCCGTGTTTACGAAGGCCTGTTCGGTTTGTTTGGTATGATAAAATGCTCGGGTACAGGAAATCGCGAGCACAGCAGCAGCACTTTTTCTGCAACCTCCTGGATTACCGAATCATTGTCGATGTTCTCAACGACCTTGTTTATAAAACCGGCGATTTCCCTGGCCTGCTCTTCCTTCATTCCGCGCGTGGTTATGGCCGGCGTTCCTATACGCAGGCCGCTGGGATTAAACGGCGGGGCCGGGTCATCGGGTATTGTATTGCAATTGCTGACAATCCTTGCCCTGTTCAGTGCCCTGGCCAGCTTTCTTCCGGGTATGTTTTTGTTTCGCAGGTCGATTAAAATCAGGTGGTTGTCCGTTCCCCCGGAGACAAGATTGAATCCGTATTCCAGCAGCTTGTCGGCGAGAGCTTTTGCGTTTTTGACTATCTGTTTTGCATAATCGACAAACTCGGGAGTGTCCGCCTCAGCCAGCGCCACGGCGATAGCGGCCAGTGTATGCATGTGCGGCCCGCCCTGCAGTCCCGGAAATACCGCCTTATCGACGTTTTTGGCGTGTTCCTGTTTGCACAGCAGTATGCCGCCTCGCGGCCCGCGAAGCGTCTTGTGCGTTGTTGTCGATACTATGTCGGCGTATGGCACCGGGCTTTTATGTATGCCTGCGACCACAAGGCCCGCAATGTGGGCTATGTCACTTACGTGATATGCACCTACCTGTCCGGCAATTTGCCCGAATACTTCGAAATCGATCTCTCTCGGGTAGGCTGTAGCGCCGGAAATGATTATTTTTGGCCTGTGTTTTTTGGCAAGTTCCTCAATCCTGCCGAAGTCGAATCTGCCCGTCTTGCTGTCCACATTGTATTGAACCGAGTTGAATATTTTTCCCGTTATACTTACATTCCAGCCGTGCGTGAGATGCCCGCCGTGCGGTAATGCAAGACCCATAATCGTGTCACCCGGCGACGCCAGCGCAATATATGCCGCCAGATTGGCCACGGAACCCGAATAGGGCTGGACATTTGCGTGGTCTGACTTGAATACCTTTTTCGCACGTTCCTGCGCCAGCGTTTCCACAAGGTCGGTTATCTCCTGGCCCTCGTAGTACCTTTTGCCGGGATAACCCTCAGCGTATTTGTTGGTAAGGCAGCTTGACGTGGCTGACATTACCGCCTTGGACACGTAGTTTTCAGACGGAATCAGCCTGATACAGCCGTTTTGTCGTGACTGTTCCTGCTTGAGAAGTTCGTATATCTGGGGGTCATACTGTTCCAGGGCGGTTATCATTGTGTTTCTCCTATTGGTATCTTGATTTGGCTGTTCTTATAACACAGCAGGCTTTATTATACAACTTTTTATTTGTTGACAAATTTCACCATAAGATTAGGATAAAATGGTCGAAATAACGTATTACAATCGGAAATTGGGCGAAATTTATGTCGAAAATAGGCGATAGTCAGCAGGCAACGAAGGCTTCGGTTTTTTTTCAGAGGGCTCAGCAGGCTGTTGATAAAGCCAATTTTGATTTTGCCATTGATATGTATATTGATGGGTTAAGATGTGCGCCGGATGATTTGGAGACCGGGCATGTGAAATTGCGAGAATTGGCCCTGCTGCGCCAGGAAAAAGGCGGAAAAAAACCCTCGATAGTTGAAAGGGTTAAGCAGTTCCAGGGTAAAACCGCACTTGAACAAATGCTTAACGCCGAATATCTGCTGGCCAAGTACCCAAGCCATTTACCTTATATTCAGACACTTATAAAAGCCGCTGTTGCCGGGGGTTATAAAAGAACCGCCAAATGGTTTGCCGACCTGCTGTTCCAGGCAAATAACGCCGCCAAGAAACCCTCATTACGCACATACAGGCTGTTAAAAGATATCTATGCGGCTATCAGTGAATACGACAGGGCCGTTGTTGCCTGTCAGCACGCTGTCAGGCTCAAACCGGAGGATGGAAATCTGGCCGATGAGCTGCAGAACCTGTCAGCCGAACTGACGGTGGCAAGGGGAAAATATGACCAGCAGGGTGATTTCAGGCAATCTATCAAAAACCGGGACCAGCAGGAAAAGCTCCAGTCGCAGGATGGCGTGGTAAAATCCGAAGATTACCGCATTTCAGCCGTCCAGCAGGCACGAGAGGAACTTGCAAAAGACCCTGAACTGCCGACGAACATATTTCAATTGGCCGATGCCTTAGCAGACATGGAGCAGGACAAGGCCGATGACGAGGCCGTAGAGCTTCTGGAGGATGCCTGTAAACGCAAAAGCGATTTTAGCTTTAAGCAGCGGGCTGGTCTGGTAGGGATTAAACAGTTGAAACGCAAAATAAGGAATGCTAAGGACGAATTGCAGGATTACCCGAATAACGAACAGGCCAAGACAGTACTTTCGAAGTTGTCGCATCAGTTAACTACTGTTGAGGTGGAACATTATGCTCTATGTGTAAAAAACTATCCCACGGACCTCGATGCCAAATATCAGTATGGCGTCAGACTGCTTAACAATAAGGAATATGACCAGGCCATACCGCTTTTTCAGGAGGCCCAGAAGGACCCCCGGCGGAAAATCGCTGCTATGAGTAAAATCGGCTTATGCTTTTTGATGAAGGGGTGGTTTTCCGATGCAATCGACGTTTTTAACCAGGCCATAGATGCTTATGAAATAAAAGATAATGCTTTGGCCAAGGAATTAAGATATAATCTCGGACGTTCTTACCAGCAGAAAGGTGATACTGAACAGGCACTGGACGTTTTTCGAAAAATTGCCCAGCTTGATTTTGCCTACAAAGATGTACGCAAGATGGTTGACGAACTAAGAGCTGCCGAGGACCCTGGGCAAAGTTTCACAGGCGGTGCGTCGGGACCTGCGTGTCAGTAAGTTTAGTGTTATATATGAGCTAATGACCGATTCAGGAGATTAAAGTGGCACATTCTTTATCAGCGAAAAAAAGAGTCAGACAGGACGCGAAAAGGAATAAAATCAACCGCGCCCGCAAGAGTCGGATTAAAACAACGATTAAGCAGTTTGAGACCACGTTGGCCGGCGGCGACGTTCAGGCTGCCGATGAAAAATATAAACTTATTGCTGCCAGGCTGGACAAAACCGCGGCTGCCGGCACACTCCATAAGAAAACTGCCGCAAGAAAAAAATCCCGTCTTGCACGCAGGCTTAACAGCCTTAAGGCAAAGAAAAGTTAGTGCTGACCGGCTGTTGCCCGAAAGGATGCGGTGGTTATCCGGTGTTGCCGGTCTTGCCCGTGCTTGTCCACGTGCCGACCGACCTGTGGTAAATACAGCGCCCGGTTGATGGAAGGAAATACCGATAGGGCGTTTTTTTATTCCTCTTAGACAACTCCAATGGCCGAATTCTTCAAAAAACGAATACAAAGGTTTCTGAAACGGCCCGGCTATCAGGGCCTGAAATCATCGCAATTGGCTGATGCACTTGGCGTAACAGCCGAATGCTATGCTCAATTCGAGACTGCTTTTGAGCAGATGCATTGCGCAGGCCATGTGCTGATTGGCGAAGGCGACCTGGTTACCCTGCCGCCTACCGGTAGTACAATGACCGGTACGTTCAGGGCAAATCCGAGGGGATTCGGTTTCGTTACACCGCTTGAACCGACCGCACATGGTGACCTTTTCATTGCCCCGGATTCAACCGGCGGCGCAATGACCGGCGATATTGTTCTGGCAAAGGTTATGAAGGCACCTGTGCAGCGCAGGAAACGTCTGCCGCAGGCCAGGCAATATCGCGGAAAAATCATTGAGATTCTCGAAAGGGCGCAAAACAGGTTTGTTGGTGTGCTGTTGAAAGAAAGTTATGGGTGGGTTGTCAGGCCCGACGGCAGCGCATTTACCGAACCTATTTGCGTAGCGGATGTCACGGCCAAGAATGCCGCTGAAAAGGACAAGGTCGTTGTGGAGCTCATCTCCCGGCCGAGCGAAACACGTCCAGCCGAAGGTGTCATTATTGAGCTGCTGGGCAAGGCCGGACGATACGATACCGAGATAAAATCAATAATTCGCCAGTATCATTTGCCCGGGGAATTTGACCGGTCCTGTGCGGAACAGGCCGGCAAAGCGGCCTCGTCGTTCGATGTGGAAAAGTTGAACGGCAGAACCGACATTACCGGAAAGGTCGTTATTACAATCGACCCGCCCGATGCCAAGGATTTCGACGATGCAATAAGCCTTGAAAAGCTGCCCGAAAATCAGCACAGCCGCACCGCCTGGATTTTAGGTGTTCACATTGCCGACGTAAGCTGGTTTGTGACCGCCGATTCGCCTCTGGATATTGAAGCAGCAAAACGGGGAAACAGCGTTTATCTGCCGGCTGTGACAATCCCTATGTTGCCGGAGGTCCTCAGTAACGGCGTCTGCAGTCTCCAGCCGGACCGAAAACGATATGTCAAAAGTGTCTATATAACCTATGACAACAGGGGTAACGTGCTCGAAACCAGGTTCGAAAACTCCGTCATCAAATCGACTATGAGATTAACATACCTGCAGACAGACAGGATTCTCAAAGGCCATACTAAGAATTTCCCGCCGCAGGTGATTAATCTGCTAAGGGATATGGAAACCCTCAGCCGTTTGATTCAGAAACGAAGGGCCGAAAACGGTACGCTCGCTCTCGATTTGCCCGAAATCGAGCTGGTCATGGACAAGGCCCAGCGGGTAGTGGATGCTCACCCTGCTGACAGCAGTTACCCTCATACAATAATCGAAATGTTCATGGTGGAGGCCAATGAAGCTGTTGCGGGTTTTCTGGACAGGCTAAATGCGCAGATTATGCGCCGTATCCACCCTCAGCCCGACAGTCTGGCTTTGAAGGAACTGGCCATGGTTGTCAGGTCTATGGGCCTCCGCATGCCGAAAAGCCCTGAGCCGGCCGATATTCAGATGCTGCTGAACTCGGTTAAGGGTTCCGATTGTGCACTGGCGGTTAATTTACTGGTGCTGCGAAGCCTGGAAAAGGCATTATATTCGCCGCTTCATATAGGCCATTTTGCCCTGGCCTCGAATAACTATTGTCACTTTACATCGCCCATAAGGCGTTATGCCGATTTACTTGTGCATCGCGTCCTGCAGCAACATATAAAAGGCCCTTGGCATCGGCCGGCCCAGGCCGATGTTTCAAGCCGGGATTTAACCGACATCGGCAAGCATATAACCTTTACCGAGCAGCGAGCAGAAGATGCCGAAAAACAGCTCCGGACACTGCTGATTCTGCAGATGCTAAGCAGCAGAATCGGCGACGAGCTTGAGTGTGTTGTCACCGGCCTGACCGGCTTTGGCGTATTTGCTCAATCACGCAAGTATGGTATTGAGGGTCTTGTCCGCACAGAGGACCTGGGCCCTGACATCTGGAAATACGTTCCCAAAACTCATTGCGTGCTCGGCCAACGTTCAGGGTGTGTCATTTATCTGGGTCAGGCGATGAATTGTCGAATAATTTCCATAAATTTACCTGCTTTGCAGCTAAATCTTGAGCCTGTCGAACCTTTGACGGCCGGTGCCGGCGGCAAGGGCCGCAGAAAAAAAAACCACACCCGCAAAGCATCGAGAAAAAAGCACAAATAGAACCTGTGGTGGAATATACTTTGGCTTTTGTGCCGACTCGAATTTCTGTCCTTAAAGTTTCTTGATGGTGCTGTTTTACCGTAATATGTGCTTCTTGACTTTTCGGCACTGTTTTGCGATACTTGGGTTTTCAAGCTGGTTCACTTTTAATGGAGTAGCAAATGAGAGCATCTGAAATGAAAAAAGGCCAGACCATTAAGATTAACGGCAAATTGTTTTCGGTTGTTGATTATCAGCACGTCAAGCTCGGCAAAGGCGGCGCAGTCTATCAGACAAGGCTCAAAAGCCTCATGGACGGTTCTATCCAGAACATTCGTTTGCGCTCCGAGGAAAACGTAGAGGAGGCCTTCCTCGACAAGCGTACTTGTGAATACCTTTATTCTTCCGGCAGCGAGCATGTCCTTATGGATACGGAAACTTACGAGCAAATCAGCCTTGATGACGATGCCTTCGGCGACGGACCGAAATATCTCAAGCCCAACACGGCCCTTGAGGTGTGTATGTACCAGGGCCGTGCGGTTGTCATTAACTTACCCAACACGATGGATTTGAAAGTTACCGACACCGCCCCTGAGATAAGAGGCGCAACAGCCACGAATCAATATAAGCCGGCAACTCTTGAAACCGGTCTTGTCATCCAGGTGCCGCCTTTTGTCAGGTTGGGCGATGTTATCCGCGTGGATACTCGCACCGGCCAGTATTTAACCAGGGCCAAATAATGACCGGTTTGTAATTTCAGGGTTTATGGCTGAGACGGTAAGCAAAATCCTTGTAAAAATTTTCGGCTCGCGCAATGAGAGACTGGTAAAGTCGTATTCGCAGGTTGCGCGTATGGCCGGGGAGTTTGAGCCGCAGATAAAGCAGCTCGATGACGATGCCTTAAAGGCCAAAACTGCACAGTTCAAGGCCGCTCTGGCCGCAGGTGCCGCAGCGTCTGACATCCTGCCCGAAGTTTTCGCCGTTGTACGAGAAGCCGCCAGGCGCAACGTAGATATGCGGCATTTTGACGTGCAGCTTGTAGGCGGAAATGTCCTCTACGAAGGCAAAATCGCCGAGATGGTTACAGGCGAAGGTAAAACACTTGTAGCCACCCTGGCCGCGTACTTAGTTTGCCTTACACAAAGAAAGGTGCACATCGTCACCGTCAACGATTACCTCGCCAGGCGCGATGCCGAGTGGATGGGGCCTGTTTATAAGGCCCTGGGTTTGACCGTAGGTGCAATCCAGGCCGATATGGATACTTCCGGCCCCGAGCGCAAAAGTCAGTACGAGTGTGACATAACCTACGGCACAAACAACGAGTTCGGCTTCGATTACCTGCGTGACAATATGAAAATGTCGCTGGAACAGATGGTCCAGCCGCGCTTGCAGTACGCCATAATCGACGAAGTAGATTCGATCCTCGTCGATGAGGCAAGGACGCCGTTGATTATATCAGGCCCGGCCTTTGACGACGTCAGCAGGTACAAAAAGGCCGACCAGGTCGCCAGAAAGTTAATCGCCCTGCAGGCTGATTACGACGGGCTCAAAAAGCAAATCGATTCAGGCGAACGGGCCAACGCAAATGCCCAGGGTGAGCTGGCTGAGGCCAGAAAGGCAAAGGACACCGCAAGAATCGAAAAAGCAAATGCCGCCATCGAAAAAAGCGCCCATGACATTGAAAGTGCCCGGTCCCGGCTGGCAGGCGCCACCCAGTATTACGAGGTTGAGTATGACAGAAAGGCTGTCCATCTCACGCACGAAGGCGTCTCCGCGGCGCAGGATATAGCAGGCCTGGGCTCTTTCTTTACCGGCAGCAATATGGAATGGCCCCACCTTTTGCAGCAAAGCCTCCGCGCGCACGTAACGTTCGAAAAGGAAATAGACTATGTTGTTGCCGACGGCAAGGTAATAATTGTTGATGAGTTTACAGGCCGGCTCATGCACGGCCGGCAGTGGTCGGACGGTCTGCACCAGGCCGTTGAGGCAAAGGAAGCTGTTACAGTAAAAGAGGAAAGTCAGACCCTTGCCACGATTACACTGCAGAACTTCTTCAAGCTGTACGACCAGATAGCCGGAATGACCGGAACCGCCGCCACAGAATCCGAAGAGTTTATGAAAATCTACAAACTCGAGGTCGTTGTCATACCTACTAACATGCCCTGCATAAGAAATGATATGGACGATGTGATTTACAAGACTATGCACGAAAAGTTCGATGCTATCGCCGATGATATAAATACCATCACCGCAGCCGGCAGGCCCGTGCTGGTCGGGACCGTCAGCATAGAAAAAAGCGAAGCCCTTTCCGAAGCGCTCACGAGAAAATTCGGTATCGACCACGAAGTCCTAAATGCCAAGCAGCATGCAAGGGAGGCTGTTATTGTCAGCAAGGCCGGTCAGCAGCACACCGACCGCACCGGCCGAACCAGAGGCAATGTTACCATAGCAACGAATATGGCCGGTAGGGGCACCGATATAAAACTCGGTCCCGGCGTAGCCGAAATAGGCGGCCTGCACGTGCTGGGCACCGAACGCCACGAGGCCAGAAGAATCGACAATCAGCTCAGGGGCCGGTGCGGCCGGCAGGGAGACGCCGGCTCAAGCCAGTTCTTTTTGTGCTTCGATGACGACCTTATGCGAATCTTTGCGCCCGAAAAAACGGTCAAATGGCTTTCCTGGATTGGCTGGGAGGAAGGCCAGCCTATATATCACTCCCGCATAAGCAAAGGTATCGAAAGGGCGCAGAAAAAGGTCGAAGAGCGTAACTTCGAAATCAGAAAAAGCCTGCTTGAATACGATGATGTTATGGACTACCAGAGAAAAATCTTTTATTCCCGCAGGCGCCAGATACTGGCCGGCAAAGGCCTCAAAGACATCATCGAGCAGATGATTGACCAGGCCGTTGAGAAAAGCTGCAGCACCATGCTTGCTGCCGATTATGCGTATAAATGTGTTGTCGAGTGGGCTGCCGTCAATTTCGGCACGGATTTGGAAGTCTCCGAGGTAACCGGTTACAGCCAGCAGGAAATCGAAACCCTCATAAAAGAACGGGCAAGAGACAACGCCGCCGACCAGATATCACGTTCTCTCGGCGAATACCTCGAGGATTACGATGACCCTGACACCTGGGACATCGCCGGTTTGTGCAAGTGGGCCATGAGTGCTTTCAGGGTCAGTTTAAGCGCGGGCAAAATAAAAAACCAGCAGCCCGACGACATCGAAGAGCAGTTGATTAGTGCCGCCGCCGAGCAAATCGACAAAAAGGACTGTTCGCAGTTTAATGAATTCCTCAGGGATGATTTTGCCTTACGCATGTTTGCCGACCGGGCACAGGCCAAATTCGACATAAACTTGGACCTTGAACAGCTAAAGGCTATGAACATATCCCAGATTCGCAGCTTTGTTGTCGAGCAGACCCGTGCCAAATACAGGCAAAGAGAGATTCAGTACCCTGTCGAGTTTGCGATGAATATGGTTTACGGCCCAGCCGGAACAAACGTTTATGGGTTTGACGCCCTGGCCGATTGGGCCAACAAAAGGTTCGATGCCGGGCTTTCAGCCGACCACCTGCAGAATACAAAGCCTACCCTGCTGCGAAAAAGGCTGCTTGAATTAAGCGAAAGCTTCAACAACGGCCTGCTGGACGAGCAGATTGATGAAAAGGTTTCGCACTTGAGTACCGCAGAACTTCTTACGTGGGCAAATAACAGGTTCGATGCCTCTTTGACCGAAGCCGACCTCGGTGACGGCGACCGGCAGATAAGGGAAAAACTTTCCGAAGTTGCAAAGCAATTCCTGCGCAGCGAGTTAAACGAGCTTGAAAGGTACGTCCTGCTTCAGGTCTATGACAGCACCTGGAAGGACCATCTTTACGCGATGGACCATCTCAAGGACAGCATCTGGACCCGCTCATTTGCCGAAAAGGACCCCAAAACCGAGTACAAGCGCGAAGGTTTTCGCATGTTCAACGATATGCTCGAGACCATTGACGGCCGTGTCACCGATATTATATTCAAGGTGCATCTCGAGGCCGGGGCCCGTGCAAGAAGTGTCTGGAACGTCAGTGCCGCCGCTCACGACGAGGTAGGCCAGTTCGCTATGGCCGAGCGTCAGCGGGCCGCCGCCACTGCCCCGCAGGGCCAGCAGAAGGTAAAGCAGATAAAGCTGGAAACACCGAAGGTCGGCCGAAACGACCCTTGTCCCTGCGGCAGCGGCCGAAAATACAAGAAATGCTGCGGAAAGACCGCGTAATTAACCGTCATATTAAGTTAGTCTCTGTTCCGGGAAGGAGTTCGGGCCATAATGCTTGCCGGTAAGCCTGGTGTATTGGCTTTGATTGTAACCGTAACAGCATTTTTCGTCGGCGGTTGTCACGAACAGCCGAAGTCGGCCCCCACAGAGCAGGATGTTGACGATACCATACCCGAAACTGTCAATTTCTACAGTCAAAAAGAAAACCTTTTAACCAATAATGGTGCCGATGACGGTGACAACCTTGAAATAGCCGGCTGGCAGAGGGATGTTGTTGAAGCCGAAGGTTTGTTATTGTATCGTGAAACCAGGAACATGCGTTCGGGAAGGGCATGCTTTGCGATTACAAATACGCATACCTACGAAAAGGAGACTTCGAATAGCTGGCTGCAGGAAATTAAGGATGTCCCAATTGGCCAGGTCATCAGGCTTGGCACTTACATCAGAACCGAATCCGTCAATCGCGCAATCGCTTCAATCCAGTGCCTTGACCAGGATGGCGATATGCTTGCCTGTGCCTCTACGCCTGTGGTTGATTTCGAGCAAAAAGACTGGCTGCTGCTTTATTCTCAGGCTGTGGTCGTTCCTTTGGAAACCACCCGTCTGCGTGTGGTTTTAACTTTGACAGGGCGGGGCAAAGCCTGGTTTGATGACGTAACGGCGGCTATATACGACCCGAAAGTAAAGCTTTTTATGGATTCGGACCTTGCTGAGGCTGTCAGCGGTAAAATTGTCAGGGTATTACCCATAGTAAAAGATTGCTCCATACTTGCCTATCAACCCCACTCCAGGCACGGCAACGTCGATGCCCTTTCTCTGGCGGACAACTACGGTGGTGTTCGCTGTCTTGTTGCCTGGTCGCAAATCGACCACGAGGATATACAAAATCCTGCGTACTCTTTTATAATCGCTCTTTACTCCCGCGAAACGGTTTTCAGATCCCCTGTAAGTGCTGTCGGCGGTTATGAAATCCTTCAAAACTGGCCCCAGATTACCTCGTGGTCCACCCAGCCTGCCGTTGCACAGCAGCCTTTTGCAAGGTTTGAGTTTGTCCCGGGAAACGGCTGGAAGCTTTTTGATATTTCCGCCCTTGTTCGCAACCAGTATAAAAACCCCGGAAAGTCTTACGGCGCAATGTTTATTTTTGACGTTGAGGATA
>DATKWV010000004.1:0-9774 GCA_035529405.1 Sedimentisphaerales bacterium | reverse complement strand
CGACAGTACCGTCTGACCGCGTCACTGAGGACCCGGCCCTCGGCAACCGTCACGGTAAGAGGCTTTTCACAGTAAACATCTTTACCCCCACACACTGTGGCAATAGATATGGGAACGTGCCAATGGTCAGGCGTGGATACTACCACGGCATCAATGTCATCCCGGCCTATAAGTTCGCGAAAATCATTGTAAGCGGCACAATCCTGGTTTGCGTATTTTTCGTTCACTATATGCCGGGCTTGTTGGTGATGGCTGCTGTCAACATCGCAAACCGCTACCACTTGAGTATCCTGGTTAGCCAGGAAATTCTTTAAGTTAACCCCAATACCGTGGCTTCCGACACCGACAAAGCCCAGTGCAATTCGATTGCTTGCAGCGACAGTGCGGCTCGACTGAGCTCGCCGAAGTCCGGCTTTACCAAGTGCTGAAAAAGGGACAATATACGGGAATGTTACTGCTGCCGCGGCGGCAGTTGCGGCACTGTTTAGAAAACTTCGTCTGGACAGCTTATTTTTACTCATCACAGGCACAGGGTGTTTGGCTTTCACCAGGCAAGCAGGCAGTACCAGACATATATGTAACCCAACGCATCGGTGTCTTCCCACGTTTGCCGGATGAGCTGCCTGTTGCCTGAAATTTCTGGCAGTTCCTTCAATTTCTCTTCCCAGGGGATGCACACGCCCGGTTTCCTATCCTGCTTGATTTGCTCGTTCATTAGTACACTCCGTACTCACGTGTAAATTCGGTCATAGCCCTGAGGTTTTCGACGCTGGTATCATCCTGCATTATAGCACTGGCATCCATAATGTATCCACCGTCTCGTGCTACGGTGTCAATTACCTTTTTACAATAGCTTCGCACCTGCTCTGGTGTACCGTAGCTCAACAGAAAATTGGGGATACCGCCGCTGATGCAGAACTTGTGCCCAAGTACCTTGTGAACCTCAAATATGTCGTCCTGGTCAACGTGGAAAATTATGCTGCGCTCGGGCAATTCGGCAAAAGCCTGTAAGTGCGCCGCCCATTTACCTTCGGCATAGAACAAAACCTGATGTCCCTTAGCCCAGATTTGCTCGACGATTGGTTTAAGGGTGGGCCAGTAAATTTTATCAAAATGTTGGTGGGATACAAAAGGCACACATCCGCGATGCATCCAGATTGCGATGGGGACATTCTTTTCGCCGTCCGCGCCGGAAAGGGCCATATACAGCAGGTGCGGCATAAAAGCTTCGCACGCAGCGAGCACCTTGTCCGGCCGCTCATACAAATCCGTACACATACCCAGGTAGCCCCGCAGTTTATCGGTAATAATATCCAACGGCGCTTTTAGAATGCCCGAAATAGCCGAGACCGTCCCGCACTCGGTGCGAAGAAGTTCATTTTGCTTAGCAAGGGCATTGAAACACGACATCATCGCCATACCACCCTTCAAAAAGGACATATTGTTCCGATATGAGGTCGGCTGCCCCTTTGCATTCACATCGCCACAGACACGCCCAAGCCAGACATTAAATAAATACCCTGTCGGGTCCTCGATAAGCTGGTCGTACTCATCAGGTTTCATAAACGCTTTATCTTCCGGCGGCTCAATATACTGAAAGCATGTATCCGGCGCCAGTTGAATACCTGGATAGGCATAATACCTCAACCCGACAGCCTCCGTAAGGCCCGCCCATACATGGACCATATTCGGCACTACCGCATCCCAGTCGAAATCAACGGCACATTTACGGGCAGCGGCCAGGGCCTTTTCGAGGTCAAACGTCACCTCTTGTATGGTATAACCTGCGTACTTGGCTGTAAACTCAGCGACAAACGGACGAATCGGAACACAATCGGGTTTCTCATTTCGCATTGCCGTAACGTAGCGATTGAGTCGCCGCGTATAAAGTTGTTCCATATCAGTCACTTTAGTCACTTTTTGTTCTCTATTTGAGAACTGCTTTTCCGGTACCGCTGGTAATTCTGCCGATTTTATAAACCCTTTCGCCATATCGCGTAAGTTTTTTTGCTATCGACTCGGCAAAATCCTTTGCTACTACCAGCACAAACCCGATTCCCATATTAAAAACCCCGAACATCTCTTCCTCCTGCACAGGGCCTTTTTTCTGCAGAAACGTGAATATCTTCGGCCTGGGCCAAGTGCTTTTGTCAATCACGGCATCACAGTCTTTCGGTAAAATTCGTGGAATATTACCTGCCAGACCGCCGCCGGTAATATGTGCCATGCCGTGCACAATGCTTTTTATCCTGTAGCCTGATAAAAGTTTGATTATTGACCGCACGTAAATGCGTGTGGGCTTAAGTAACTCATCTGCCAGCACCATTCCATCCAGTTCTTTTACTCTGTCGGTCATTTTCAGGCCGGCCGCTTTGAAACAGATACGCCGTACCAGTGCAAAACCGTTGCTGTGCAGGCCGTTTGACGCCAGCCCCAAAATGCAGTCTCCCTGTCTGATTTTACTGCCCTGAATGATTTTTTTTCGCTCAACTACACCTACCGCAAAACCCGCCATATCCAGGTCGCCGGCCTTGTAAGTATCCGGCATCTCAGCGGTCTCTCCGCCTATCAATGCACAGTCGGCGAGTTTGCAGCCGACTGCAATACCTTTTACCATCTCGGCGACTAATCCAGGTTCAAGTTTATGAACAGCCAGATAATCCAGGAAAAACAAAGGTTCGGCCCCATAAACGAGCATGTCGTTAACGTTCATCGCAACCAGGTCAATACCGATGGTATCGAATTTTTTAATGCCCGCCGCCAGCTGTACCTTGCTGCCGACCCCGTCCGTACAGGCAACAAGTACCGGGTTTTTGTAGTTTTTCTTGAAAAGTTTCTCGTCGTAGTCCAATCGAAACATGCCGGCAAAACCTTCTTCGATTTGGACAACTCTCGGCCCGTATGTTCCCAAAACCGATGCCTGGATTTGACGAACCATCTCGTCACTTGCATCCAAATCCACGCCGGCCTTTTGATAGCTGAGATATTTACTCACTGCTGATTTCCACCTCTGCGTCCCCCTGTGTTAGCTGTTCTGAAACCGCCAAAAAGCAACTTTTACTCGGCTTGCGAATCCTGCAGAACAGATTCATCAAATAAACGCATCTGATAACGCTCCATGGCAAACTTATTTACCGCAATATCCACCGGTATCCGGTATGTACCGTCCCAGCAGGCGGTACAATAGTGGTCTGCCGGCATCTTTGCACACGACAATAAACCCTCCAGTGACATATAGCCGACACTGTCAACCTCAAGAAATTCCCGGATTTGTTCCAAATCACGGTTATTTGCCAGCAGTTCTTCTTTGGTCGGAAAGTCAACACCGTAAAAACACGGGTATCTTATCGGCGGGCAACTGACCCGAAGATGTATCTGTTTAGCCCCCGCCAGACGCAAAGTCCTCATCTTGCCTCTGGTAGTTGTTCCGCGAACCACGGAATCGTCAACAACAACGACCCTTTTCCCTACCACGGCCTCTTTAACAACCGCAAGTTTCATCGCTACCGCAAGCTCACGAGATTTCTGACCGGGTATTATAAATGTGCGGCCGACATAGTGGCTTCTGACCATGCCCATGTCGAACGGAAGTTTACTCTGCTCGGCGTAGCCCACCCCCGCCGAGGTGCCGGAATCGGGAACCGGAATAACAAGGTCTGCATCCGCCGGACACTCTATTGCCAGCCTTCTGCCCAGTTTCTTCCTGAATTCGTGCACATTTTCACCGAATATCGTACTGTTCTGCTTGGCAAAATATATATGCTCAAAGATACAGTGGGCCGGGGTGACCGAACCAGGCCCGGCAAAATATCTGCTCGATAGGCCGTCCTTGTCCAGCCGTATTATCTGGCCCGGCTCGACCTCACGAATGAACCTGGCACCCAGGGCGTCAAAGGCACATGTTTCACTGGCAACCAGATAGCTTCCTTCCTCAGTCTGGCCGATACACAAAGGTCTAATGCCATAAGGGTCTCTTGCCGCTTCAATCCGGTCGGCGAACAAAAATAAAAGGCTGTAAGCGCCCTGCAGATGGTTTAGAACATGCCCGACTCCGTCAGGGTGGCTGGCGTGGCTGGGCTTGGCCAGCACGTGAGCTATTACCTCTGTATCTGATGTAGCCCTGAAAAGACTGCCGTAGGCCTCATATTCATCGCGCAAAAGTGCGGCATTTATAAGATTTCCGTTATGCGCAAGGGCCACCTGCCCACGCGAATACTCAATCAGTAACGGCTGACTGTTACTGGCCCTGCTTGAGCCGGTGGTTGAATACCTGACATGCCCTATTGCCGCGCAGTTACTGCCGTTACCGGATAATTCTTCCAATACGCCCGACCCCCTGCGAAATACCCTTCGCACAGGCCCCATATCCGTATAGCAACAAATGGCTTGTCCGTTAGCGGCAGCAATACCTGCAGATTCCTGCCCGCGATGTTGCAGGCTGAACAATCCCAAATAGGTCTTCTCGACAGCCTGTCGGTCCCCGTAGATACCGAAAAGCCCGCAATTTTCCTTTTTATCCGCGTCCATTATGCCCTCATCTGTAAGTGCGCATTTCGTCAGACATTCCAGGAATCTTACGTAAGACCCAAAACCGCAGTTTAGTCTGTATTCTAAAGCAAGTCAAACCTTATTGCTCGCGTGTCGGTGGCTTGCCGGTCCTTGATTAAACTGAGAACTCATTTGCATAAATTCCGGTACGCGCCTGACCTTGCCCTCGGCACTAACGCACGCCAGCAGGCTGGAACCCTCGGCCAAAACCACCCCGTCATCGGCCCGGGTTAATTTATAGGTATGCTCGATTTTGGCCGCTGTCACAGCAGAGCAGGTGGTAACCAGCTGGAGTTTTTCGTCATATCTGGCTGGATGACGGTAGTTTATATGCAGCTGAGCAACCACAAAGAATATGCCGGCGGCCTCGAGGTCCTTATAGGCAACTTTATTAACCCGTAAAAGCTCCGTACGCCCAAGCTCAAACCAGACCGCATAAACACTGTGGTGCACCATTCCGCCCTGGTCCGTCTCGGAATAACGAGGTACAATTGTTATCACGTGACTGTTTTGAGTCAAGCCTTCAGGAAAATTCATAAAATGGCTTTTGGAAAATCGCTGAAAAATACCATAAAAATAATAAAGCGAACGCTTTCTCGTAACAGAGAATTAATTTCTCACCTTTGTCCTGCACGCAATTACCGGACCCATTGTTTCTCTATTTCTTCCAGCGTCTTGCCCTTGGTCTCCGGTACCATTATGAGAATAAACAAAAAAGCAACCACACACATCACCGCAAATATCCCAAATGTAAGCGCTCCATCAAGTCTTTCCAGCATAATCGGAAATACCTGCGCAACCAGCGCACAAGCTATCCAAAGACTGACTGTAGCGATTGACATTGCCCTGCCGCGGATACGTGTTGGGAAAATTTCGCTGATTACCACCCAAACCACCGGCCCCAGGGAACCGGCAAAACAGGCAATATAGCCCAGTATAAATAACAGAACCCACACCCCTTTGAGTTCGCCGGAATAAAAAACACCTCCAACCAGGGCAAGAAACACGCCCATCCCAGCCGAGCCGACCAGCAAAAGTATTCTGCGTCCGAGCTTGTCAATCACCCATATTGCTACAAGAGTAAAAGTCAAATTTACAGCGCCTACTGCAACTGCCTGCAGCAGAGAAGTATTTATCGCAGAACCGGCGCTGGCAAAAATTGTAGGTGCATAGTACATTACGATATTTATACCCGTTACCTGTTGTAAAACAGCCAGCCCCAGGCCTATTACAAGCGCAATCCGCATCCCCGGATGTAACAACTGCCCTATCGAGTTTTCCTCCTGAGTTATGGTTTTTTTTATCTCAGCCATTTCCAGCTGCGCCGCCGCGCCGCCGCCGACCCGCGTTAAAATTCCCAGTGCCTGCCCGTCCCGGCCCTGCTTGGCTAACCATCGCGGACTCTCGGGAACAACCAAAAGAAGAACAAAAAACAATACAGCAGGCAGTGTCTCTGAGGCGAACATCCATCTCCAGTTCGTCACGGGTATATCGACCATAAAAAAGTCCACAAAGTACGCAGCCAGGATACCGCTGACTATCGCCAGCTGATTCAGAGATACCAAACGACCGCGAATCTTTGCCGGGGATATTTCGGCTATGTACATCGGTGACAGCATCGAAGCGGCTCCGACCCCAAGCCCGCCGATAAACCGTGCCAGAACAAACTCGGTCAGAGTACGGGGTATTGCCGAACCTATCGCCGACACGGCAAACAGCACCGCGCAAACCAGAAGAACTTTTCGCCTGCCGAACCTGTCACTTGTGCTACCGGCCAAAGCAGCCCCGAAGATACATCCTATGATTGCACTGCTTACCGCAAAGCCCAGCATCGCCTCCGACAACTCGAAATGAGCCTTAAGAAACGGGTTGGCACCGGCAATAACCGCTGTATCGAACCCGAACAAAAGCCCCCCGACCGCCGCTACAGTGCTGACCAGCACCACGTATGCCAGACTGCCGGAATCCGTGTGCGGTTTGAATTCTTCTCTGCTATCCATCTTATTTTGTACTTTTCCACGCCCCCTGTTTGGGCACTTTCGGCACTTTCCTTCCAAGCGCTTCGAACATTGCCAGCACGTTTTCCACAGGAGTATTACATTGAATATTGTGAATGGTATTGAACACAAAGCCGTTCTTACGGCTGAATATCCTGACTCGCTCGGCGACCTGTTCCCGTACCTGCTGGGGCGTACCAAACGGCAGGGTCTGCTGGGTATCCACACCGCCTCCCCAAAACACTATTTTGCCGCCATACTTATCCACCAGGTGTTCGGGATTCATACCCTTTGCCGAGCACTGTACCGGCGTGAGAACATCGTACCCGGCCTCAATGAATCCCTCAATCAAAGGCTCACATCCTCCGCAGCAGTGCTTTACCGTTTTCCATTGAGTATTCTTGTGAATCCAGTCATTTAATTTCCTGGCGTGGGGCAGGTACAGCTGCCTGTAACCTTCCGGGCTGCAGAATAGTGTATCCTGAGCAGCCAAGTCGGTGCCGTCCATCCACACAACCTGTATTTTATTGCCAACAGCGTCATAAACCCGCTGGAGGTTCTCTACAGCTATTTCGGCTTGTCTTGCAAATACCTCCTCGATATAGGTCTTGCGGGTGATGGTGCTGATATACCACTCTTCTATATCCCGGATACCCTTGGGATGTTTCATCCAAACTGCAGTTACAAGCGCAATGTCCCCGAAAGCCGTACCCGGAAATCCAGCCAGTATAGCGCAGTCGGTATTATTATAAAGCTCGTCGGCTTGCTCAGCATAGAATTCCAAATCTTTGTCACTTATCGGCCCAAACTCTTCAAGATTGTCGGCAGGGTTAAGTTTGGATTCATCAATAGGCTCCTGGCGGACAATGGCATCGAAGTAAAATCCTCCGTTGGGCATACGTGCCGAAGGGGGGGCTGTTTTATCACCTTCGGGGTATTGGAGAATGTCGCCGTTTGGCTCCGGGTTTGTGTTGAACAGGCCGGGAACAAGTACATCCGTGCCGTCAAAAGTTTTCCAACGCTTCCAGTCCGCGTTCGTAAAGCCAAAAAAGCATTTGGGGCTCGGTAAATTTACCACGTCGAGTTCTAAAGCTTCCCGCAGGTCTTGACCTACCTCGCCAAGCATCTGATAGGGGTCAATAACTTTTACAGGCTCGCCCTTCTTATCCAGACCCAGTGCTTGTCTGAGCTTGGCTATGACACTGACATGCGCCCCCGTACAGCAGCTGCCGCCCAAATCCACAGGCACACGGTCTGCCGGCTGGTAGTTTAGCGCCCGAACCACGCGTTCTCTGCCTGTCATACAATGTACTCCGCCGTTTTGGCTGATAATACCCGCAGCAGGGTTAAACCTTGTAAATTTTGAAAAATTGACCCTCGGTATTTTAGCCGGCAGTTATCCCCACCACAAGAAATTAATGAAAAATTCGACTTTTGAGCGTTTTTGCCCGGTCAAAACTTGACACTGCAGTGGTAAATGATGTATTGTAATCCCCGGTACGACAGCTTCCAAAATCGTTTCCGGCCGAAAATACCACAGCATCGATTGAACGTAATCTCATTGGTATTTTATGAAACGCAGGTAACGTTTCTGGGGCAGTGTGATAAAATTATTTTGCCGTTTTGCAAATAAGAAAGGTTAAAACCATGAAACACCTTCTGAAAGCCGCTTTTGTGGTCACGATGCTTGTCTTTTTCTGCACCAGTTGTGAACCGCAAAAAACCAGCGAAATCGGCAGCAGCACACCCGGGCTGGCCGTGACTGAAGAGGCTCCTGTCCAAACACAACTTCAGGGCGTATCGTCCGAACCTGAACCGCAGCCGGTTGTGCCTGAAGCGGTACCTGAAACCGAAAAGGTAAAACCAGAACCTCAGCCGCCGGCCGCCAAACCGGCAACTCGGCCTGTACCAGCTAAAGCGGCGCCCAAACAGGAATTGCCCGAAAGCAGGCCTGACCTTGGCAGTGATTCGGTTGCTGTAACTGTCAACGGTGTCGATATTACACAAGGTCAACTGCAGCAGGAACTGAAACCCCAACTGGACAGAATGGCCGCACAGGCCCAAAAGCTGCCTCCGCAGTTCCTGGATAGTTTTAAGAAGCGCCTTGGGCAACAGGCCATGGAAAAAATGATTGTTGAAATACTGCTGGACCAGCAGGTCAAAGGGCAGGGAATAGTTGTCAGCGAAGAACAAGTCAACGCACACATAAAAGAGATGATTGCCAAACAGGGATTATCCATCGAAGACTTTACCGAACTGGTAAAGGCTTCCGGCCAGGACCTCGACGAAGTAAAACAGCGGTTGCGGAAAGGGATCGGCTACCAGGAAGTTATGCGCAGACAATTCGGGGATAAAATAAATATCACAGAAGACCAGGCCCGCGAATACTATTCCCAAAACCACGCCCAGTACCAAAAACCGGAGCAGGTCAGGGCAAGCCATATACTGATAAAGCCCGATACCTCCGACCCTAATATCGACCCCAACGAAGCAAAGGCGCATGCCAGAGCAACCGCCGAAGGACTGCTTAAGCAGATAAAAGACGGTGCCGATTTCGGTGAACTTGCGAAAAAATACTCCGCCTGTCCTTCGTCCCAAAGAGGCGGCGACCTGAATTTTTTCTCCAGAGAGCAAATGGTGCCGCCCTTTGCAAATGCGGCTTTCGCACTGGAGGTCGGACAGGTCAGTGATGTTGTCGAGACTGAATTTGGCTACCACATAATAAAACTTACCGACCGAAAGCCGGCTACGACCCAGACTTTTGAGCAGGCTAAAGCCGAGATACTGGAAATGCTTGGCAATAAAAAACAGGCTGAAATTGCCCAACAGTACATCGAATCACTCAAGGCCGGGGCCACAATCACATATCACGACCCCAGTCTACAGAGTCAGGAATAAAAAAAAGAAAGGCGCTCAACATCGTTCTGTCGGGCTCCGGTCTGTCGGCTCCAACCAACCGCCGAGCATATCTTAACGCATGTTTTTCAATCGACCAATAACCTTATCAGCCAGCGGCGGTGAATATTTTGACCTTGACTATGACCAAAACGGCAATATGATATCGAGTATCGACAATCCTGCATCGAGCTACGAGTACAACTGGGACAATAAGCTGCGGTCGGCAACAAAAGGCACCGATACTATCAGCTTGAAATACGACCCGTTAGGCAACAGAATCTATAAGGATTCCAGCGTAAACGGCAAACGTAAGTATATCGTCGATATTGTG
>DATKWV010000003.1:0-4726 GCA_035529405.1 Sedimentisphaerales bacterium | reverse complement strand
TCTGAGGGGGGCGTTGAGATTACATGCTGTTAAGGTTGAGGTCGTCGGCTTGAGGCAATCTCGACCTATCGATGTCGTGGACCATGCAATTTCTAAAAAGAAGCAAGGGGCAAGGGAGGGTGTTCCATACGATAGGATTTGGTGTATAGTGGATGTGGAGCTGCCACAACATAAAACACTCGACCAAGCTCGGCAAAGGGCGGCACAGGTAAGCAACGTAAAACTTATTTTAAGTAATCCCTTTTTCGAATACTGGTTTCTCCTGCATTTTAAGAAAATCATCACGCCGTTTAGTGAAGACAAGCAACTTCAGAAAACATTGAAAGAGGTTCATCCGACTTATAAGAAAACAGACATTGGGTTTAACGTTCTTTATCCACGTACAGATATTGCGATTAGACATTCCAAAGAAGTGCTTATAGAAACAACCTGTGCAAAGGACTTAAGAGATTACAATCCGTCCACACATGTTCATATACTTGTTGAACACCTTCAAAAGATTGCCCTACAGTAAGGTTTTATTTCCGGCCCTAAAATATTTATCCGCCCCGGCGGCTTCCGCAGCTTTTCGCTCCACGGGATGCCTTGCGGCATTTTCGCTTGTAGATTGCCGCGTCGCTTCGCTCCTCGCAATGACGAATTACCGAACACGAGATACGAAATACGATTCACGAGCCACGAATTATGCCGCCGCCTTGCCAAGTACATACCGGCTGAGTATAATAACAGCCGCAAATGGCGGAAGCCATCCTGCGGAGCACACACCTTGTTGCCGGACAAAGGAGCAAAACCCTATGGCGCAGCAGGAACAGGTATTGGTAATCGAACGAAAGATTATCGAACGTGTCGGAATGTTTCAGGGACTTACGTTCGATGTGGACCGTTTTCTGGCTGAAATCTTTGTTCCGGGTGTTCCTCGTTTTATGGACCGCACGCAGGTCGAACAGGACCCGGCCTATAAGCAGCTCATTCCTTATGTTATTATCACCTGCAACGGAAAGTATCTCAGCTATGTCAGGGGCAGAAGAGCCGGGGAGACACGGCTGGTTGGCAACAGGTCCATCGGCATAGGAGGCCATATAAACCCTGTTGATGACATGCCCCTGTTCGGCACCGATTTTTATGCAACCTACCTTGCCGCTGTTGACCGTGAAGTGGCCGAGGAAGTATCCATAGAAACCGGGCATACCGGCCGCGTTGCGGCCCTGCTCAACGATGAATCCAACGAGGTCGGACGTGTGCATCTGGGGATAGTGCACTATTGGACGCTGGATGCCCCGAACGTTAACAAGCGCGAGCAGATGATTACCCAGATGGCCTTTATGACCCCTGCTGAGCTTGCGAATGTCAGGGATACGCTCGAAACCTGGTCGGCGTTGTGCCTGGACGGTCTTGGCCGAATGGACGAACAAAGAAAATCCGCACAAGGCGAAGAACCTCGATAAAAACCTTCTTCCGGGCTTTCCGCTCAAAAGAAAGGACAATGCCGTATGAAAACCGTCGTAGTGGTAGGCAGCAGTAATATGGACCTGGTAGCGAGGGCGCCCCGGATTCCCGTAATTGGTGAAACCCTTACCGGTACGGACTTTTTCATGGTACCCGGCGGCAAAGGCGCCAACCAGGCCGTAGCCGCCGCCAGGCTCGGGGCAGAGGTTGTTTTTATTGCCAAACTCGGTAATGACATTTTTGCATCGAAATCGCTTGATAACTTCAAAAGCGTTAATATCAATACAAAATACATTGAGCAGCTTGACGGTGTTCCTTCAGGTATTGCTGTTATCGCAGTCGATGACCAGGGACATAATATCATCATCGTTGTTCCCGGTGCTAATGCCAGGCTTATGCCTGAGGACGTAAACAGAGCCGAATCTGACATTGCGTCGGCGGGCGTGGTGGTTGCTCAGCTTGAAATACCTGTTGAAACTGTCGAACGTGCTGCCGAAATTGCTCAAAAACACAAGGTTCCGTTTATCCTGGACCCTGCGCCTGCCAGGCCGTTAAGCGATGAGCTTCTTGGCATGGTTGGGATTTTAAAGCCCAACGAAATTGAGGCCGAAACCATAACGGGCATCAGGGTTGTTGACGCAGCCAGTGCAGCCGCGGCAGCAAATGCTTTATTGGCGAAAGGCGTAAAGACTGTAATAACTACCCTCGGCGAAAAGGGTTTTGTTATTACCGACAGAAACGGTATGGATTTTGTTGCCGGCAACAGGGTCAGGGCGGCAGATTCCACGGCAGCGGGCGATGCATTTACCGGCGCCCTGGCGTTCGGCCTTGCCAACGGACAATCGGTAAAAGATGCTGCCGTGTATGCCAATGCTGTTGCGGCAGTAAGCGTAACAAAACTTGGGGCCCAGTCCTCAATGCCCACGAAAGAGCAGGTCGATGCATTTATTAAAAACTCGATGATTAAGTGAAAGGATTATTGGTATGGTTATTATCGAATCGTATGCTACGGCGGTGGTAATGTGTGTTATAACGATGCTGTGCTGGGGTTCCTGGGCCAACACGCAGAAACTTGCGACCAGGGAATGGAAGTTTCAGCTTTTTTACTGGGATTACGCCATAGGTGTTTTTATTCTCTCGTTGATACTTGCTTTTACTATGGGCAGCAGCGGTCAGTCGGGTATGAGCTTTATGGAAAATGCAGCGCAGGCGGCGCCTGAAACAATAATGCTGGCGTTACTTGGCGGGGTTATTTTTAATCTTTCGAATATTCTTCTTGTCGGCGCGATAGATGTCGCCGGCCTTGCGGTTGCTTTTCCGATAGGTATAGGGCTTGCGCTGGTCATAGGCGTGGTTAATAACTATATAGCCAGTCCGGTGGGTAATGCCTTGTTATTATTTCTTGGAGTGGCAAGTGTAGCCGCTGCTGTTATTGTGGACGGGTTTGCATATAAACGTCTTTTGGCTCACAGACAAAAGACGGCGCTGAAGGGTATTATACTGTCGATTCTGGCCGGAGTGCTGATGGGCTGGTTTTACCGTTTTGTGGCTGCTTCGATGTCAACGGATTTTCTTAACATCGAGCGCGGCAAATTTACTCCGTATAGTGCGGTAGTGTTCTTCTCGCTGGGTCTGTTGGTTTCCAATTTTCTTTGGAACACCATTGCCATGTACAAGCCCTTTACGGGCCAGCCTGTAGGATACAGCCAATACTTCACAAACGGCAGTCTGAAACTTCACCTGGTCGGTATTTTGGGCGGTATTATCTGGAATATAGGTATGTCATTTAGTATTATTGCCTCCGGGCAGGCCGGTTTTGCGATATCCTACGGTCTCGGCCAGGGCGCTACTATGGTGGCGGCATTTTGGGGTGTATTTATCTGGAGAGAATTCAAAGCTGCTCCCAGAGGAACAAATCCGATGCTGGCTTTGATGTTTGTGCTGTATGTTGTCGGGCTGGTCCTGATTATTGTCGCCAGGATTATTTGAGTGTACCGGTGCCGGTATGGTTGCCCCGGCTGTTTGAAAAACCGGCTGCTTTTGCTCAGGGAGTGGTGTTTTGATAATACCCTGGAGAGTTGATGTCCCGCAGCAGCGATGGCCTTTTGTTAATTGGCTGATAATTGCCGCTATAATCGCCGTTTTTGTCCTGCAGGTTATTGCCCTGATGGAACAGGCAAGGCGATTGCAGACAGAGCACCGGCAGGTAACCAGCCGGCAGGACCGCGACCGGCAGCCGGCCACGGGCCAGGCTGCGCCGACCCCAATGGCCCGCTTTGTCCTTAACGGCTGGACAATAAGAGGGCTGTTCGGCTATATGTGGCTGCACGGCGGTATTATTCACCTTGTGGGCAACCTGCTTTTTTTGTGGATTTTCGGCAATGCCGTATGCGCCAAAATCGGTAATCTGGCTTACTTGCCGATTTACATATTTCTTGGTGTGTTTGCCGGTGTCGCACATTTGCTTTTCCACGACAGCACCGTCGTCGGCGCAAGCGGGGCTATAATGGGTGTTGTCGGCATGTACCTTGTGTTCTTTCCCGAAAATGACATAACGTGTTATTTTATATGGTTTTTATTTTTTCACCCGGTTATACGTGAATTTACTATCAGCAGTTACTGGATTATTTTATTCTGGCTGGCATTTGATATATGGGGTGCAGCCATAGCAGGAGGATGCCGGGTTGCTTATTTTGCGCATCTTGGCGGCTTTGCCGCAGGGTTTTCACTGGCGATTCTGATGTTGAAAATGAATTGGGTGCAGATGTACAAATATGAAACGTCGCTGCTGCAGATGCTCCGGAGGCGAAAACAGCCGCTGCCGAAACTGTTTGGTGCAAACCCCGCGATGTTTCTGTATGATACCCAGGACGGCATTTCCGGGCCTTTGGCGGGAATTCAGGAAAAGACAACAGACCCGGAAAAGATACCATTGCCAACAGGCCCGGACAGCGGCGAATTTATCCGGTTTGCATGTACTTGTGGCAAAAAGCTCAAAGTACCTGTAAAATACGCCGGCAAAACCGGCAAATGCCCGCGATGTAAAAACCCGGTAACAGTTCCCCGGCAGTGACAACTGCTGAGAAAACGGGAATTGCCAGCCGGGCTGTTGTTGTCTTTACCTGTTTTGGGGATGAGCTGAAAAACCGGTCCTGCGATATGAAATCTCGCGCCTATCTTGACATTGAAACAACCGGGCTGAGCAGATACCGTGCCGATTTGACTGTAATCGGTATTGCCCTTGAGAAAGGCTCGAAACTGGAACTTGTACAACTGACCC
>DATKWV010000002.1:0-2500 GCA_035529405.1 Sedimentisphaerales bacterium | reverse complement strand
CTGCTGGATTTTATCAAATAGGGACCTTTGGCTGAGGGTCTGGTTTTCGTTAATTACAGGGCGAAAGAACGAACAGAGAAAAGGATTTCTATGGAACTGACAGAGCAAAGTGACGTTGTGGAAGGCAAGACGGCGTTGTGTTACGAGGTGTTACAGCACCTCGGGGACTGCTATATTGCCGTGGACAATTACGGTCAGGCCGGCAAGTGCTACGAAAAGGCCGCATCGTTGTGTCCCGACCTGCCGCAGCCGTACGTTGGGCTTGGGTTAACGGCCCTTGGCAACAACAAACTTGACGATGCCGAGATAGCATTCAGGGTAGCGCGTCGGCTGGACGGCAATTGCGCTAAGGCTTACGCGGGCCTGGCCGCTGTCGCCCACCAAAGGGCTGATTATAAGCTTGCGTTCCGGATGTATCTAAAATGCCTGGAGCTGGATACCAACAACCTTGCTGCGCTTCTGGGTCTTTTTCAGACATCCTGCCGGATGGGGTCTTTTGAGCAGGTGATATATTTTTTGCGGGTATATCTGCGAATGCATCCGGGCGATACATCGGTAATGTTCTGCCTGGCGACGCTTTACATCAAGCAAGACGATTTGCAGCAGTCACAGCGGCTTCTAAAGGACATTCTGGTTCTGGACGCGGCAAACAGGG
This sequence comes from Sedimentisphaerales bacterium, assembly GCA_035529405.1. Lineage (GTDB taxonomy): Bacteria > Planctomycetota > Phycisphaerae > Sedimentisphaerales > Anaerobacaceae > DATKWV01. The sequence goes on along the minus strand of DATKWV010000002.1, from coordinate 1,845 downwards.
ACGCGGCAGACCTTCTGGAAGAGGTTGAACATAATCTGGCACAGGGCCTCGAAAGCCGACAGGGGCGTTTCTGCGGGGCCGGCAATGACAACGCAAAGGAGTTTTAGTTTATGGATAACGAAACCAAAGACGTCGAACCAAAAGCGCCGCAGTCTGCGTTCGCATCGAAGCTGGATGAATTGGAGGCCCTGCTGGAAAAGCAGAAAGAGCTTATACGCAAGGGTGATTTCAGAAACATAGAGACGTCTGCGCAGCAGGCCGGCTCGATTGTAGAGGAAATGGTGCAGGCGGGTGCATTGGCGGCGCCTGAAGTGCAGGCCAGAGGCGAGGGCCTGTTGAAGCTGTACGGCGAGCTGATGCTTATGGTCGGTGCCGAGAAAGAGAACGTGGCCCAGCAGCTTCAGCATATTCGAAAGGGCGAAAAGACGCTGGAGGCGTACCGCGGTGAAGGCGGTTCGGACAATGAAGGCGCCAGCGCTTAATGCCGGCAAGCTGTTTCGGCGTTTTTTGCAGGGTTTTGCTGATATCAGCGACTTTTACCGCCATTATCCCAGGCGGACCGCGAGATTTTCCGCTAAATGAGGGTAAATATGGTTATGGTGTGTTTGATTTGGCCGATAATTAAAAGCAGGTACGCGTAAATAGAAAAAACAAGACCGAACAACGGTACAGGGTACCGATTGGGAGCCAATTATGTCCACTTTCCAGCTTCCGGGCCTGGCAACGGGCATCGACACAGCTAAATTAGTTCAGCAGCTTATGATAATCGAAAGCCGCAGGCTTGCCAGGTACCAGGTTGCAAGAAAAGACTACGATGTCGTAACCCGGGCCTTTGACCTGCTGCGCAAGAAAATTGGTTCCCTCAAGACAGCGGCCGGCAAAATCTCGGACTCGGATAAACTCAATTATTTTAACACAAGCTCAAGCGACACCAGCGTATTGACCGCCAGTGCATCGGCCCAGGCCGAAGAGGGCTCTCATTCAGTAATAGTCAGTCAGCTTGCAACCGGCGAGACGTGGATTCAGGATACGAGCACTTTCGATTTCAAGACCAGTTACGTCGGCGAGGGGACTTTTATCTATTCGTATAATTATAAGGAAACGGGGGTACCGACAACGGGCGAGACTACACTGGAGGACCTGGTGGGGTTGATAAATAATGACCAGAACAATCCGGGTGTAACGGCAAGTCTGCTGTATCATGGCGGTAAATATCACCTGATGCTGACCGGCCGGCAAACCGGCACCGATTACCATATATCGATAAACAGCAGTACTACGGAGGTATTGGAAAGTACGACGGCCGGCGGTGCATTCACTCTTGAGAGCACGGGCGAACATGCCACGCTCACTACCAAGATTACCGAGCTTGGCGAGTTTCGCGACCCTGAGGGAGGGCTGACAGGATTGCAGGGCGACGAGTTCATTAGAATAAGCGGCAAGAATCACTTCGACACCGATTTAACCGACCTGGATATGGATGTCACGGAGGAAACTACAGTAGGCGATTTGATATTGAAGATAAATGAGCATTTCGACGGTGTCGCTACGGCGGTGTTTATAAACGGCCAGATACGGTTGACAGACCATATATCCGGCGACAGTGAGTTGGCTATTACCCTCACTTATGATAATGGCGCCACTGGCGATACGGAGCTGACTTTACCGACACTGCCGGTTAAGACAGCAGGCGGAACTCCGGGAGGGCTTGCCTTGCTTGCACCGGGCAGTTTTATCGAGACTCAAAATGCGCAGGATTCAAAGCTCAAACTGGACGGCTATCCATCAGGCACCGCACAGGAGATACAGACGCTTAGTTGTATTGGCGGGGTCGCAACCGGTGGG
>DATKWV010000001.1:0-11630 GCA_035529405.1 Sedimentisphaerales bacterium | reverse complement strand
ACCACGAAACCTGCTGAAAAAAGCCCTGCCGGCTGAGCCTGCCGACGACCTCTTTTGTGGACAGGTCAACAAAGTAAATGCCCTTTGCTGACATACACGCGATTCTTTTGCCCTGCGGACCCCAGGATGCCCACGTGTATTCTCCTTGTTTACCATAGACCACAACGTCACTGCCGTCGCTGTTGGCAAAAACAAGTCTGCCCTGCATTCCGAACCTGTTGGGCTCAATTTTTTCATTCCTGCGAAGGCGCCTGTAAAGAATTTTTCGGCCATCCGGAGAAAAGCGAGGCGCCGCTTCGTTGAAATTTGCAGTGTTAGTGATATTGCGGACGTCCGAGCCGTCCGGCCGCATAGTGAACAGGTCCCAGTCGCCCTTTGAAGTCCGGGCACCGTAAACAATCCAGCCCTTATCGTGCAGCTCTTTAGCCAGCCCGACCACATCTGGGGCCGCCTGCTGTTTTGCCCTGCGTATTTCTTCGCCCCGCGCCCGGCCTGCAGAGAGAACACCGCCGGCAAGCACCCCAAACACGAGAATTTTAGCACAGGTTTTCATATCGCCGCTCATCATTATCCCTCACTTGTTCACATCCAGCTCGGCATAAGTCCAGTGTGGTTCCCAACCCGAAGAAAGCTCCAATACCGGCCCGTCCCTGACGTTGGAACCGCTCTTGTCCATGGCATCACTGTTACCCCTGACGATGGGTGCATCCCGCAGCCGCATCAGTGCCATCGTTGTACGCGAATTGTCAACTGTGCCCAGGTCTTCCTCGGACCTGGTGAAAAGAACATACTTATTGTCCGGCGAAACAGTCGCCCCGTAAATGTGCCGGCCTTCTTCAGCGTAAAGCAGCCGTTTTCCCTTACCGTCGCCGCTGGCCGACCACAATTGCGCCCACCCGCCCACATCCGGAACAATACCGCGCGCGTAGACAATATGCTGCGAATCAGGCAGCCAGTCCGGCGTACAGTTGTAGCGGTTTACTTCACTGACGGCATTTACTTCGCCCGTGACCGCGTTGACCCGGCCGATGGTCCAATACTGCCCTAAGCCGTTGGCCGTACCGGCAAACCATTTGCCGTCCGGTGACCAGACAAGCTGTTCAACTATGCCCTGCCGGCCTGTTCGGCTGATGACCTCTTTTGTGGCCAGGTCGATAACCTGTATGCCTTTTATGGAAAGGCAGGCGAGTCTCTTACCGTCAGGTCCCCACGAAGCCCATTGGTATTGGCTTCCATAACAGACGGCGTTTGTACCGTCTGAATCGGCAATAACAAGCTCATAGGTGCCGTACTTATTATTGTCCACCGCCGTGTCTTTGGGCATACGGTAATACAGAATCTTTCGACCGTTCGGTGAGAACCTTGCCGCAGCCTCGTTGGACTGGGGGGTATTGGTGATGTTTTTACGTTCGGACCCGTCAGGCCGCATGAGAAACAGGTCCCAGTTGTCCGTTCCAATCTTAGCACTGTACACAACCCATCCCTTGTTTCGCACTTCTTTGGCCAGTTGGGCTGCACGTTCATCCTGCACAAGCTGCGGCCCGGCCCAGCAAAATCGCGCGGCAGCGGCTAAGAAAACCCACGTCCAGACACGTCTCCTAAACATAATCTTACAGCCCTTGCTGATATGTCAAACACAACGCGCACAAAGACTTGCCTGCTATTTTTTAGATTGACCAGGCGTTAATTCTAAGATACATTTTAAGCGGCGTCAAGACAAACCCATAAGCTTGAACAGGCGGGCTTAAACAACGCAGGGCACAGGAAAGACCCGGAAAGATGACCCTATGAAAACAGTGATTATGTTTGCGTGCTTAACCGCGGCCTGGACAGCAACCGCCGCTTATGGACAGAATATCTCTGATGCAAATGAAGTTCGAGAAGGTATCAATCTCTCCGGCGAATGGGAATTCCAGATGGACCCGTGCGATAAGGGAGTGACTGAGAAGTGGTATGAGCAGAAAGTATCTTTCGACAGAAAAATTACCGTTCCGGGGGCCTGGAACGCACAAGGGATAGGGTATGAATCCCAGCAGCTCCTGCGCGAATACGAGCGCACAGCCACCGGTGACCGACTTCTTGGCACAGACCGAGAATCGGACAAACTTTTTCACGTTTACCCCGGGCCCGGGTGGTATCGGCGCAATGTTACCATCCCGAAGAACTGGCAGAAGAAGGTGATTTGGCTGAAGTTCGGCGGCGTTCACCGCTATGCCGATGTATGGGTCAACGGCAAACATGTCGGCACACATATCGCATATATCAGCCCTTTCAAATATGACATTACGAAATTTGTTCAGGCAGGTAAAAAGGCCCGGATTGTCGTGCGTGTTGATGCCAGGTGGAATAAAGACATCGACCCGCTGATAGGATGTTTTGATACCCTCGATTTTCTGTTTGTTACCTGGGGCGGAATCTACCGGGATGTCACGCTGGAGACCACGTCTGGGCGGTGGATTGAAGACGTTTTCGTGGCTCCGCAGGTTACACAGCGCTCGGCCAGCGTGCAGGTGACGACGGCCAACCTGCCGGGCGCCGAAAAATCCCGTAAGGATTTGCAGATTATCGTCGGTGTTTACGACCAGGATGGTATCCAGGTAGCTGCCGCAAGCAAGGCGGTTTCACAACAAACCAACACAATAACGTTGCCGGTGAGCATTGCCCAGGCAAAACTGTGGTCGCCGTCGCAGCCTTACCTTTACACGGTTCGCACGACACTGGCAGACGGTCAGGAAAAGCTCGATGCCGTGACGGTACGGTTTGGGATGCGCGAGATGAAAGTGCAGGACGGCAAGTTTCTGCTCAACGGTAAGCCTATCTTTCTGCGCGGCTACGGCGATGACTGTATCTATCCCAATACTATCGCACCGCCGACAGACAAGCAGGAATACCGGCGGCGCTTCAAAGTGGTTAAAGACTACGGCTTCAATTATGCCCGACATCACAGCTGGTTTCCACCGCAGGAATATTTTGACGTGGCGGACGAAATGGGTATCCTGCTGCAGCCGGAGTTCCCGATTGCCTATCGCTGGAACCTTGCTGTGACGGTACAAGGTAAACAGCTTTATCTTGACCAGTGGAGAGAAATTATCAAAGCCAGTCGTAATCACCCGTCCATCGTCACGTGGTGCATGGGTAACGAACTCTACGACAGTTTCGATATGGCACCAGCGATGTATCGCCTGGCCAAGCAGATTGACCCGACCCGGCTGGTCATTGACTCGGACGGAGTGGCACGCCGGCCAAGAGAGACACTTGACTTCTGGACCTGGCAGTTCAATGAATCCACTTCGTTTGCGTACCGGGACGGGAAATACCACCTGGGCGATACAAAGCCGCAAAGGCCTGTCGTCGCCCACGAAATGGGCTATTTTGTGACGTTACCGAATTTGGAGCAGTTGCCGTTGTTTCGGCAGGGGATTCGGCCTTACTGGCTTTACGAGGCACGTGACTTGGCGCATCAGAAAGCAGTGACAGGATTATATCCGAAGTGGGTGGACAAATCCAATCGTCTCCAGGCATTGTGCATAAAGACAAATATAGAAGCTGTCCGCCGAAGTATGCTCCAGGGCTATAGTCTCTGGCTGTTCCAGGACTACCCGTATTGTGCCGAAGGCACCGTGGATATGTTCTACCGTCCAAAAGCCATCACCGCCGCCGACTACCGCAAGTTTAACTCGCCCACTGTCTTGCTGATTGACAGCGACCAGCGTAATTTCCGCTGCGACGAGACGGTAAAGATGACCCTGCTGGTCTCGCGTTATGAGGACCAGCCTTCAGATAATGCTGCCGCCAGGTGGCAGCTCCGTGCCGGCAGGGAAGTATTGGCTTCGCACAGCGGCAGCCGGCTGCGGGTTGACAGCGGCGGACCGCAGGAATTGATGCCGATTTCTTTTACAATGCCCCGCCGCCCGAATGCGGAAAAGCTTACACTCGAGGCCGAACTGACTGACCAGAATGGTACTGTGGCAAATAATTGGAATTTGTGGTTATTCCCGCAGCAGTTTCTGCCGGCAGGCAGGCTGTGTGTCACCGGCGACGGGTGGATAAGAAAGCTTTATCCCTGGGCCGACACCGCCGGGCAAAACCTAAATCCTGCAGACTGTGACTTGCTGGTAACCAACCGCCTTGATGGAGATATGCTCAGCTACCTGCAGGCAGGCGGACGAATACTGCTGCTGAATCCCGACAAAGTCTTTCCATCCGTGAGTGTCCGCTTCCGCCCTTCTGGCTGGGACCCTGGTGCGGTCGAGTCGCATTTAGGTTCCATTATCGACCAGCAGCACCCCGCGATGTACAATATGCCCAACGAAGGATGGTGCGACCTGCAATTCCATCAGCTTATCCAGGGCGGCAAGACGGTACTGCTTGATGAGCTTGCCATTAAGGTCAAACCTATCGTGCGGTGTATCGATATGCCGCAACGTTTTCTGGATAAAGCCTATCTGTTCGAAGTGGCGGTCGGCAAAGGCAGATTGCTGGTCAGCGGTTTCAATTTTACTGCAGCGATTGAGGGCGATGACCCAGCCGGCAATTACTTTTTGGACCAGCTTGTCCGGTATGCTTTGAGTGCGAGCTTTAATCCCGACCAGAGTCTGCCGCCCGATTACTTCAAGGGTTAAGCCGGCTTAGAACATATAAGGCTTACCAACAAACAGAGACAGTTCCCTCCTCTGCCATATACTGTTCACCTGCTCTGTTGGCCGAAGGCCAACGGAGACAGCAGAGTTCGAACCCGCCCTCTCTTACATTTTAGAAAACAAGGGTTTGGTGTTTCCTTTATGCACAAATGGCACAGGTTAACGTATTTGGTTAGGACAGAGTATCAAGCAGTTTCCCAGCGGTGGCAAGCTGTTCGAAATTATATCGTTCTTTACCAACAAATCTTCACAGATGGTACCCCATATGAGTGTTCTAAAATAGTCTACCTTTAGTGTTTTGTTGAAACAGGAAAGACTTTTTGTCGTTGTCAAACCAGCGTAAAAACCCTACAATTTTCTTATGGTAAACGTTTTTGGCTAAAGTCAGCGCCACATGCGCCACAGGCTGCAAGAAACAAAGTTATGACTGTCGGTGTGATGACAACTCAATTGCATCTGCACGGGATAGTTTCGCTGAAAGAAAAGCGAAGCATCATAAAAAGTCTCATCACACGTTTGCGGAACCGGTTCAATATTTCCATTGCCGAGGTCGACCATAACGACAACAAAAATATGGCGGTGCTGGGCATGGCGATTGTCTCCAACGACGGTCGCTTCATAGACAAACAGCTTGATGCCGTCATCGAATTCATGCAAAAAGACGGGCGATTCTATCTGGGCAGGGTCGAACGGGAAATTCTTTGACTGTTTGCCGTGCGGTATAAGGGTCGGCTGCTGCAGGTTTTTGCCGGTGTAACTTTTATGCTAAAAAAGCCTGCAGACAATTTCCCCCGCACTTATAAATATATCGACCGTCATGGCTGTGCAAAGCACGGCCCATCGCAGCCAGAGAACACGGACCTTCACACATACCATTACGAATATAATAAAAACTGCGATGGCCCCCAGGCCGTACATCGCCGCTGTCTTAAAAAAAGCTTGAGCATATCCCGGGCCAAAAACCGGCAGCTTCTGATATTTTGTCGCCAATAACAGCATCCCCGCCGAAAGTACGGCCATGACCACAGCTATTGAAATAAGCCACTTTCTGTCAGCAAAACTGCTGGACACAAGCGCCCCAGTGCCCGCCCCCGCCAGCACAGCAGAACATAAAACCGGAATTGCCAGCCAAACAATCGGATTTACGTGCAGAAAAGATTTGCCAAAAGCCAGACCTGTACCTGATACGAGTATGATAATTATGCCCAGTCGTCGAACCGTAAACAGCATGGAAATGCCAATAATCAGAGCCGCCATTGGGACGTGGTATATGCCGAGGATGGCAGCATTTCGCCTGGCGGCAACAAGCGGACTGAAAAATCCGGCCAAATCCGCCAAATTCACTTTGGCCTGGGCCGGTATTGTGAACAAGCGAAACGATGCCGCCAGCCAGGAAAACAGCAATACCGCCAAAAAGGGCAAGGCGCACAGTAATACAACCAGCCGGCGAGGCTTTGTTTTATGCAAAAACACCGCAGGTGCAAAAAGCCAGGGTATGACTGCTGTGATAAATCCGGCAGCCGGATGTAATGCAGCTATTCCAAGAGCAAAAGGTCCGAAACCATAAATCGCTCCTGAAAAAAACGAACCGGCAAACGTGCCCACCCACCGCCTGCTTAGGACATAACAACCTAAAGCCCCTAAACAAGCATTCAGCAAAATTAAATAACGTAACACGCCGAAACTTTGGAAATACGGCTGGTACAGATAGACAGCGAAGACCGCATACATAACCGCCGCCGCGACGAACCTGCTGTATTTCATATCTCGCATAACCATAACAGGCTTTTCAATTTTCGTCGGCCGCTATTCGTTCCGAAAACTTGCGCCAGGCCTGCATTGAGCGATTCAGGTTGTTGTATGTGTCGCCTTTTATATTATAGCACTGAAGTCCTATCGGGCCGGTGTACCCCAATCTCTTTAATGTTTTCAAAAGATTGTAAGTGTCGAATGACCCGCGGTCCAGCGTCTGAATCAGATTGTCCCACCCTTTTTTATTATCTGCGCCATTGATGCTGACGACGAACAGATAGGGTATTGCCGACTTCAGCACGGATTCCAGATTTTTTTCTTCATCGACCGTTGTTTTTGCCAGCCAGTGACACAGATTGAAAGTCACTCCCACATTTCTTCTGTTCACTTTCTCGGCCATGCGCACTGCATCCTCCACCCGCTCCACCAGGTACCCAAGATGCGGGTAAAGGGCTACTCGCAGTCCCGATTCGTGTGCCATATCAGCTATTTCACGAATCACTTCCACCACCGGCGGGTCGGCTTCCAGACAGGAGGGTTTATATTTCTGACTTGTGACGTAGAGCCAGAGAATTGTATCCCGGCCCTTCAATGTCCTGACGGCTTCTTTCAACGCCGGGTCATACTTTTCTTTGTCGCCGTTCATACATACCTTGATATAAACGGTGAACATCTTCAATCCGTTTTTGTCTAGTTCTTCAAGCATCTCAGCGATTCCGTGCACCCCACTATGTTCAATCCCTGCGTAACCCAGTTCTTTCAGCACCCGTGCCTGGGACTTGGGTGTGCTGTATTGAGGCCCTTTCATACTGCTCTTGAACGCAAAGAAAGGGTTTGTCAGCCCTTTCTTTGCTGATACGCCTTCCGTTGCCGCCGGGATTAAACATAAGCAGCCAATTATAATCAAAACAACTGCGAAAACTTTTGTCCAGCTCTTCATAGCACTGCCTCTCATAAAAAAATCGTTTGGGTGGGGAGTAAAACACGGGCCAGGCTGCCTTGACGCATCATCGCAGCCATCTGCCCCAGAAATTCTCCCGACCGTGGGCGCTTACCCGGCGGCCGATTTCTTGGCGGGTTACGCCCTCAGCGAGCAGCTTTTGCACCTGCCTGGCGGCGCTGATAAATACCTGCACTTTTTCGGCGGTGATTTCATTGCACATTACTGCTTCAATAAACGTGAAAACATAGCTGGCGCCATCCGCGACGGCCTGATATACGAAGTCTTCGACATCCCGACAGCTCATAGAGCTGTAGCCGAACCCGGCCAATCGCCAGCCGAACGGAACCGGTGTGGCGGCATTGATAATCTTCGGGCTCAGTTTAGGCGATATGCCGGGGTCGTAATCGATTATTGATATGCTTTCCAGGAATTGTAATTGCTCTGCGTTCATATCTTCACAATGGACGATTCTTCCCGGTGCGGGGCCATTATAATACATGTCCCAGTACGGCAGGACAAAATTTTCCCACATCCGTGCCGGTATCATCGCGGCAATATCGTCACAAAGTTTGCCGTGGTCAGGTTCGCTATCGAGAACGGCTGTGTTCTCAACCTTACAGAAGAACCGGCAGAATTCCACTATGCTTGCTGCGGCGAGCTTGAGAAGCCGGCGGACAGTGTCCGGCCTGTCGAACAAATCGTACATAAAGCTTTCGCCCAGCAGACCCCACGTTGTCGTGATTGGCCCTTCCCATTGCCAGCCGAAATATACTCGTTCATCCGGAAAAGCATGCTGCATTTTCTCGTAAAAGTCCAAATAGAAGGGGGTCATTCCGGCAGTTGCAAAATCGACTTCTCTTTGCAGATGTTTAATTCCCTGCTCGGCCGATTCGAACGCAAACTTGTGATGCGGCTCACCTTCCTGCGGAAAAGTTAACTGTGCACCGAGAGTATTCAGATGACCATACTTAATCATTGGTGTACTGACAGGTGCAGGGCCAACATCCGGCCCAAAGAGCTCTCTTAGCAGATGTCTTCCTTTGCGATACGCTTCTATACAGGCATTGGGATTGGTATAGAAATCTTTGACGGGTATACCTGTCAGTGTCCATAATGAACTGCCCCCTATGGCCACGTACCAGTTGAATTTTTTCTGTTCTCGAAGTTTCTTGTAATCCGGTTTTTCCATCACGGCACGGTCGTATTTATTGTCTCAGTATCAGCACCAACATTGCTATCAAGGCCCCGACAGCAGCCCAGCCGGCAAGAAATCCGACGACGCCCACCAGGGTCGGCTTAGGGATTTCAAAGTCCGGATGGTCGAGCCAGACGTTTCTCGGGGCCGGTTCGACTGCCTCGGGTAATGTGAAGGGTTCAGTTTCACCCTCACCCGGCCTTACAGGGGTCCGGATGCACTGGTAAAACTTATCGAGTTTTTCTTTCTTTTGGGGTTTAGTGAACACGCTGACCACAATAGCAGCAATCAGCCCCACAACAAGATAAATAATCATCTGCCAGGGCAGGTAAAGCTTCCCTTCCCATCGCATAAACTCAGGCAGCCTGTCAGCAAAGACAGCGTTGAAGTCCCATAGAACTTTGTCGAACATATTGATTTTACTGGTGAACAGCAGTGCGGCGAAACTTGCAATAGTGCTGACCCAGGCCGCTGCCGAAGTAGCACGGCGCCAGAACAAGCCCACGAAGAATGGAATACCCATCATTGCCGCCACCTTCCAGAAAATTTCCAGTCCCTGTACCACATTTTCGAGTTGGTATGCGAAAAAGATTCCGCACAAAACCACCAGCCCAGCAACCACTCGTCCTGTTCGCATATAGTGCTTATCTTGCCGGCCGGGTGCTATCAGGGGTTTATAGATATTCTCTGTGAACAGGGCCGAGGAGCAAACCATAAGGGCGTCGCACGAACTCATCACGGCAGCCAGCATTGATGCTATGAACAAGCCCACCAGCCCCGGCGCAACTTTTGGCAAAAGATTATGAGCCATCAGACCATAGACGTGGTCTATGTCCACATCTTTGCCCATATACAGTCCGACTGCGCACAATCCTGTTAGCACCCAGGCAATGGTGCATACCCGTTTGAACAAAATGCCGCACATCACACCAACTCGCCCCTCCATCCCCGTACTTCCGGCACCTCCCAGGGCCATACTTTGCGGCTGAGTGACCCACCCAATCAGGGCATTTAACGAGATAATAGCAATGTAAAATGCCGTAATTTCACCGGGGGCGACGATTTCAAACATGCTCTGCTCGGCGATTGTTTCTCGTAATCCCGACAATCCTCCCACCTGGGACAATGCAAAAGGCAGGATAAGAAATGAAAGGACAATAGTCAGCACGCCCTGTATGAAGTCGGTGACGATGGCCGCACTTAATCCTCCGGCAATGCCGTAAATAATGAACATTACGGTCATGGCCCAAACGGCTGTGTTCGGATTGATGTTTCCGCCGGACACTGCCGTTATCATTGCGCTGGAGCCTTTCAGCATCACCCCGATACTCACCGTCAACTGCAGCATACCTACCAGGGCATACAGAACACTAACCCCACGGCCGTAGCGTGCATTGAAAAAGTCGCCCGTAGTGACGGCACGCATTCTGCGGAACATTGGCGCAAGCAACCAGTAGAATGGCGTACAAAACAGCCACAGCCACTGGTACCAGATACCCGAAACACCCACACGGTAGGTCTTGGCAGCCACGCTGACGGCCTGGTCGGAGTGTGTGCCTGTACCGAAAGCGAAGAACATCATCATCACCTTGCCGAACTTGCGGTCGCCGATAAAGAAGCTGGTGCTGCTTTTTACTTTCTTTACCGCCCGGATTCCGACCAGCGTTATACCCACAAGATAGCCGATGATGACCAGCCAATCGACCCAGTTAACCCCTAACATACTTTTTTCTTACCTTTTTGCTTTTCGTAATCAAGGCCTTAGTAAAAATCGTTTTTATTATATCTAACGAAATGACTTGTGCCAGAAGCTAAAAGGAAACTTCTGCCGATTCCATAGCCCGCTGGCTTATAAGGGACAATAAGGCCAACGGACAAAGTATCATCCTTTTCCGGGATTTTTTAAGTTTTTGGTATTACAAACTCTATGGATTTGGAATTTTTGTGATTTCACACGCTATTTGGGCTTTTAGCTGCAGTTCGGTTGTACGGTTTTCGGTCCCGAATCACCGCCACAGGGTTACCGTATCGGGCTTGCCAAAAAACGTTAAATGAGATAATATGTGAACCGCTTGTGAAATGGTAAAATAATAAAAAATTGTATTCAAAGGATACACATATGAAAAAGAAAATTAATCGTCGTCAATTTTTAAAAGGCACACTGGCAGTTGCCGCTGTGTCATCAGCCGGTTTAATTTTACCGGATAGTGCTTTTGCTCAAGGAAGGGTCCGCCGGAATAAAGGAACAAAAATCAAGCTGAGCCTGAATGCATATTCTTTCGATAAACCGCTGCTCGCCGGTGAGATGTCTCTGGAAGACGTCATCGATTATTGCGCCAATCTTCATTTTGACGGTCTGGATGCGACGGGTTACTATTTTCCAGGTTACCCTGACGTGCCAAGCGATGAGTACATTTACAGCCTTAAGAAGAAAGCATTTATAAACGGCATAACCATCAATGGTACGGGGGTAAGAAACGATTTCGCAGTACCTGATTCAGAAAGCCGGAAAAGTGATGTACAGCTGGTAAAGAACTGGATTCAAGTGGCTGAAAAACTTGGTGCAACTGTTATTCGAATTTTCGCCGGTCGAAAAGTGCCGGCTGGTTATACATTTGACCAGACGCTGGAATGGATGATTCCGGATATCAAAGAATGTGTGGAGCACGGCAGAAAACACGGTGTCATAGTGGGGCTGCAAAACCATAATGATTTTGCCAAAACAGCGGATGATACCATCAAGATAGTCGAAGCTGTGAATTCGGAATGGTTCGGCGTGATGCTTGATGTCGGCAGTCTTCGCCAGAGTGACCCGTATGAGCAGATAGCAAAGCTTCTGCCCTATGCAGTGTCCTGGCAGGTCAAAGAAAATGTCTGGTATGGTGAAAAGGAAGTGCCGATTGATTTGAAAAAGTTAAAGGCTATTATATATAAAGGCGGCTATCGCGGATTTTTGCCTATAGAAACGCTGGGAGAAGGCGACCCTAAAGTAAAGGTGAAAACATTTCTTGCCAAAGTGCAGTATAATCTGCAAAGAGCATAAATTATTGAAACGATTTCATGAAGAAGAATTGCCGTTTCGTTATTTTCCGGCCGGCAA